>JBEDFA010000082.1:0-51943 GCA_041175365.1 Actinomycetota bacterium | reverse complement strand
ACTGATAGCGCTTCAAAGAAGTAACGCATGTCAAAGCGCAATCTTCTTGTCTCTCTCATTTCTATTGTCCTGTTAGCTGTTGGCCTGTTCGTTGGAAACACTCTGGCTGGAAACAAGCCGTCGCTGGGTCTTGACCTCCAAGGTGGTGCTTCCGTCACCATGACTCCGATTGGCACCTATGAGGAATCCGCTCTGACTGTTGCCGTCGACATCATCCGTCAGCGTGTGGATGCCATCGGTGTTGCCGAGCCTGAAATCATTCGTCAGGGCAACACTGTTGTTGTGAACCTTCCTGGTGTGAAGGATCAGCAGCAGGCACTTGACCTCATTGGTCGTACAGGTGCTGTGGAGATGCGCCCCGTTCTGAAGACTGCAGAAAATCCTGAGAACACAACGACAACAACCGCCGCGAAGGGCGCAACGACGACGACAGTCAAGGGTGCAACAACCACGTTGGCGCCACCGACAGGCGGCGCAGGTAGTTCTCGCGGTCGTGCCGTCACAACAACCACAGTTCCTGTAGCCACCACTGTTCCTGGCACCGACCCCGCTACTGGGCTTGCTCCAGGTCAAACCGTGTATCCCGGCCGTAAAGACGGACTCATCTATTTGTTGGGTCCAGCAGAAGCAACCGGTGAAGTCTTCACGAATGAAGCCACAGCAGATGTGAACGCTGGAAGCTGGGCTGTCACCGCAAATCTGCGAGATGGTGCAGCAGGCGAAGACATTTGGAACGCGCTTGCGAAGAAGTGTTACGACGGTGGCGAAGAATGTCCATCGAAACAGATCGCCATCAGTCTTGACGGTGAAGTGATTTCTGCGCCTGTGGTGCAGGCTCCGTCGTTCAATAACGGAAATGTCCAGATCACCGGATCATTCACAGAAAAAGAAGCAACCGAACTCGCTCGAATTCTCCAGTTCGGTGCAGTTCCAGTGAAATTTGATACCCCAACGGTGCAGACCGTGTCTGCGTCTTTGGGTGAGGATTCTTTGAAGGCGGCAATTGTCTCGGGTCTCATCGGAGTTCTTCTGGTGTTGCTGTTCCTGCTCTTTTATTACCGTTTGATTGCGCTCGTCGTCGTCGCGGGTCTCAGCGTTTCCGGACTCTTGTTGTGGAGCGTTATCTCATGGCTATCGAAGACCAATGGACTAGCGCTCACTCTTTCTGGCGCTGCCGGCATCATCGTGTCCATTGGTGTCACGGTGGACTCGTATGTGGTGTTCTTCGAAAAGTTGAAGGACGACGTGCAGGCCGGCCGAACCTTGCGTAATTCGGCGTCACGTGGATTCAACTCGGCGTGGCGTGCGATTGTGGTCGCTGACACCGCTTCGCTGATTGGTGCGGTGGTGTTGTGGTGGCTCACCGTGGGTTCAGTGCGCGGATTCGCGTTCTTCCTTGGCTTGTCAACGCTCTCCGACATGGTGGTCTCGTATTTCTTTACGCGACCTGCAGTTCTTTTGTTGGCGCGTACGAAATTGTTTAACAACGGGAAAGTGCTTGGCGTTAGAGGCGCTGCAAAGAATGTAGAGGTTGCATAATGTCTGGTCGCTGGCAGCGTCTCTATCGCGGGGAAACGACAATCAATTTTTACGGTCGCCGTAATCTGGGTTTTTTTGTATCGGGTGCATTGTTGCTCATCACAGTGATCTCACTGTTTGCACAGGGCCTGAACCTCGGTATCGACTTCAAAGGCGGTGTCGCATTCGAAATGGCAGTGAACGGGAAAATCTCTGCCGACGATGCGCGGACCATTTTGGAAGAGAACAAAGTCGATTCCGCAAGCGCCAAGATTCAAACTCTCAGCTCCGGATCTGACGAGCGCATTCGTATTCAGCTTGAAGTTGTTGATGTCAAAGTTGAAGAAGCCATCCGAGAAGACCTTGCAACAAAGGTTGGTATCAAGTCGGCTGACGTAAGCATTGAAAAGGTCAGCGCCACTTGGGGTCGCGGCATTACCCGCGACGCAGTGCAAGCACTGCTTATCTTCCTCGTTTTGGTATCGCTGTTCATCGCATGGAGATTTGAATCTCGTATGGCCGCCGGAGCATTAGCTGCGGTGGTGCACGACGTCGGAATCAGCGTGGGTGTTTACTCGGTCACTGGTCTTGAAGTCACGCCTGCAACTGTTGTCGCGTTCCTCACCATCTTGGGCTTCTCCCTGTATGACACCATTGTGGTGTTCGACAAAGTTGACGAGAATCAGCGACGTTATGCAAATGTGAAGATTTCCTACGCCGACGTGGTGAATATCTCGATGAATCAGACGTTGATGCGTTCACTGAACACAACAATCGCCGCAGTTCTCCCTGTTCTGAGCCTTCTTGTCTTGGGATCTGGAGTCTTCGGTGCGGTTGCACTGCAAGAGTTTGCGATTGCGCTTTTGGTGGGTATGGCAACTGGTGCCTACTCATCAATCTTCATTGCATCTCCAGTGTTGGGCATCTTGAAGGAGCGCAGCGCGCAGTACTCCTCAATGCGTGGTCAGATTTCCGTGGGTGCCGAAATGGCTCACGTCATGTCCACGGGAGCACCTCTAAGTCGTCGTGCACGTGTCGCAGAGTCTTCGACAGGTACAGATGCGTCAACTCCAACACCGGTTCCCGCAGTGGAGGCCATTTTGAGCCACCCACCGCGACCCCGGAAGAAGTCACGCAAGTAACATCTCGTTATGGCCACTGCCGACCGCGTCCTTCCGTGGAGACGGCACCATAGTGCTCCAATTGAGGAAATTGCTCCTCTCTTAACGGCATATCGCAAGCGCCATCCAAAGGCATCCGTGTCTTTGGTGAACCGTGCATACGAAGCTGCGCGCATTGCGCACATCACTCAGCAGCGGTCGTCAGGCGAGGCATATATCAATCACCCCATTGCGGTGGCTCGCATTGTTGCTGACATTGGTCTTGATGACATTTCGTTGGCAGCAGCGCTCTTGCATGACGCAGTGGAAGACACAGAGATCACGCTTGAAGATGTTCAACGCGATTTTGGTGAGGAAGTTGCAAACCTTGTTGATGGCGTCACGAAGCTAGAGCGACTTCAGTTCGACTCACGTGAGGCACAACAAGCAGCAACGATGCGAAAGATGCTCGTGGCGATGGCGCGAGACATGCGCGTCCTGGTCATTAAATTGGCCGACCGTTTGCACAACATGCGCACGCTTGGTGGTGTCCCCGTTGACAAACAACAACGCATCGCGCAAGAGACTTTGGATATCTACGCTCCACTTGCGAACCGTTTGGGTATGCAGGAAATCAAACAACAACTAGAAGACCTGTCGTTCTCCGCCTTGTATCCAAAGCGTTTTGCAGAACTCGATCATCTCGTGTCAACGCGTACGCCGGAACGCGATGTGTATCTTGCAAAATCCATTGCAGAAGTACGCGCGCGTTTGGCTGATGTCAATATCTCTGCTGATGTGACAGGTCGCGGAAAGCACCTATGGAGCATCTACGAGAAAATGGTGCAGAAGGACAAGGACTTCGACGAAATCTTTGACCTTGTCGCAATCCGCATCATCGTCGACAACATTCGTGATTGTTATGGGGCACTCGGTTGCATCCACGGAAAGTGGCGTCCGGTGGTGGGTCGATTCAAGGACTACATCGCTATGCCGAAGTACAACTTGTACCAGTCGCTGCATACAACCGTGATTGGCCCTGGTGGCAAGCCGCTGGAAGTTCAGATTCGTACACGCGACATGCACGAACGCGCTGAATGGGGTGTTGCTGCACACTTCGCCTACAAACAAGGCAGTGATTCGAACGACTCTGATTGGCTGAATCGCATCATCGATTGGCAGTCAGATATTTCTGACCCCAACGAGTTCATGGCCGACTTGAAGAGTGACCTTGAGCAAGAAGAAGTCTTTGTCTTCACGCCGAAGGGTCGCGTGGTGACATTGCCTCTTAATTCCACACCGGTTGACTTTGCATACGCCGTGCACACAGAGGTTGGACATGCCTGCGTGGGTGCGCGCGTTAATGGCCGACTCGTCTCTCTTGACGCTCGTTTAGCTTCGGGCGATACATGTGAGATCTTCACATCAAAAGTGGAAGATGCCGGTCCGTCCAGGGACTGGTTGGGTTTTGTGCAGTCGCCTCGTGCGCGCACAAAAATTAAGAGCTGGTTTACACGTGAACGACGTGAAGACATGGTGGAGTCGGGTCGAGAAGAACTCACCGCTGAACTTCGACGTGAAGGTCTTCCCGTGCAACGCATCTGGACATCCGATGCATTCCTTCAGGAACTTGAAGCTCTCAACATGGCGGATGTGGACACGCTCTTCGCAGCAGTAGGCGAGCACCACGTTTCAGCTCGTGGCTTTGCTCAGCGAATCGGTCGCGCAGTTCGACGCGAGGGCAGTGATGAGCAATTAGCAATGCCCATGCGCGTCGATCGTCCAAGTACTGACCGCCGTAGTTCCACAGGCATTCATGTTGAAGGTCTTGAAGATGTATTGGTTCGCTTGTCCCGTTGCTGCACTCCAGTGCCCGGCGACGACATTCTCGGTTTCGTGACCAAGGGCAGAGGAGTCAGTGTCCATCGTTCCGACTGTGCAAACGCGGTGACGTTGATGGTCGACGAGCCCACTCGCATGATCGATGTGGAATGGTCTCGCACCACGCCCGGCACTGTCTTTACTGCCGGTGTGGAAGTCGTGGCGCTCGACCGTGGTCGCCTCCTACGAGATGTGGCCAACGCATTGTCGGAACAGCATGTGAACATTGTGGCTTGCAGCACCAATACGGGTTCTGACCGAGTTGCCAAGATGCGCTTCGAATTTGAACTGGCAGACCCGAATCACCTGGAGTTTGTGTTGCGGGTGATTAAGTCCATTGATTCGGTCTACGACGCATATCGCATCGTCCCTGGTGGTGCGCCCGACTAGCCTTGCCTGTCGTGCCGTCATTCCAGACCAGTCCGGGTACCCGAGACATCCTTCCCCCGCAAGCGGGCCGCTGGCGTGCCTTTTCGGCTCAGTTCGCCGACATTGTGGAATCTGCTGGCTATGAGTGCGTCATCCCGCCAATGTTTGAAGACCTGGGCGTCTTTCTTCGTCTTGGCGATGCCACCGATGTCGTCACGAAAGAGATGTACGACTTCGAGGACAAGGGTGGACGTCGCATTGCGCTTCGCCCAGAACACACCGCTGGAATCTGTCGTGCATTTGCCCAGCACCGTCCAACGACACCGTGGAAGGTGTGGTACTCGGGTTCCAACTTCCGATATGAAAAGGCTCAGGCCGGTCGCTTTCGCCAGTTCGACCAGGTGGGTATTGAAGTACTGGGAAGTACGGACCCACTTCTTGATGTTGAAGTCATCACGCTTGGTTGGCAGTTCTTTCAATCCTTAGGTCTGAAGAACGTCGTCTTGATGGTCAACTCTTTGGGTGACCTCGCGGATCGTGCGGCATACATCGAAGCACTTCGTCAGTATCTCGAGTCTCGCTCTGCAGAGCTCTCAGACGAAGCGCGTGCAACATTGCTACGTAATCCATTGCGAGTTCTTGATTCAAAGCGTGCGCAGGACAAGCCGGTCGTCATTGGCGCGCCAACGATTGGACAGTTTCTGTCTGATGACGCCCGTGCACATTTCGCATCTGTGACCGCAGGGCTCGACCTTCTTGGGGTCCCATACACGGTGAACGAAAGTCTTGTTCGAGGCCTGGATTACTACCAACGCACCGTGTTTGAATTTGTCTCCACTTCATTGGACAGTGCTCAAACTGCAGTGGGTGGCGGTGGACGCTATGACGGCCTTGTTGAGGACCTCGGTGGTCCAGCAACTCCTGGCGTCGGATTCGCCCTCGGCATTGACCGCACGTTGCTCGCCTGTGACAGCGAAGCGGTGTTTGACCTTGGTTCGCCGCAGATCGATGCTTTCATCGTGGACGTTGTTGATGGAATGACGGCACTTCGAATCACTGATGAGTTGCGGGCCGCTGGCTTTACAGCTGATCGTGCCTATGACGGTCGCAGTATGAAATCACAGATGAAGGTGGCGGACAGAAGCGGTGCTCGCGTTGCCATCATTATCGGACCAGATGAGGCCGAGGCAGGCAACTGCACTGTCCGTAACCTGATGACCTCAGATCAAAGCGTGGTCGTACAGGCCGAATTGATTACCCATCTCGCGTCCATCGTTGGTGAACGCAACCCCCGGAGGAACACACAATGAAGTCGACCGCAATGCGCACACATATGTGCGGCGAGTTGAATGAATCGCATATCGGCACCACCATCTCGGTGTGTGGCTGGGTCGGTCGCCGCCGTGAACACGGCGAGAAGCTAGCTTTCGTCGACCTTCGTGACCATTCAGGAATCATTCAATGTGTCGTCGACAATGATGTTGATGTCCGCAGCGAATATGTCGTTCGCATCACGGGTGTAGTCCGTTCTCGTCCAGAGGGGACAATTAACGCCACATTGTCGACAGGCAAAGTGGAAGTGGGCGAGTGTGTCGTCGAAGTTCTGAACTCCGCAGAACCGCCACCATTCCCCGTTGACCAGCGTGCAGACGATGTTGATGAATCGGTGCGTTTGAAGTATCGCTACCTCGATATTCGTCGCGAGCGTATGCAGAAGAACCTTCGTGTTCGCGCGAAGGTCAACAGTGCTATCCGTGGTGCAATGGAAGAGAACGGCTTCCTTGAAGTCGAAACACCATTGTTGATGCCGTCGACACCAGAAGGTGCACGTGAGTTCTTGGTTCCGTCTCGTAAGGAACACGGTTCGTTTTTTGCCTTGCCACAGTCGCCGCAGTTGTGGAAGCAGTTGTTGATGGTGTCGGGCGTTGACCGTTACTACCAAATCGCAAAGTGTCTTCGAGACGAAGACCTCCGAGCAGATCGTCAATACGAGTTCATGCAACTTGACGCTGAGATGTCATTCGTTTCGCAAGATGATGTTCTTGAATTCATCGGTCGTGCCGTTGTTGCTGCTGCAAAAGCAGTGACAGGTGAGGCGCCACCAACGATTGAGCGCATTACGTGGCGCGATGCCATGGAGCGATTTGGAATCGATAAACCCGACCTTCGATTCGGAATGGAATTAGTGGAACTCACTCCGCTGTTTTCGGCCACGGAGTTCAAGGCTTTTGCGGGTGCTGAATGCATTAAGGGCATTCGGGTCGATGCGGCGACATATCCAGAAGCTGCTGCCTATGGTCGTAACAAACTCGATGCACTGACGGACCGTGCCAAGAAGATTGGTGCGAAAGGTCTTGTGTGGATGAAGGTCGGCGCAGATTCTGCCGTTGAATCTCCTGTTGCAAAGTTCCTCTCCGATGCTGAACGCATTGCACTTGTCTCGACAATGGGCGCTGTTGAGGGTGACCTCATTTTGCTTGTCGCCGATGAGTGGATGACCACCTGTGAGGTTCTCGGAACATTGCGAAATGACATTGGTCGTCCGCCTGTGCATGAGGGTCCATACCGCTACGTGTGGGTCACAGAATTCCCACTGTTCATTGGCGTTGACCCGGTTACTGGTAACCCTCGTCCAGGACATCACCCGTTCTGTCACCCACATCCAGATGACTTGCATCTGTTTGAGTCAGAGCCATTGAAGGTTCGTGCCTTGGCCTATGACCTTGTTCTGAACGGATGGGAATTGGGCTCTGGCTCTATTCGTATCCATGAACCTGAATTGCAACGTCGTGTGTTCAACCGCTTGGGAATCTCTGATGAGGAAGCCGACAAGCGTTTCGGATTCTTCCTGCAACCGTTCAAATACGGAGCGCCCCCGCACGGCGGTTTTGCTTTTGGTATTGATCGTCTCACCGCAATCCTCGCGGGCGAGGAAAACATTCGTGAAGTGATCGCGTTCCCGAAGACCCAGAGCGGCTCGGATCCAATGACAAATGCTCCTACTCCAGTGGAGCCTGCACACTTAGCTGATCTCGGGCTTCGTTTGTTGCCACCGCCAGCAACTGCGTAGTTCTCATGGACGAACCCGATCTCTTCACCGCGTCGGTGGAGGAACGCATCGCTGCACGAGCACCGCTCGCTGCGCGTATGCGTCCTACGTCTCTTGATGAAGTTGTCGGGCAAGAGCATCTCGTGGGTCCCTCTGGTCCACTGCGACGTTTGATCGAGTCTGATCGTTTGGCTTCCATTATCTTGTGGGGCCCTCCGGGCACAGGAAAAACAACACTGGCCGAACTTGTCGCAAGTACTACCAAACGAAACTTTGAACGGTTGTCTGCTGTCACTGCTGGGGTGAAAGATATTCGTGAAGTTATCGATGCTGCGAAACGTCGACTCACAATTGACGACAGGGGAACAGTTGTCTTTGTTGACGAGATTCATCGATTCAACACAACACAGCAAGATGCGTTGTTGCATGCAGTGGAAAGCGGGCTTGTCACTCTTGTGGGCGCAACGACGGAGAATCCTGCGTTCTCCGTAAATCCAGCTCTACGCAGTCGATCCTCTGTTTTTGCGCTCAAACCCGTTGGTGAAGAATCGGTCGCGGTGTTGCTGCGTCGTGCCCTCCAGCACGACGGCATTACAGCCGATGATGCAGCGATTGACTTGCTTGCTCGTCGTTGTACCGGTGATGCGCGTCAAGCTCTGACGGCACTGGAAGTTGCTATTGCCTTATCGGGTGGCGCAGCAGTGTCTCTCGAGAGTGCCACCACTGCGCTCGATACCAGTGTGTCGCGCATGGGTCGCGACGATCATTACGACATCATTTCTGCCTTCATTAAGTCGATGCGTGCTTCTGAAGTGGATATCGCTCTTCACTGGTTGGCGCGCATGGTGGAAGCTGGCGAAGATCCACGGTTCATTGCACGACGAATGATGATCTTTGCAAGCGAAGACATTGGAATGTCGGATCACACATCGCTCTTGGTGGCAGTTGCTGCAGCCGAAGCCCTCGACAGGGTGGGGCTTCCTGAAGCTCTTCATCACTTGGCGCATGCGGTCATTCATTTGTCCCGAGCACCAAAGAGCAGGGCAGTCACAGATGCGATTAGTCGGGCAGTGGCTGATGTCCGCGAAGGTCGCACCGGGCAGGCACCCCCGACGACTGCGCAACCTCCAACGTTTCATCCGTTGGGATTAGGTGAACTGCGGTATTACCGTGAGGCACATGAGTAGCGAATCAATGAAATGGTGGGTGGCGTGATGCGGCGCATGTTCTGGTTTGTTCTCGGAGTCATTTCCGGAGTGTCGGGTGTGTTGTGGGTGCGTCGTAAGGCCATTGCCGCAGCAGAGAAAATGACCCCCAGTGCAATTTTGTCGGTGCTCATCGATTCTGCGAAGTCTTTGCTGACTCGATTGGTTGCTTTGTACGGCAAATCAAATGGTGGCGATTCCTCGCCCGTCCCGCCTGCACCGCGACAGCCATAGGGCAGAACTTCACAATCTGAAGCCAATCAATCCCTCCCATCTCGCCAAGGGGCGGTGGGTAACATGGAAGTCTCATGGTTTCACCACTTTCTTCCGGTACGCCCCGTAGCGCAGACCAACTGAGGTCCGCTTTCTCACAGTTTTTTGGCGACCGAGCGCACACCGTTGTTCCTTCGGCCAGTCTCATTCCTCACGACCCAACGTTGCTTTTCACCGTGGCCGGAATGGTGCCGTTCAAGCCTTATTTCATGGGTGATGAAGTTGCGCCGTATAACCGCGCCGTCACCGTGCAGAAATGTGTTCGTGCAGGTGGAAAGCACAACGACCTTGACGATGTCGGTCGCACAAAGCGCCATCTTGTTTTCTTTGAGATGCTGGGCAACTTCAGTTTTGGTGATTACTTCAAAGAAGATGCCATTCCCTGGTCTTGGAAATTGGTGACAGAGGTTTTTGGTTTCGACCCGGAACGTCTGTGGATCACCGTTCATGAGTCAGATGATGAAGCCGAAAAGATTTGGCATGAACAAGTCGGTGTTCCGATGGAGCGCATTCAGCGTCTCGGTGACAAAGACAATTTCTGGCAGGCAGGGGACACCGGCCCGTGTGGTCCATGTTCGGAGATTCACTATGACCGTGGTCCTGACTTTGGCCCTGATGGTGGTCCGCAAAATGACCCGCACGGCGACCGCTTTATGGAGTTCTGGAACCTCGTGTTCATGCAGTACAACCAGGCATCCGACGGCACTCGCACACCATTGCCAAAGCCGAGCATTGATACTGGCGCAGGTCTTGAACGCATTCTTGCTCTTGTGCAAGGCGTTGACTCCGTGTGGGAGACCGATGCTCTCCATCCATTGATTCAGGCCGCTCAGGAAATCACTGGCGGTGAATACAGAATCGGCGACTACGAACATCGCGACAGTTTCAGTATTCGAGTCTTAGCGGAACATGCTCGTTCCGCGACGATGTTGATTAACGATGGCGTGTTCCCTAGCAATGAGAACCGTGGCTATGTGTTGCGCCGCATCATTCGTCGCGCCGTGCGTCATGCATTCCTGTTGGGCACGGAGAAACTGGTGATGCCAACGCTTGCTGGCGTGGCCATCGATGTGATGGGCAATGCGTATCCCGACATTGTGAAGAACCGCGAATTCATTGTTGGTGTGTTGACAAAAGAAGAAGAACGCTTCCGCAACACACTGAAGACAGGCCTTGCAATTCTGGAAGATGACATTGCCGCAAACCCCACACGTTTGTCTGGCCGCTCTACTTTCTTGTTGCACGACACCTACGGGTTCCCCTTAGAGCTCACGCAGGAGATTGCAGCAGAACGCGGCGTGGAAGTTGACATCGAAGGCTTTGAAGCCGAGATGAATGAACAGCGCACTCGCGCAAAGGATGCTCGTAAGTCGGGTCGTGCAGACGGTGACCGTGTTGGCGCATATCGCGAAGTGATGGAAGCTCACGGCACAACCGAGTTTGTTGGTTATGTCCATGAAGCATCCGAGTCAACTCTTCTCGCAGTTATCGATGGCGATGAAGATCTTGTCGAGGTCTTCCTTGATCACACACCGTTCTATGCAGAGAGCGGTGGACAGGTCGGAGACATTGGAACCATTGCAGGTGCAGATTTTGAATTGCTTGTGATCGACACAAACTTCGCATTGCCAGGTCTTCGTCGCCATATCTGTCGTGTTGTCAAGGGTGCACCGGTTGAAGGTGCTGCTGTTTCGGCACGCATCGACACGGCAGCACGTACTGCAACTCGCCGCAACCACACGGGGACGCACATTCTTCACTGGGCATTGCGCACAGTGTTGGGTGAGCATGTCAAGCAGGCAGGCTCCTTGGTATCGCCAGATCGTTTGCGTTTTGACTTCAGTCACTATGACGCAGTCACGGCAGATGAAATTGCTCGCATTGAAGAACTCGCAAATGCACAGGTGCTCGCCAATGTTGGTGTTGATTCTTTTGAAACTTCAAAGGAGGAGGCTCTTGCAGCAGGAGCCATTGCTTTCTTTGGTGATAAGTACGGCGACACGGTCCGTGTCTTGAAGGCCGGTGCATCCACCGAATTGTGTGGCGGTACTCATGTTTCTGCCACAGGCGATATCGGCACCATCAAGATTGTCGGAGAATCATCTATCGGCTCGAACTTGCGTCGAATTGAAGCTGTCACCGGCGTGAACACGCTTCGTTTCGTTCAACGCAATGGCGACATCCTTGAACAGGTTGCTGCAGTTGTTGGTACGAAGACCGATGATGCCGTTGCTGGTGTTCAGCGCAAGCTCGATGAATTGAAGGCAGCCCAGGACGAGTTGAAAGTCATGCGTGCACGATTGGCTTCTGGCCGAGCCGTTGAAATTGCTGCTGAAGCAGTTGAAGGAATCATTGTTTCCCGCGTTGATGGTGTGACAGCTAATGATCTTCGTGATCTTGCTGTTGCTGTTCGTCAGCAGGCTGGGATACGTGCAGTGGTTCTCGGCGGCGTCACCGACACCGGTGGAGTATCCATAGTTTCTGCTACGGCTCCATCGTTGAAGGTCAATGCAGGCGACATCATTAAAGATGCAGCGAAGGCTGTTGGCGGTGGCGGTGGCGGCAAAGGTGACATTGCGACTGCCGGCGGTAAGAACGTTGAAGCGATCGACGAGGCATTGAACATTGCTCGGGAGAAAGCCGTAGCCGTCATCGGCTCACTCGGCTGAGACTGTGCGCGTCCTAGGTATTGACCTCGGCTCCAAAAGAATTGGCATCGCTGCGTCTGATCGCAGTGGAACCATTGCATCGCCGCTGACTGTTCTGAAACGGGGTACATCCCAACGAATCGATCATACGGAAATAGCAAAGATTGTCTTGGAAGAAGAAGCGCAAGCAATCGTGATTGGCCTGCCCCTGAACATGGATGGTTCAGAGGGCTCCGCTGCAAAGTCTGCCCGTATGGAAGCCGAGCGGATGGCTACGGTGGTTAACGTGCCGATATACATCCATGACGAACGCAGGTCAACTGTGGAAGGCGATCGTGTGCTGATGGAGCGTGGTTTGAATGCTCAAGATCGTCGCAAGGTGATCGACAAAGTCGCCGCAGCTGTCATTCTCCAGTCGTGGCTTGATTCAGGAAGTCCCCAGAATTCATGACGGGTGATCCATTGCTTCCCAATGATTGGCGCGAAGACCCTTGGGACGAAGTGTCCGTTGTCGCCGAAGGTGCAACAGAAGAACTTGTTCCTGGATTGGATCATCTTCGTGGTCCCGTTCGTATGGTGCTTACTATCGTCATCGCGGTCATACTGCTGATTGGTGGAACCGGTTGGTGGGTTATTCATCAACTGAACCCGTCGGGTGCGCCTGGTGCCACTGTGAACTTCACCGTTAATGACGGGGACACATTGTCATCAGTTGCTAGTCGGTTGGAAGACCAAAAGGTCATCAAGAGTGCTTCCATATTTCGTTGGTATGCATCAACAAAAGGTGGGATAGATCTCACTCCCGGTTATTACACATTGCATGTGGGCGAGAATGCTGGCGCCATCATCAAAGCCCTTTCAACACCTCCGGCGCAGACATTCATTTCGGTCACTTTCCCTGAAGGTATGACAGTGGCACAGATGGCAGACCGATTGTCGTCAAAACTGACTTTCATGACTCCCGCAGATTTCCTGACTGCAGCAACTGATGGTTCGGTACGTTCTGAACTGCAACCGAAGAACATCAACACTCTTGAGGGTTTGTTGTTCCCGGATACGTATCAAGTTTCAGGCGATGGTTCCGAATCTCGTGTTGTATCCACTATGGCATCCATGATGGAGCGTGTTGCTCGGCAAGTTGATCTAACTGCAGGCGCAAAGTTGCGCGGGTACAGCCCATATCAAATTTTGATTATTGCGTCGCTCATTGAGCGCGAGGCGAAGGTCGCGGCTGACCGTCCCAAGATTGCACAAGTGATTTACAACCGTCTCGCAGCAAAGATGCCATTAGAGATTGATGCTGCTGTGAAGTACGGACAAGATCCTGCAATGTCGTGGACTGATATGAAGGCCACGGACACTCCGTACAACACATACATCAACAAGGGTCTGCCACCTACTCCGATTGCCAACCCAGGGCGAGCTTCCATTCAGGCTGCATTGGCACCTGCTGGGGCACCACCAAAGGCAGATGAAGCATGTGTTGGGTTGGCTGCCGGTGTGAAGTGTCAGTACCTCTTCTACGTATTGGCAAATGCTGAAGGTGGCCATGCCTTCGCAACGACATATGAACAGCATCTGGCAAATGTTGCAAAAGCAAAGGCTGCAGGATTACTTCCGTGACAAATACTTCAACCGTGATGGCAGCTGTTGTCGGCACACCCATTACACACTCCTTGTCGCCAGCTATTTATCGCGCAGCATTTGCAGCGCAATCTGTTGCAGGGGAATATTCAGCTATCGACGCTGATGTCGACTCAATACCTCTTGTCTTCGAAACATTGAAGTCGGATGATGTGCGCGGACTCTCAGTGACGATGCCGTTGAAGGAAGCGATCATTCCGCTGTTGCAGATGGTTGACGAAGATGCAGCCTTGCTTCATGCCGTGAACTGTGTGGAATTCAAAAATGGAATCGCTACTGGCCATAACACCGATGGAGATGGATGTTGTGATGCTTTGGAACAACAGGGTGGGGCATTACTGGGCGGAACACACGCTGTAGTTCTTGGTGCAGGTGGAACTGCTCGCTCCGTCGCTCTCGCTCTTGGTCGTCGGGGGGCACGCGTTGCCATCATCAATCGCACAGCTGAAAAAGCTGAAGAGTTAGTTCGCACCCTCGGTCCGGCTGCTCGCGAGGCAGGCGGCGACATCGTGATGGGGACCGCGAAAGATATTGGCCGTGCCAGTGTCTTAGTGAACACCACATCGGTGGGGATGAATTCAGACGAGATGCCCATCTCCGCCAACGTGTTGCATCGAAACCTGGTTGTTCTCGACGCCGTCTATTCTCCGATGGATACGGCTTTGCTGCAGGCGGCACGTCAGGCCGGGGCAGTCACGGTTGACGGGTTATGGATGCTGATTCAGCAGGCTCGTCGCCAATGTGTCTATCAATTTGGCTGGAATCCAGAGGCTGGGCCCATGCGCGAGGCCGCAGAACGGGAACTTGCCTCTCGTCGCAAGTAGTCTGAAACGGTGCTTAGGTACCTCACAGCTGGCGAATCACACGGAAAAGCTCTCACGGTCATCGTGGAAGGTCTGCCCGCTGGCATGCCCATCGTTGCTGAGGACATTGAAACTGATCTAGCCCGTCGTCGTCTTGGTTACGGCCGTGGCCCACGCCAGCGTTTCGAAAAGGACGTCATCACCTTGGTGGGTGGTGTTCGTCATGGTCGCACACTCGGTTCTCCGGTCGCCATTGAGATTCAGAACTCCGAATGGTTCCGTAGCGATAAGTGGCATGCCGAAATGTCGCCAGAACCTGGCGCAACCGAAACTCCACTCACGCAGCCCCGTCCTGGTCATGCCGATCTAGTGGGCATGCAGAAGTACGGCTTCTCTGATGCACGTGATGTATTGGAGCGCGCAAGCGCTCGAGAGACCGCAGCACGCGTTGCTGCAGGTGCGCTTGCAAAGCAGTTGTTGTCGCATATTGGCGTGAACATTCTCAGCCATGTTGTGCAAATGGGTGATGCAAAGGCCAACAATTCGTCTTTGCCGACATTCTCGGATCTCGCTGCAATCGATGAGTCTGAAGTTCGTTGTTTCGACAAGAGTGCTGAAGAAGCGATGATCACCGCAATCAAAGATGCTGCACGTGAGGGCGACTCACTGGGTGGCATTGTTGAAGTCATTGCGTACGGTGTCCCGATTGGGCTCGGTAGCCACGTTCATTGGGATCGCAAGATTGATGCAATGTTGGCTCAGGCCGTGATGAGCATCCAGGCTGTGAAGGGCGTCGAAATTGGCGACGGATTCGAGACTGCTGGATTACGCGGAAGCCAATCGCATGACCCCATTCATTGGGATGCAGCAAACAAGAAGTACGTTCGCGAAGGTCATCGCTCTGGCGGTACAGAAGGTGGCATCACCACTGGCGAGCCATTGATTGTTCGTGCCGCTATGAAGCCACTGGCCACATTGAACAAGCCGACGTTGAAGACAGTCGACACCGTGACGAAGGAAGAGACCGTGAGTTTCAAAGAGCGCACCGACGTCACCGCCGTGCCGGCAATGGGTGTCGTTGCGGAGACAATGGTTGCTCTCGTTCTTGCTGCTGAAGCACAACGGAAGTTTGGTGGAGACTCGCTCGCAGAATTCGTTCGCAATGCTGCGTCGTTTGAGGCGACACTGGAGTCGTGACTCAGAATCGCCTCACCATTGTCCTGATCGGACTGATGGGAACTGGCAAATCCACGGTGGCCCGAACTTTGGCTACTCATTACGGTTTGGACTGTCTCGACACCGACAAGTTGGTGGAGGCACGGGCAGGGAAGTCTGTTCGTCAAATTTTTGCAGATGACGGCGAACCAGTATTTCGAGAGATCGAGTCCAATGTTCTTGCTGAATGTTTGCGCACACCTCATGGTGCGGTCATTGCTGGTGCTGGGGGAGTAGTCGTCAGCGAGAACAATCGATCAGTTCTCAACACTGCTCGTGCAGAATCCGATGCACTTGTTGTCTGGTTGCATGCCCGTCCAGAGGTATTGGCACAACGGACAGCGAAAGGGGTTCATCGTCCATTGTTGGATGATGACCGAGAGGGAACATTGTCAAGACTCTCCGAAGAACGTGCCCCGTTGTATTCCTCGGTAGCCGACATTGTTATCGATGTGTCTGACAGGTCGCAGGAATCTGTGTGCACGCTCTTGATTGATGCAATCGACGAGGCACTGAAGTACGGAGACGGTAGTAATGAGTGAGATGAATCGCGTAACTGTTGATTTAGGTGACCGCACGTATTCGGTTGTTGTTGGTCATGGTGCTCGAAGCGAAGCCGCGTCGTTGTTGCCGTCGACGGCAAAGAGAATCGCCATTGTGACGCAATCTGGCATCCCTGCTGATTTCATCCCTGATTTTCCACACCATCAAGTGACGGTGCATGAAATTGGTATCGGCGAAGAACACAAGTCTCTAGCCACGATCCAAATGCTGTGTAGTGCGTTTGCTCAGGCCGGACTCACTCGACACGATGTTGTCGTCGGTGTTGGCGGAGGCATGGTGACCGATATTGCTGGTTTTGCAGCTGCGTCGTATCACCGCGGTATTCCAGTGATCCATGTTGCAACATCCTTGCTTGCAATGATCGATGCCGCAGTGGGCGGAAAGACTGGCGTGAATATTCCAGAAGGGAAGAATCTCGTTGGCGCGTACTGGCAGCCGCATGGTGTCGTATGTGATTTGGATGCTCTCAAAACTCTTCCCGAACGAGAGATGCGTTGTGGACTTGGCGAGATGGCGAAATATCACTTCATCGCTCGTGAAAATTTGGATGAACTGTCATTTCCCGAGCGTGTTGCACGAAGCGTCAAGATCAAGGCAGACATTGTCGCTGCCGACGAACGCGAGGGCGGCGTGCGAGCGCTACTGAATTATGGTCACACATTGGCTCATGCCATCGAGATTGAAACGAATTTCGCGATGGCTCACGGTGAGGCCGTGGCAATCGGACTTCTCTACGCAGCACATTTGGCTCACGTCATGGGTCGAATTGATTCTGCTCGGGTTGATGAGCACTATCGAGTCGTGAATGAGGTGTATGGGATTGACCTCGTCATGCCTGCTGGTCTTGATGAGAGTCGACTTATTGCTGCAATGGGCAGAGACAAGAAGGCATTGGAATCCATCACCTTTGTTCTTGATTCGGTGAACGGATTGGAAGTTGTTCCCGGAGTGCTGGAAGCCGATATTCGTACGGCATTGACAGCGTTCTCTCAGCGTTTGTCGTAGTCGCTTTTAATCACTCCCAACCATGAATCGGTCGGAGTACCGTGGGTGCATGTCGTTGTCATCCATTCTTGTTCTTCATGGGCCAAACCTCAATCTGCTGGGCGCCCGTGAGCCGAAGGTCTATGGCACTGCAACGCTTGCAGACCATGTTGCAACAGTGGCGACTGCAGCGAAGGAACACGGAATTTCTGTCAGTGACTCGCAGTCGAATTCTGAGTCAGAGCTTGTGGGTGCAGTGCACAGCGCAAAGGGCAACTACGACGCCATCATCATTAATGCCGGAGCCTTCACGCATTACTCCTGGGCTCTCCATGATGCATTGCGTTCCTTTCCTGGCAATGTCATTGAAGTTCATCTTTCCAATCCAGGCGCAAGGGAAGAGTTCCGCCACGTCAGTGTTCTTTCTGGCGTCGTGAACGGAACAATCTCTGGCTTTGGTGGGCTCGGATACGCGCTCGCAGTGCAAGCTCTCGTTCAACTGTCGTAACCACGATGAATATTTCCTCCCGCATCGTTCGCCTGGCAGCGATGGACGGAGCGGAACATGTTTTGGTTCTGCGCACGGAGGACATCCGTTGGCTCACTGGATTTACGGGCGGCACGTCCCAGTTGCTTGTTCATCGAAAGAGCCAGAGCGCAACTCTTTTTGTCGATGGTCGTTATGTCGAGCGTGCTCATTCTGAGATTCAGCGCTCGGGTGCGCCCGTTGATGTGTATCTCATTGATTCCCGTGATGGAGTAGATGTTGCAATCGCTTCTCGCTGTGGTGGCAAAGAAGTCGAAATTGACTTGTCACATATCACTGCTGCTCGCTGGAAGGCGCTCGGAGAAAAATTGCCCCTCGTGGCGCGTTCCACTGCACTAGATGATTTACGCCGCATGAAGGATCAATGGGAAATTGACATCATGGCAACCGCTGCAAAAATCGCGGACGACGCTTTGCTCTCAGTGATTGAAGATGGAATCTGTGGTTCCACTGAGAAGCAAGTGAGGAATCGTCTCGACGCATTGATGCGCGAGAAGGGTGCTGACAACGTGGGTTTCGACACCATTGTCGCAACAGGGACAAATGGCGCGCGTCCACACCATGAACCGTCCGATGCGGTCATTGAGGCCGGTCATGGTGTTGTGATCGATTTCGGCGCTGAGCTTGACGGCTATCGCAGCGATATGACACGAACTATCCAGGTGGGCGAGTGGAGCCTCGAATATCAACACATGTACGACACAGTTCGTGAAGCGCAGTTCGCAGGGGTACGGGCGGTCACGGCGGGTGTCGCAGGCTCGCAGGTTGATGCCGCTGTGCGCTCGATCTTTGCTCGCGAAGGCCTAGAGCACGAATATGTGCATGGGACTGGACACGGAATCGGGCTGTATATCCATGAAGAGCCCATCCTTTCTCCCCGTTGTTCTGCCGTCCTTCAGGCCAATGAGGTGGTGACCGTAGAGCCTGGGCTCTATCGTGGAGGAGTTGGCGGCGTCAGGATCGAGGATCAAGTCGTCGTCACCGGCACAGAATGCCGCATTCTCACTCTCAGTCCCAAGGAACTCTCATGCCCGCGATCACCACGAACGATCTGAAGAACGGAATCACCCTCGAGCTCGACAATGGCCTTTTCACTGTCGTTGAGTTCCAACACGTGAAGCCAGGCAAGGGCGGAGCTTTTGTTCGCACCAAGTTGCGCAACCTTCGCAACGGCAACGTCTTCGAAAAGACCTTCAACGCAGGTATCCGCGTTGAGCAGGCAATCCTCGACAAGCGCGACATGCAGTTCTTGTACAAAGACGGTGACGATTTCGTCTTCATGGACACCGAGACGTACGACCAGACCAATATCTCGCCAGCTGCTTTGGGTGATGCTGCGGACTATCTCGTTGAGCAAGCAATGGCAATCATCGCGTATCACGGCGACGAGATCGTGACCGTTGAAATTCCTGCATCAGTGGAACTCGTCATCGCAGACACCGAGCCCGGCGTCCAGGGTGACCGTGTCTCTGGTGCAAAGAAGCCCGCAACACTTGAGACCGGCAAGGTCATCCAGGTTCCTTTGTTTGTGAACGTGGGCGACAAGGTCAAGGTCGACACTCGCTCCGGCGATTACGTCACTCGCGTCTGATGTCGGGTGACGCGGATGCAATCCGCCCATACGACGAACGTACTGATGCGCGTGAACAAGCAGTCATTCTTTTGTATGAAGCTGAACAACGTTCTGCGTCTGCAATTGAATTGATGGCCGAACGCGGTGTTGCTTCTGAAGATTTAGCCCGCACATTGCTCGAAGGTGTTGAAGCGTCTCGCGAAGCTATCGATGCAACGATTGAAGAACACGCTCGCGGTTGGGCTCTCGATCGCATGCCTGCATTGGATCGTGCCATCCTTCGTCTTGCCATCTTTGAATTAATGTCCCGCCCTGATGTTCCTATTGCTGTCGTCATTGACGAGGCTGTGGAACTTGCAAAACGATTCTCCACCGATGATTCGGGACGTTTTGTTAACGGTGTTCTTGCTGCCGTGGCGAAACAAACACGCCCAGCTGGGCAATAATTATCTGGTGACCAACGGGCACCGGCGCTTCAGCATTCTGCCTTTACAAGAGCGTCTGAGGTCTGTTTCTCCCTGGGGTTGGGCTCTTCTTGCATTGTGCGTTGCGCATGCGTCTTGGATGACGTGGATTGCTTATGACCTGCATTACGGGTTAGGCACTTTTTCATACGACGTTGGTTTGTATGACCAAGGTCTGTGGTTGATGTCTCGCGGGCATTCACCGTTTGTCACATTGATGGGTCGCAATCTTCTGGGGGACCACGCATCACTGATTCTGATCCTGTTGATTCCTTTGTACTGGATAGTTCCGGGGACGATGACATTGCTCGTCGTGCAAGCCATCGCGGTAGCAGCAGGAGCTTTTCCGATTTATCTGCTGTCAAAGTACCTACTACGTAGCGGGGCGATGGGCTTTTGCGCTGCGATTCTGTGGCTAGCGAATCCTGCGCTCAACGGTGGGGCAATGGAAAACTTCCATCCCGATTCCTTTCTCGCACTGTTTATTCCGCTGTGTTTCTACGCCGCGTTCACAAAAAAGTGGAAATTTTTTGCTGTATCAGTCGCGCTTTCGCTTTTGGTGAAGGAAGACGTGCTGTTGTTGATGGTGCCGCTCGGCTTGTTTGTGGCGTGGAAATTCGACAAGCGAAAAGGTCTTCTTGTTGCTGCTTCTTCCATTGTTGTCACCATTCTCGGCATGTTCGTCATGATGAGGCATCTCATCGGAGTACCGACTCGGAATGGCTGGCGAATTCCATTTGGCGGTGTGGGGGGATTCCTGAAGGAAATCTTCACCAACCCCACGAATGTTGCGAAGTACCTCTGGGATGACAACCGCCCTCTGTATCTCTTCAAGATGTTTGCGCCGTTCGGTGCGCTATTCGCCTTGGCTCCGTCAGTGGCAGTGATTGCTCTACCGGTACTGGCATCAAACGTAGTGAGCACCTTTTGGTATCAACATCAAATTGAATACCACTACTCGATCATTGTGATTGCTCCGCTTGTTGTGGCGACAGTTCTTGGAATCAAAAAATTAGGACCTCGATGGGGCAGAGTGGGAATGGCGGCTGCGGTGTGTTGTTCTGCGGTCACCTTCATTTTTTGGGGCATTCATCCGTTGGCGACTCATCCACGAGTTGCCCTCACGGCAGGTTCGCCCGTCGCGAAATCTGGTCTCCACATCATCAAGGGCATTCCGGAAGATGCAGTGGTGTCGGCGTATGACCCTCTCACTGCACATTTGGGCCATCGTCGCCAGGTGTATTTCTTTCCTAATCCGTTCAAGGCTTTGTATTACGGCGTGGACGACTCCCTGGCGGACAAGGAATTGCCCGCAGCCAAAGATGTGGAATATGTGATCCTGCCCCGAGCCATGGGGGAGGAACTTCGCTGGGAATGGGCCCGAGTGCAAGGCCAGTTCCGGGAGATCAAGAGCAATCAGTTCTGGCAGGTGTTCCAACGCATTCAGCCTTAGGCAGCTACAGCGAACTTGTGTATAGTGAAAAAGACCGTAAAACGAGTCCTGTGAGGCTCGAACGGAAGGAATACATGGTTCAAGAACTTTTGATGCACGCACGCCCCTCGCGAGGGGCGTTTTTCATGCCTGCGATTCAACTTTCTTCCAGCAAGTGAGCATTACTGCTGTGACTGGGACGGAGATTCTTGGTGCCGACGATGTGTCGCGCGCCATCACTCGTATTTCCCATGAGATTATTGAACGCAACAGCGACCTTTCCCAAGTTGTCATTGTCGGCATGCAGACAGGCGGCGTATGGATTGCGCGTCAACTCTGCGACAACGTCAATCGTTTGAATGGCTCCATCACCGTGCCGCTAGGCGCTGTCGATATCTCGATGTATCGCGATGACTTCAGCCTGCGCCCCGTCGTCCTCTCTGCACCGACTGATATCCCCATCGATCTCACGGGCCGCACAGTGGTACTCGTGGATGATGTTCTCTTCACGGGCCGCACTGTTCGCGCAGCGCTAGAAGCTCTCAACGACCACGGCCGTCCGCGCGCCGTGCAACTTGCAGTCATGGTTGATCGTGGCCATCGTGAATTGCCCATTCGCCCGGACTATGTCGGCAAGAACATCCCCACACATTTCTCTGATGAAGTATCGGTGGGCCCAGAAGGAGTCATCGTGACGGCGGTGGAACAGTGAAACATCTTTTGTCATCGCATGATCTCAGCGTCGACGACATTGTCGGCATTCTTGAAGTTGCTGACCACATGGCTGAGATCAACACTCGTTCGGTCCCGAAGGTGCCCGCTCTGCGCGGCAAGACCATCGCAAGCGTCTTCTTTGAAGATTCCACGCGCACTCGTCTTAGTTTCGAAACTGCCGCAAAGCGTCTCTCGGCAGATGTGATGACGTTTATGGCGTCGAGTTCCAGTCTGAACAAAGGTGAGAGCCTTCGCGACACCATTGAGACATTGTCGGCAATGGGAATTGATGCTCTCGTCATCCGCCATAAATCAAGTGGTGTTCCACAAACCATCACGCAATGGACCGATGCAGCAGTCATCAATGCTGGTGATGGGTGGCATCAACATCCCACACAAGGGTTGCTCGATGCATACACCGTGACGCGAGAGTTCGGAACGAAGGATTCGCTCGCAGGTCGCAACGTCGCAATCGTGGGGGATATCAAGCACTCACGAGTCGCTCGCAGCAACATTGACATCTTCCGTCGCCTTGGGGCGCATGTCATCGTGGTTGCTCCGCCTGCATTGTTGCCGGGCAATGTTGAGTCATGGGGAGTCGAAGTGCGTTCCACCATCGATGATGTTCTCGGCGATGTGGACGTGCTGTACATGTTGCGAATGCAGTTAGAACGAATGGATTCCGCAATCGTTCCTGCGCTGCCCGAGTACTGCGCCACGTATTCGCTCACTCCCGAGCGAGCTGCCCGTATGGGTGCCGGTTCCATCTTGATGCACCCAGGCCCTATTAACCGCGGCGTTGAACTCATCGTTGATCCTGCTGATGTGCCAGGTTCTCGCATTCTCACTCAGGTGACAAATGGTGTGAATGTTCGCATGGCTGTGTTGTTCTCGTTGCTGGGCAGCGGTGCAACGTCGGTACTTCAACAAGGAGTCGAATCATGAGTACAACAATCGTCATCAGAGGCGCAACTGTTGTGAATCCTGCTTCGGTCGAAGTTGCGGATGTACTTATTGTCGACGGAATCATCACTGCCGTTGGTGGTTCGCACGACGCCGACGTTGTGTTGAACGGGACGGGGTGCTTCCTTTCCTCTGGTTTCGTTGACCTTCACACGCATCTTCGCGAGCCCGGCAAGGAAGAAGCCGAAACGATCGAATCGGGTAGCCGTGCAGCTGCTCTCGGCGGATACACCGCAGTGGTGGCAATGCCGAATACAGACCCAGCGCAAGACAACGTCGAAACAGTTCGTTTCGTACGCCAGCAAGGCATTGCAGCTGGTTTGTGTGAAGTCATTCCCAGTGGATGCATCACAATTGGTCGCCTAGGAAAGCAAATGGCGCCGTATGCACGACTCGCAGAAGAAGGCGTGACCCTCTTTACCGATGACGGCACCGGTGTGCAGGATGGTCATCTGATGCAGCGCGCTTTGATGCTGGGTAAGCAATTGGGCATCACAATGGCGCAGCACTGTGAAGTTGCATCACTGACCAAAGGTGCTGTGATGCACGATGGCGAATGTTGTTCCAGCATGGGTGTACCGGGTTGGCCATCAGCGGCCGAAGAACAAATGGTGCGTCGCGATATTGACCTCGTTCGTGCAACGGGTGCAAAAATGCACTTCCTGCATCTATCCACTGCAGGCAGTGTGGACCTTGTCCGTGCTGCAAAAGCAGAAGGACTTCCCATTACAGCTGAGGTCACTCCGCATCACCTTGCATTGCAAGATGAGTTGCTTCGCGGTTTTGATCCTGTGTTCAAGGTCAATCCACCGTTGCGTACAGCTCAGGACATCGAGGCTCTCAAGACTGGAATTGCTGACGGCACTATTGACGCTGTTGCAACAGACCATGCCCCGCATGCTGGACACACGAAAGAACAGCCTCTTGATGCTGCGCCGCCAGGAATGCTTGGGTTGGAAACAGCACTTGGCGTTCTAAATACCGCAGTGTCTGTTGATCCGCAACAGATTGCATCACTTATGTCATGGGCGCCCGCGTGTATCGCTGATATCTCCGAACGACATGGTCGCCCCATTGCTGTGGGTGAGCCAGCGAATATTGCGGTGTGGGACACCACCACTGTGTGGACCGTTTCTCGCGATGAACTCTCAAGTAAAAGCCGCAACACGCCGTATCACGGCATGGAATTGCGTGGCCGCGTACGCCACACAATCTTCAACGGCGAATTGGTTGTACGCGATGGAAAGGCACTGAAGTGAGTAATGCAATCACAGAAATAGCTCTCGTTCTCGAGGATGGCTCCGTATTCGAAGGGGAAGCCATTGGTCATGTGCCAGCAAACGGAATTGCCGTTGGTGAAGTTGTTTTCAACACCACACTGACTGGCTATCAAGAAGTGATGACAGACCCTTCCTATGCCGGTCAGATCATCACCTTCACTACTTCACACATCGGCAACTACGGCACGACGTCTCTTGACAATGAATCACGTGGCACGTTTGCGCGTGGGGTCATCGTGCGCGATATGGCTCGCCGTGAGAGCAACTGGCGTAGCGAGCAGAGTCTCGATGCGATGTTGAAAGCACATTCCCTCCCTGGCATCGCCGGAATTGATACACGCCGCCTCACACGTATCTTGCGCGACTCCGGTTCACTCCGTGGCGCCTTTGGCACTGCGGATCAAGCAAGCCTGTTGGCTGCAGCAAAGTCAGATACCGGAACTGCCGGAATTGATCTTGTGAGTCAGGTAACGACACCGTCGGCATATAACTACGGCAACGGAAAATTCAAGGTCGTTGCGTACGACTTCGGCATCAAGACAACAATCCTTTCTTGTCTTGCAGAAATTGCAACGGTCACCGTCGTCCCCGCATCAACATCTGCTGAAGAAGTGTTAGCGATGTCGCCGCAGGGAGTCTTCCTTTCGAACGGTCCTGGTGACCCAGAGATGGTCGGGGGAGCAACCGCAGCAATCCGTTCCATCGTCGAAGCCGGAACACCGACGTTTGGTATTTGCTTAGGGCATCAACTCTTGTCGCGAGCATTCGATGGACATACTTTCAAGCTTCCGTTCGGACACCATGGTGGAAACCATCCTGTCCGAAACTTGGCAACAGGTGCAGTGGAGATCACCAGTCAGAACCACAACTTCTGCGTCGATCCTGATTCTCTTGCAGCCGTTGCAGACATCACGCACCTCAATCTCAACGACAACACCAATGAAGGGATGCGTCTGAAGTCGCATCGTGCCTTCAGTGTGCAGTACCACCCTGAAGCTGGGCCCGGACCGCACGACAGCCGTTATCTCTTTACACAATTCGCCGAAATGATGGAGGGCAAGTAATGCCACGCCGTACTGACATCCACAACATCCTCATCATTGGGTCTGGTCCCATCGTTATTGGTCAAGCATGTGAGTTTGACTACTCCGGAACGCAGGCATGTCGTGTTCTGAAATCAGAGGGTTACCGAGTCGTGCTTGCGAACTCCAACCCAGCAACGATCATGACCGACCCAGACTTTGCGGATCGCACCTACATCGAACCATTGACGCCTGAAATTCTTGCGAAGATCATTGAGCGTGAGAAGCCAGACGCGGTTCTACCTACTCTCGGTGGACAAACCGGACTCAACCTTGCGATGGCACTGTACGAAAAGGGTCTCGTGGGAGTGCCAGGCGCTCCAGAACTCATTGGCGCTAATGCAGAGGCCATCGCTACGGCAGAAGACCGCGACAAGTTCAAGCAAGCAATGATTGAGATCGGTCTCAACGTTCCGAAGAGTGGTGTTGCGCACAACATGGAAGAGTCTCTTGCGGTTCTCGAAGAGATTGGCCTTCCTGTCATCATTCGTCCCGCCTACATCTTGGGTGGACGTGGAACAGGCATCGCCAACACGATGGAAGAGTTCTTGAAGATCGTGGCTGATGGTCTTGATGCCAGCCCGATTCGCGAAATTCTGATTGAAACCTCCATCGTTGGTTGGAAGGAATACGAACTGGAAGTGATGCGCGACAAGGCAGACAACTGCGTCATCATCTGCAGCATCGAAAACTTTGACCCCATGGGAGTGCACACCGGTGACTCCATCACTGTTGCGCCCGCACAAACGTTGTCCGATGTCGAATATCAAAAGATGCGTGATGCGGCCCTCGCTTGCATCCGTCGTGTAGGTGTTGAAACTGGTGGCTCAAACGTTCAGTTTGCGCTCAACCCTGCCAACGGCGAGATGGTTGTCATCGAGATGAACCCACGAGTGTCCCGTTCTTCAGCGTTGGCTTCAAAGGCAACGGGTTTCCCGATTGCAAAGATTGCTGCCAAATTGGCAGTGGGTTACACGTTGGATGAAATCCCCAATGACATCACTCGTGCTACGCCAGCAAGCTTTGAGCCCACCATCGACTACGTGGTCACCAAGATTCCGCGTTGGGCTTTTGAAAAATTGCCAGGCACCTCTGGTGTTCTTGGCACACAAATGCAAAGTGTTGGCGAAGCGATGTCGATTGGTCGCACCTTCCCAGAGAGCCTGCAGAAGGGGCTTCGTTCCTTGGAGCAAGGCCGTTTGGGTTTGAACTGCGATCCAGGCGAATCGTTGTACGACTCTCTTGATGATGCAGCACTGCTAGCAAAGGCAGCCATCGCAACCCCAGAACGAATCTTCCAAGTGGGCGAAGCACTTCGTCGTGGAATGGGTGTTGACAAGGTTCATGACGCCACGAAGATCGATGTGTGGTTCCTTGACCAGATGCAGATCATTGTTGATGAACGTCATGCAATGGCAGGACTCAAGGTTGCAGATGTGTCTCGTGCGCAAATGCGTCGTGCGAAGCGTCTCGGATTCTCCGATGCTCAATTGGCATATCTGTGGAACTCGGACGAGATGATCGTGCGCGAACAGCGCGAATCTTTGGGAGTCATTCCGACATATAAGACAGTGGATACATGCAGTGCAGAGTTTGCGGCGGAAACGCCGTACCACTACTCAACATATGAAGATGAAACGGAAGTGCGTCACTCTGACCGTCCTCGCGTCATCATCTTGGGTTCTGGTCCGAACCGCATTGGTCAAGGTATTGAGTTTGACTACTGCTGTGTTCATTCCAGCTTCGCGCTGCGTGATGCCGGCTTCGAAACCATCATGGTGAACTGCAACCCTGAAACTGTGTCGACGGACTACGACACTTCCGACCGTTTGTACTTCGAACCTCTCACTCGTGAAGATGTTCTCAACGTCATCGCTGCAGAGACAATCGCATCGGGTGGAGTTCCACCAAAGGTCATTGTCAGCCTCGGTGGTCAAACTCCGTTGAAGTTGTCCGGCTTGATTGACCCAGCTCTCATCGCTGGTACATCGCCACACTCCATCGACCTTGCCGAGGACCGTGAGAAGTGGAACCAGTTGTGCAATCAACTCTCCATTCCACAGCCTCCGGGAGGCACTGCCGTCACAGTGGACGAAGCAAAAGTCATTGCAACTCGCGTGGGATTCCCTGTGCTTGTTCGTCCTAGTTATGTGCTTGGTGGTCGCGCAATGCAAATCGTGCACGACCAAGACGCGTTGCAGCGTGCCATGGAACAAATGGCCAGCGACGGAAGTTTGGGCAAGGAAGGCGGTCTCTCCGCAGAGCGTCCTGTTCTGATTGACCGATTCCTTGAAGACGCAACGGAAGTGGACGTTGATGCAATTCGCGACCACACCGGCGAGGTCCTCATCGGCGGAGTAATGGAACACGTTGAGGAAGCCGGAGTTCACTCTGGTGACTCTGCATGTGCAATTCCGCCACAGACACTTCCGGCATGGGTTGTTGAAGTCATTAGTGAATACACAAAGTCGATTGCCACTGCGCTAGATGTTCGTGGTCTCATCAACGTGCAGTTCGCGGTGCTCGGCACAACGGTGTACGTCATTGAGGCAAACCCTCGTGCGTCGCGCACCGTGCCATTTGTTGCGAAGGCAACTGGTGTTCCACTTGCCAAGGTTGCAAGTCGTGTGATGTTGGGTGCGTCGTTGGAAGAACTTCGCGTTGAAGGACTTCTCACTCCACCGGTCACTGGTGGTCATGTGTCGGTGAAAGAAGCTGTGCTTCCGTTCAATCGTTTCCCAGAAGTGGATACGGCGCTTGGACCAGAAATGCGCTCCACAGGTGAAGTGATGGGTATCGACCGCACATTCGGTCGAGCATTCGTCAAGTCGCAAACGGCAGCAGGAACAGTGTTGCCAACATCCGGAACTGTGTTCTTGTCGCTCAATGATGGTGACAAGCCCGCGGGTCTTGTAGTGGCAAAACGACTTCGTGATCTTGGTCTCGGAGTTGCAGCTACAACCGGAACCGCTGCATATCTTGCAAAATTCGGATTCCCAGTGGATCGTGTTGTTGGCAAGTTGTCGGAAATCGAAGGCTCGACAATGGATAACGCAGTGGAACTAGTTGCACAAGGCGAGATCACCTTCGTTGTGAACACTCCTCATGGTCGTGGTTCTCGTGAAGACGGTGAAGCAATTCGCAAGGCTGCAAACTCAAATCGAGTTTCTTCTGTAACGACAGTGGAAGCTGCACTTGCTGCAGTGAACGGTTTGTGGGAACAGCGACTATCTGAAGTGGAAGTGTGCTCATTGCAGGAGTATCACGGTCGATGATGAATTCCCGTCGCGCAATTACTGCTCTTCGTACTTTGGGTGCGGTGACAGTGGGCGGAGTCTCGTTGAAGATTCCGTTCATGACTGCATCGGGTACAGCAGGGCACGACGTTGAACTGAATCACTACATGCCGTTGCATGAACTCGGTGCCACAGTGGCGAAGAGTTTGTTCCACGAAGCATGGGCGGGGAATCCATCTCCTCGCGTGCATCTTGCGCGCGCCGGAATGGTGAATGCCGTTGGCTTGCAAGGACCCGGCGTCATCGCATGGTTGGCAGAATCTCTGCCGAAGCTTGAAGATGCGAAGGCAACAGCCATTGTCAGTATCTGGGGTCGCACTGTTGATGAATATGCACGTGCCGCGGAGCAGTTACGCGAAGCAGGTCATCGCATCGCAGCAGTGGAAGTAAATCTCTCCTGTCCGAATCTTGAAGGCCGCAGCGGAATCATTGCGCATGATCCTTCACTCGCAGGTCAAATCATTTCAGCAGTTGCCGCTCGCTCTGATGTTCCGGTGTGGGCAAAGCTGAGTGCGAACACGGATCGCATCGTGGAAGTGGCCACCACTGTCACCGATGCAGGCGCATATGCGCTGACACTCGTGAACACAATGCTCGGAATGCAGATTGATGTGAAGACTGCACGGCCCACATTGGGTAATGGGGGAGGCGGACTCTCAGGTCCGGCTATTCATCCGATTGCAGTGCGTGCGGTGCATGACGTTCGTGTTGCTCTTCCATCAGCGCACATTCTCGGCGTGGGCGGAATCTCGACAGGCGCAGATGCAGTCGAAATGATGATGGCTGGCGCCAATGCCGTCCAAGTAGGGACAGCATCATTTGCAGATCCGTCTGCAACATGGCGAATCGCCCGAGAAGCCGCCATCATCGCTCAAAAGCGTGGAGCTGCCTCTTGGGGTGACATCACCTCGCTCATGCATCGCTAGGACGAATTGCCCCTCTATGGGGGTAACCCACGACGGCTTGTGGTCACAAGTACAATTGACCCATGGAAAGCACGGTCGGCGACTTCGAGATGGTGAAAAACCTCCGAAATGCCCGGATTGCTGCGGTGCAAAAGGCGCAGGCGGGCCATCTTCGTGACGTGCTGTCGGTCGCTGTGGATTCCTTGGATGCACAGGTCTACGTCGTCAAAATCCTTGATGTTCACTCAAAACTCGGCAAAGTGGCTGGGCGTCGTCTTTTGGCCGATATCGGTGTTGTTCCGTTCACCCGAGTCGGTGAGCTCACCGCTCAACAACGCGAGTCCATCTTGACAACTGTGGGGGAGCCAGCGTGACCGACCCCATCATCGTGATCGTCTCTGGGCCAGGGGGAGCCGGCAAAGGCACCATTGTTGAGACTTTGGTGCAGCGTGACGCCAATTTATGGCTCAGTCGTTCATGGACAACTCGAGCTCAGCGTGATGGCGAGTCCGATGATGCGTATGTCTTTGTGGATAAGGCGGCGTTCCAGGAGCGCATTGATAGTGGGGGGTTCCTGGAATGGACGGAATTCCTGGGCAATTTCTACGGGTCACCCTCTCCGTCAGTGGATTCTGGGCTCGACATCGTGCTGGAAATCGAACTTCATGGGGCCCAACAGGTGAAAGAGCGCCATCCAGAGGCCATTTTGGTCTTTGTACAGCCGCCGTCGCGTGAAGAGCAGCGCCGCCGATTGCAAGGTCGGGGAGACTCAGAAGAACATGTGCAGTTGCGTCTGAAGAAGGCCGAAGACGAAGAGCGCCTGGGTGCCGAGCAGGCCGATGTCCTCATTGTGAACGATGACCTAGAACGTGCCGTTGCTGAGATTCAGGGCATTATCGGTGCAGCCCGCAGCGCTCGCCGATAGCCTTTAAGCGACTTCGGAGGTCCCACATGTCACGTCAACACGACTCCATGATTCACCCAAACATCGAGAGCTTGCTCAACCGTGACAGCATCGAGGGCTCGAAGTTCGCATTGGTCACCCTTGCCTCGTACCGTGCACGCCAGATCAACTCGTACTTCAACCAGTTGGGCGAAGGCCTCGGACACATGGTTCCACCTCAGGTGTCATCTGTTGCTCGTAAGCCATTGTCGATCGCATTCGAAGAAATTGCTGCTGAGAAGATCATCAAAATTGAGCGCCTTCCGTTTGACGACATGGAACTTGAAGCTGCTGAAGCGTTCGGTGAATTTGGCGATGACGCCTCCGATGTCGCTGAATCAGACGCTGAATAGACCGGTTCTCTCCGTTTAGAAAACCCGCGTGAGCCTCAGTTCCATGGAATCGGTACGCGGCCGTCGCATTGTCGTCGGAATCTCTGGTGGCATCGCCGCGTACAAAGCCGTAGAAGTCATCCGTCGCCTTGTTGATGCTGGCGCTCACGTTACGCCCATCATGACTGAAGATGCTCATCGGTTCATCGGTCCGGTCACAGTGTCTGCATTGTCTTCCGAGCCTGTGCACACCAGCTTGTGGGATGACGCATCGCCTATTCCTCACACGCGACTGGGTCAGACCGCTGATCTCATCGTGGTTGCACCAGCGACGGCGCGAGTGATTGCTGCGTATGCAATGGGTTTCTCACAAGACCTGCTTGTTGCCACCTTGATCGCCACTCGCGCACAAGTTGTTATTTGCCCAGCGATGCACACAGAAATGTGGGAGCACCCATCGGTGCAGGACAATCTTGCTCTCTTGCGTTCTCGCGGAGTCATCGTTGTTGATCCGCAAGAGGGTCGTCTTGCAGGAGGAGACATCGGCACCGGACGTCTTGCCGATCCCGAAACAATTCTTTCCGCGATCGATTCTGTTTTGTCGAGCAACGTTCGCGATTTGGAAGGGCTCTCGGTGCTCGTCACTGCGGGTGGAACGAGGGAACCCATTGACGCAGTGCGAGTGATTGCTAATCGTTCCAGCGGTAAGCAGGGTTACGCCATCGCGGAAGAAGCACAGAAGCGTGGTGCATCGGTCACCTTGATTTCCACTGTTGACCGCCCGTCAACACCTGGCGTGAAGATCGTTTCCGTTGAAACTGCTCAGCAAATGTTGGATGCAGTTTCGGCGCATGCCCCTGGCAGTGATGTTGTTGTGATGACTGCTGCCGTTGCGGATTTCCGCCCAGTCCAAGCGGCCGAAGGCAAGATCAAGAAGCACAAGGGCATTCCCGAGATCGTTCTTGAGCCAACCCCGGACATCCTTGCCAGCCTGGGTGCTTCTAAGCCAGCAGGGCAGACCTTGGTTGGTTTCGCTGCAGAAACAAACGATGTCTTGGCGAATGCCAAGGGCAAGTTAGAACGCAAGAATCTCGACATGGTGGTGGCAAATGATGTCTCTGCTCCGGGTGTCGGATTTGGCCATGACACCAATGCTGTGTCCATTCTTCTTGCCAATGGACAGCACATTCAGGTGGAGCTGGCCGACAAACACACAATCGCCACTGCCGTATTAGATAGCGTGGTCAAATCGCGGACGACCCCTCGTCCGTAAATACGAAGGAGTTGTCGTGAGGAATTTCACGTTCACATCAGAAAGCGTCACCGAGGGTCACCCGGACAAGATGGCGGACCAGGTTTCTGACTCAGTTCTTGACGCCATTCTCGCGAAGGACCCCAACAGCCGAGTTGCATGTGAGACCCTTCTCACCACCGGCTTGTGTGTCGTTTCAGGTGAAATCACCACCGACGCTTATGTCGACATTCCAGCAATCGCTCGTGAAGCAATCAATCGCATTGGTTATAACGACGCAGCTTTCGGCTTTGACGGCAACACCTGTGGTGTTCTTGTTGCGCTTGACGCACAGAGCCCCGACATCGCACAAGGCGTTGACAAGTCAGAAGAACTTCGTAGCGGTCAAAGCGCTGAAGATGCTCTCAACACACAGGGTGCTGGCGACCAGGGAATGATGTTCGGTTACGCATGTAACGACACTCCAGACCTCATGCCACTTCCTATCTGGTTGGCTCACCGCGTGGCAGAACGCCTCACCGAAGTTCGCAAGAGCGGCTTGTTGCCGTACCTTCGTCCAGACGGCAAGACCCAAGTCACTTTCGAATACGAAAATGGCAAGCCAGTCAAGCTCACGACAGTTCTTATCTCCACACAGCACCGTGATGGTGTGAACCGTGAAACAGAGATTCGTCCTGACCTCATTGAGCAAGTCATCTTGCCAACGATCCCTGAAGCCTTTAAGGGTGACAACCCAGCGATCTACATCAACCCAACAGGCAAGTTTGTTCTGGGTGGGCCACACGCTGATACCGGTCTCACCGGACGCAAGATCATCGTCGACACATACGGTGGTATGGGTCGTCACGGTGGTGGCGCATTCTCCGGAAAGGACCCATCAAAGGTTGACCGCTCCGCTGCATACGCTGCCCGTTGGGTAGCAAAGCATGTTGTTGCTTCTGGCGCAGCAGAGAAGTGTGAAGTACAGGTTGCATACGCAATCGGTATGGCGCAGCCCATCAGCATCTTGGTGGAAACCTTCGGCACTAACACAGTGAGCGAAGAGTCCATCGAAGATGCTGTGCGCAACGTGTTCGACCTTCGTCCAGGTGCCATCGTGCGCGACCTTGACCTGAAGCGTCCGATCTACTCAAAGACTGCTGCGTACGGCCACTTCGGTCGTAGCGAGCCAGAGTTCACGTGGGAAGCACTCTCGCGTTTGTCTGACTTCAAGTCCGCCGTCAAGCTCTGACAAGTCTGTCGCCGATCATCGCGTCGGTGGTGCCCGAAGTATCGGGCATCGACAAAGTCTTCGATTACCTCGTACCCGAGTCCCTTGTGCCACGTGTTGGTCGAGGGACTCGAGTTCGTATTGACCTCAATGGTCGTCGCGTCGGTGGCTGGATCGTCGAAGTAGGCAGTGCAGAAGAACGCACAGACGTGCAGGTCGATATTGATCGACTCGTTCCGATTGTTTCTGTTTCTGGAGACGGTGTCGAGCCTGATGTTTTGCCTCTCACGAAATGGATGTCGCAACGTTGGTTCGGAAGTTGGCGGGCAACTCTCAGCAGTGCCTCTGCGCCGAGGAAGCGTGGTCGTCATGTCAATCCTCGTCGAGGTCAGAACCCCACGTATCCGAACGATGTTGTGACGACGGCTGCACGGACTTTGGTCTCGCGCGGTGGAGGGCTGTTGGTAGTTCCGCCTTTGTCATCGGCACTGAACGTTGTTGCTGAACTTGCTCGTGATGGCTCGGTTCTTGTTGTGTGTCCAACACAACGCATGGCTGTGATGGGTGCAGCAGCACTTCGCCGGCGAGGTTTCACTACTGCATTGGTGCCTGATGATTGGGACGCAGCAAAAGCCGGCGTTGACATCGTGATCGGTGCACGCTCAGCTGTTCTTGCACCATGTGAGGGCTTGTCGTCCGTCGTGGTGATTGACGAACACGATGAACTACATCATGAAGAACGCGCACCAACGTGGAACGCATCGGATGTTGCGCAGGAACGTGCCCGACGTGCAGGGGTTCCGTATGTGCTCACTTCAGCGGTTCCATCCGCCTCTGCGTTGAAGTTGCATGCCGATTCCACTGTCCTCGTAGAGACCGAGAATGCATGGCCACGGATCGAAGTGGTCAACCTAGATGACGTTCCTGTCGCTGGATCCTTGCTGTCAAGTGAGATGCTCAACAGTATTGCCACGGTCGGCGCCACCACCGTGTGTGTTCTGAATACAAAAGGGAAAGCACGACTTATTGCATGTAAGGCCTGTCGTGTGGTGCAGGCATGTCCAACATGTTCCTCGTTGCTGACACAGTCCGATAATGGCGAATTTTTCTGCGTGCGATGTGATGTCGCTGCAGGGTCGGTGTGTGTGTCTTGCGGTCGTACGTCGTTTGTCATTCCGCGTGGCGGTGTTTCTCAGTTGGTGTCACAGGTTGTGAAATCAACACGTAATCCCGTGGTGGAAGTAACCGCTGATGCTGATGATTCATGGACAAAAGGCAGTGTCTTTATTGGTACAGAGGCAGTCCTGTATCGAATCCCGCAAACAGATGCAGTGGTCTTTGCAGATATCGATCGTGATCTCAGTGCGCCCCGTCTGACAGCATCGCGTGAAGTTCTGTCGCTTATTGCGCGTGCTGCTCGACTTGTCGGGGCTAATGGTCGACTCATCGTTCAGTCGCGACAGCCAAGCCATCCGTTATTGCAAGCATTGGCCAGCGTGAACCCGCAACAAGCATTAATGCAATGGATGGATAATGACCTTGCTCAACGCAAGATGTTCTCAATGCCTCCATTTGCATCAATGGTGCGGATCAGTGTGGTGGCGCCTAAATCAATTGATGATGTCCCATCGATGCCGGGAATAGATATCGCACGAGACGAGAACTCTGTCATCTTGAAATCGCTTGATGCAGAAATTCTTTCGGCAGGTGTTGCTCAGTTGCGTACTCAGTTCGGTACGTCGCTGCGAGTGCACGCAGATCCGAAACGCTACTGACGGGCGTCTACTTCAAAGACGCGAAAGCCTTTGCTGCTGGCTAATTTGCGTGTCGCAAAACCTTTGCCAATCAGCCATTGTGCGAGCGAGTCGCCACCAAGGTTCTTGCTCACAACAAGGTGTGCATGCCCGTCTGGCGAGAGGCGCTGCATCCATTCGTCGAGTAGATCATGGAGTGCTGTCTTGCCGATGCGAATCGGCGGGTTTGACCAAATCAATGCGTAACGGTCTTCAGGGTTGACTTCTTCGGGGGCGACAACACGTACATTGTTCAATTTGTTGGCACGAGCATTCTCAGCACAGAGCTTCCGGGCACGTTCGTTTACGTCGACAGCGATGATCGTGCAGTTCGGATACATCGAGGCGAGAGCAAGGGCGATGGGTCCAGAGCCACAGCCGATGTCGCACAGCAACGAACCATCGGGAATGGCGGGGGAGTCACTGCGCGTCATGATGTCAAGAAGAACTGCTGTTCCCTTGTCGAGGCCACGTTGGCTAAAGACTCCTGCATCAGAGGCAAGGACCAAGGTGTGATCGCGCACGGCAATCTCGAACTCGGACCGCCGAGAGGGGGCCGATGGGTTTTCGCTGAAGTAGTGCGAGTCTCGAGAGTCAGGTGACGTGTTCATGCCGCAGGTAGCCTTTCAGATTATGGGTTACGACATCCGCACCTACGGAGATCCGGTTCTCACTGCGGTGGCCGAACAGGTTGAAAACATCGATGGCAAGGTCATTCGCCTCACGCAGGCAATGCTTCAGGCTATGTACAAGGCTCCTGGTCTTGGTCTGGCAGCACCTCAAATTGGCGTCCAGAAGCAAATCTTCGTTTACGACATTGACGGCGAGCCCATCACCCTTATTAACCCCCGCATTATTGAATCTCGTGGTGAATGGGTCTACGACGAGGGTTGCTTGTCTATTCCTGGCCTCTATGTCGAGATGCTTCGCCCAAAGGAAGTCCTTCTTGAGGCTGTTGATCTCAATGGCAACACCATTCAGGTGGAGGCTGACGAACTCCTCGCTCGCTTGTTCCAGCACGAACTCGACCACCTCAACGGTGTGCTGATGTTTGATCGCATGACTCCGGAACAGCGCGAAGAGGCAATGCGCGAATACGCACGTATTGCTGACGGTGGTTCATCCGAGGGCGAAACCCGACACATCGGATTGAAGTAATCATGACGAAGGAGGCTCGTCCTCTCGTCTTTTTGGGTACGCCATCTGCAGCTGCGGTGGTACTTGAACAATTGGTGGAAGCCGGTTTCAACGTGGTACACGTTGTGACTCGCCCCGATGCAAAGCGTGGTCGCGGCTCATCGATGTCACCAAGTCCCGTCAAAGAAGTTGCCCTTCGTCTTGGACTTCCTGTGAGTCACACATTCGAATGGATTCAGGCGAACTCACACCTGAATATGTTGGGTGTTGTTGTGGCGTATGGGCGCATCATCCCAGTTTCGATCTTGGTGGACACACCAATGATCAACGTGCACTTTTCACTATTGCCACGTTGGCGTGGAGCAGCGCCAGTGGAACGCGCCATCATCGCTGGTGATCCAGTGACAGGGGTGTGCATCATGGACATCGAGGAAACGTTGGATACAGGTGCTGTGTACGCACGGCAAGAAGTTGCTATCTCCGATTCCGCTACCACGAAATCATTGACAGATGAACTTGCTCATGCAGGGGCTGCCTTGCTGGTGAAGACGCTCTCTGATGGTTTAGGAACGCCCGTCCCTCAAGGTGACGGTGCAACGTATGCAAAGAAAATCTCCACCGATGAAGCTCGTATCGATTGGTCGAGTACTGCAGTCGAAATCCATCGTCATGTCAGGGCCTTGCGTGCATTCACTGTCTTGGGTGGGGCTCGCATCAAGATTCTCGAAGTTGCGATGCCTGATGGGGCCAGCACACTGAAACCTGGCGAGTTAGAGACTGATTGCTACGTCGGCACAGGTTCGGGGGACATCTTGCTGGTACGGGTACAGCCCGAAGGCAAGGGTCCGATGGCTGCATCGGATTGGATGCGTGGCCGAAGCGCCGATTCAGCCGCTCAATTTTTGTAAAGACCTTTATTCAGGGGCGGTGCCTCGGGGTTGATGGATAGCCTCATCCCGTGCTCAAGTTCGTTCTTCCTAAAGGCTCCCTCGAAAAGGCCACCTTCGATTTGTTTGAAGCTGCTGACCTTTCTGTCGTTCGATCGTCCTCAGTGGATTACAAAGCCAGCATTGATGACCCACGAGTCGACTCTGTGCGCATCCTGCGTCCACAGGAAATTGCCTCCTATGTGCAAGAAGGTCTGTTCGACATCGGCATCACTGGTCGTGACTGGATTGAAGAAACCAATAGTGATGTCATCAGCTTGGGGGAGTTGAAGTACTCCAAGGCAACAGCACTTCCTATTCGCGTGATTGTCGCAGTCGCTGATTCATCGCCTGCTCAGTCTGTGAAAGATCTTGGCGAAGGTGTTCGCGTCACCACGGAATATCCCGAGATGACGCGTCGTTTCTTTGAAGAGCGTGGAGTGAAGGCTGATATCCGCCTGAGCTACGGCGCTAGCGAAGCAAAAATCCCTGATATCGCTGACTGTGTTGTTGATATCACGGAGACCGGACGTGCATTGCGTGCCGCCGGCCTTCGCATCATTGACACCATTCTCGTGAGCTACACAGAGCTCATTGCGAATAAGAAGTCTTTCGAAGACCCAGCGAAGCGCCATGCAATGGAGCAAATCATGACGTTGCTCACGGGCACGCTTGAGGCCCGCGACAAAGTGTTGTTGAAGCTGAACGTCACTAAGGAAGCAAAGGAAGCTGTTGTGGCTTTATTGCCTTCCGCTAAGTCGCCTACGATTGCTCATCTCGCATCGGGGGACTTTGCGATTGAAACAGTGGTCGCCAAGCGCGGCATCAACACGCTGATTCCTGCTCTCATTGATGCAGGTGCATCTGACCTTCTTGAGATTCCGATCTCAAAGATCATTCACTAGGGCGATGACCGATTCTGAGATTCGCCAGGGGACTGTCACCCAGTTCGACCGCAGGGTTGGTCTTGGGGAGATCACCGATGGGGAGGGCCGAATCTGGCCATTCCACTCTGCTGTTCTGACTGACGGCACCCGGAACGTGGAAGTGGGCACTGCCGTGCAGTTCACCCCCAAGTTTCACGTCATCCGCGAAGAAGCCTTCGAGATCAGCTCTCTGTAGAACTATTCGCCTTCTGGACAAAGACCAGGCGGATATTGCCCAATGCGGCTGCCAGAGTCTCGGCATGTTCGCCCAGGCGTTCTCCCAAGTTGTCCACGAGGTATCCCAGAGCGTCAATCGCCAGTTGGGCATCGTCCAAGCGGGGAGGCTCGGCCGAGAGGTGAATGGCTGCCAGTTCAAACAAGCCCATGGCGTGGTTCGTCACCACGACGGAGGCGGGAACCTCGGCTAACCGGCGGCGTGTTTCGGCCACAGCCTCAAGGGCCTCAGCGGTCTGGTCGTCGAGAAATGGCTCTGTTGGGGGGATGGTGTCGTCTTCACTCATTGGGCGATACCCTAAACCACGTCAACTGAGCGAAGTGGGGTTCACGCCCCCACCTGTCCACCCTGGTTCCAGGAGTGCGTCGGGTCGAGATTGCGAGCAACTGTGTTGCTCTGTGTTCTGCTTCGTGCACTGGCACGAACGAACCACGAAAGTGGTTCCACACAGAGGAGGGCGAGGCCCATTGCACAAGAGAGACAGCCATAGCTACGCCGCAGAATAATGAACCCCGTTACAACGAGCGCATCCGTGCGCGCGAGGTTCGCCTTATCGGTCCCGACGGTAGTCAGGTTGGTGTTCGCACCACCGCTGATGCCCTCACACTGGCGCGAGAACTCGATCTTGACTTAGTCGAGGTTGCACCACTCGCAAATCCACCGGTGTGTCGCATCATGGACTACGGAAAGTTCCGTTACGAAGAAGCGCAGAAGGCCAAAGAGTCGCGTAAGAAGACAACCCACGTCACCATCAAAGAGGTGAAGTTCCGACCAAAGATCGGAAAGGGCGACTTCGATACGAAGGTTCGGCACATGCGTGACTTCCTTGAGGACGGACACAAGGTAAAGGTCACACTGCAATTCCGCGGACGAGAAGTTGCTCACCCAGAACTGGGCGCAAAGATTCTCGATGCGGCACTCGAACAGCTCGGACCACTTGCAAAAGTGGAAACCCAAGCCCGTCTCGAAGGTCGCAACATGACAATGGTCTTGTCTCCTGACAAGAAGGCACCCGCCAAGAAGATCGAAAAGGACCAGGAAGAGGGCGCAGCACCAGTTGCAACCGAAACCCCGGCACCCGCCGAACAGAGCGATAACGAGTAGAGGAATAGAACATGCCAAAGATGAAGACAAGCAAGACAGCTGCAAAGCGTTTCAAGACAACAGGTTCTGGCAAATTGCGCCGTCAACAGGCCAACCGCCAGCACCTTTTTGAAAAGAAGTCAAGCGTGCGTACACGTCGCCTTGCAGGTGACGTTGACGTGCACCCTGGCGATGCCCGCAAGATCAAGCGCCTTTTGGGCATGCGCTAATCAGGAAGAACGAGAGAGTTAGGAAAACACCATGGCAAGAGTCAAAAGAGCCGTTCATGCACGCAAGAAGCACCGTGCCGTCCTCGAGAAGGCAAAGGGTTATTACGGCAATAAGAGCCGTTCATTCCGCGCCGCTAACGAGCAGGTACTGCACTCCGGTCAGTACGCATTCCGTGACCGTCGCGCAAAGAAGGGCGAGTTCCGTCGTTTGTGGATCCAGCGCATCAATGCTGCATGCCGTTTGAACGACATCTCCTACAGCCGTTTCATCGCTGGCTTGAATGCTGCAGGCATCGAGGTTGACCGCAAGATTCTTTCTGATCTCGCAGTGCACGATGCAGAAGCATTCACCGCTTTGGTGGTTGCTGCAAAGGCTGCACTGGTCTGAGCAGGACACCACTGTCATCCTCGAACCCTCGGGTTCAGACTCTGCGGCGCCTCATTGGGCGCCGCAGTTTCCGTTATGAGGAAGGGTCATTCATCATCGAAGGACCCACGCTTGTCGAAGAAGCGGTCCTCGCTGGTCTCGACATCCTTGAGCAATATGTGCGCGAGGATTACGACGACTACGAAGCTCCGATCAATACGCACGAGTTAGACGCAAAGACGTTCAACTCTGTTGCGGACACGGAATCACCACGTGGCATTTTGGCTGTGTGTGCCATTCCTGATGCAGGGTCATTGTCCTTCAAGGATTCTGACTGGCTGCTCGTGTTGCATGAGGTGTCCGACCCCGGCAACTTAGGGACCTTGGTGCGAAGTGCCGAGGCGGCAGGTGCGACCGGTGTCGTCCTGGTGGGAAACACCGTTGACCCATGGTCACCGAAGACTGTGCGTGCTTCGGCTGGCGCCATCTTTCATGTACCTGTCTGGCAAGTGGAGTCGCTCGACACCTTGCGCGCTGTGGGTGTTCGTCTTCTGGGTACAACATCACATGATTCGCTCGGCGTGTCGCATCCCGAATCAATATATGAAGCTGACCTCTCTGGTCTCGTCGGCATTGTTCTTGGTAACGAAGCACATGGCTTGCCAGAAGATGCTTCTGTTGATTCTTGGATCACTATCGAACACGAAGGTCGCTCGGAAAGTCTCAACGTTGCAATGGCGGGCACAGTTGTCGCCATGCACGTTGCGCGACATCGTAAGGAACAGTCGCAGGGGTAATCCTCCCTGTGGCGCAATGGGTAGGCGAGTAGCGTTTCATCATCATGGCAAGTGCATCAATCCCCGAGAAAGACCAGTTGGCAGCAGCTCTCGCTGAAGGTCTCGCAAGCATTGCTTCGTCCTCGTCATCTGACGATCTTCGCGCTCTCATGTCGGCCCTCGCCGGCAAGAAGGGCGCCATTGCAGGCGTCAAAGCTTCGCTCGGCAAAGTCGCTGATATTGAAGCTCGTAAGGAGCTTGGTCAGGCGGTCAACGAAGCGCTCACCGCATTGCAGAATGCTGCTGATGCTCGTTCACGCGAATTGCGTGCAGGCGAGTTCGCATCGCAAGTGCAGGCTGACCGTGTTGACATGACAGAACTTGCGATGTCGGCAAATGCCTCTCGACGTCGTGGACGCATGCACCTCGTGACGCAGGCAATGGAACGTTTGGAAGACGTTTTCATTGGTCTTGGTTTTCAGATTGCTGAAGGTCCAGAAGTAGAAACCGACTTCTACAACTTTGAAGCACTCAACATGCCGCCTAGCCATCCTGCTCGCAGCATGTGGGACACCTTGTTCATTGAAAGCGATGAGCCAGGCAGTGTTGTGTTGCGTACGCATACCTCGCCCGTCCAGATTCGCGTGATGCAAGAGTGGCCGCCACCGATTTACGCTGTTATGCCTGGACGCGTTTTCCGCAAGGAGACACCTGATGCAACACACATGCCTGTGTTTCATCAGATTGAAGGCCTCGTGATTGATCGCGGAATTACGTTTGCTGATCTCGCCGGCACCATTGAGTCGTTCACGAAAGCATTCTTCGGTGAAGGATTCACCAGTCGTTTGCGTCCGTCGTACTTCCCGTTCACCGAGCCCAGCGCAGAGTTTGACATTCGCGGCCAAGACGGTTCGTGGATTGAATTGGGAGGGTGCGGCATGGTGCACCCTCACGTGCTGCGCGCTGGTGGTCTAGATCCAAATGAGTGGAGTGGCTTCGCTTTTGGTTTCGGTGTCGACCGCATGGCCAAAGAACGTCATGGTGTGAATGACATCCGCGATATGTATTCCGATGACATCCGCTTCACGGAGCAGTTCTCATGAAAATTCTTCTTTCCATTCTTCGCGAGATGGCCAACATCCCCGCAGATCCAGAAGTAGTAGCAACAGCACTCACAGATCTTGGTCTTGCAGTTGAGGAGATGGACATCGTCGGAACACCAGTTCCTGGAGTTGTTACTGCTCGCATCAATCGCATGGAAAAGCATCCTGAAGCTGCAAAGGTCACGCGTTGCTTCGTTGATGCCGGAGACGGCGAAGAGCGCCACGTGTGGTGTGGAGCAACAAACATGCAGCCTGGTGATGTTGTTCCATTGGCGACTCTCGGAACCAAGATGCCCAACGGCATGGATATCGCACGTCGTGGAATTCTTGGTATTGATTCCGAAGGAATGCTCTGTTCTGAAGTAGAACTCGGTCTCAGCGATGAGTCGAGTGGTCTTCTGATCCTGCCGAAGGATTCACCACTTGGTGTAAGCCCATTTGAAGTTCTTGGCATTGAACACGATGTTGTTTTTGACCTTGATCTCACTCGCAACCGTGCTGATTGTTGGGGCCATCTGGGTGTTGCTCGCGATCTTGCTGCACACTTCGGAGTTCCTCTGAATGGTCCTCGCATCGATGTGGGAACACGTGGTGCTGATAAGTCTCTTCCTGTCGTCATTGACGCTGAAGAGAATTGCGCATCATTCTCGGTGTCGTACATCAGTGGCGTCACAGTGGGACCGTCGCCTCGTTGGGTTGCGTCTCGACTTGCTCATCTAGGCATGCGGTCGATCAACAATGTGGTTGATGCGTCCAACTTGGTTATGTTGGAAACTAATCAGCCCAATCACGCATATGACGCAGAAGTTGTTTCATCTTTCCGTGTTCGTTTGGCAACTGCGGGGGAGAAGCTCACCACACTCGACGGTCAAGAACGTTCGTTGAATACTGAAGACCTTCTGATTTGCAATGGTGCAGATAATTCCGGCGTTGGTCTTGCTGGCGTCATGGGAGACCTGCATTCGGAAATTACGGATACAACGACTGCACTTGCAGTCGAGAGCGCATGGTTCTCGCCAGACCCAATTCGATACTCGGCAATTCGTCACGGACTTCGTTCAGAAGCGTCCGTACGTTTCGAGCGCGGAACAGACCCCAATGCGTGGGGTCTCGCTGCAGAGCGTTTCGTCACCATCCTTCGCGAGACATGCCCTTCAGCCACATTGCATGCCGGTGCAACACTTGTGCGTACAGCACATTGTCCTCAGCCAATCCCTGTTGACGTGAGTGTTGATGCCATTGAGCGCAAGCTGGGTATCCGCATTGATGCCAATCGCATCGTTTCCATCTTGAGCGGTATTGGCTTTGCACCAACAGTGAAGGGCGACATAGTTTCAAGCGTCGTGCCAACATGGCGCCCTGATTGCTCAGAGGCAGTTGACATCATCGAAGAAGTCGCTCGCCACTTTGGCTATGACAACATCGGCAAAAGACTTCCAAATTCAACAGTGCATGGTCGTCTCTCGAATATGCAACAGCGCCGCCGCACGTTGCGTCGAGTGTTGGTGGGGTTAGGTCTTGACGAAGCAATGCCGTCACCCTTCCTCGCGTCGGGAGACCTTTCCAACGTTGGCCTCACTGAAGACAATGTCCTTCTGCTTGCAAACCCACTCGTTGCTGATGAATCAATTCTTCGCACATCACTTCGTCCGGGTCTTTTGCGTTCACTGCGCTACAACCAATCGCATCGCGCACCACGTGTTGGGCTCTGGGAAATTGGACATGTGTATCCAAAGTCAGATACACAATTGCCAAATGAGTCCGAACAATTGGCAATTGTTGTTGCAGGCGGAGACGCAGAAACAGCTCTAACTCAATGGAATGCAATTTGTGATGCGTTGTCGGTGGGTGCACAGCTTGATCAATCTCGAATCCCTGCAGGCTTGCATGCCACGCGTTCAGCAACGCTGGCTCGCGGCAAGAAGGTCATCGGCGTGGTCGGCGAAATTGATCCAGTTGTGCTGGACGTTCTTGGTATCGAAGGTCGAGTCAGCATTCTCGAACTAGATCTCTCAACATTGTTGAATGAAGAACCAAAGCCGGTTCAGGCACGTGACATCAACCGTTTCCCTTCGAGTGACATTGACTTGGCATTCGTATTGCCCGAATCTGTTCCGGCAACGAATCTTCAACGTGCTTTGCGTCAAGCAGCAGGCAAGCGCCTCGTCAGTATCGACCTCTTCGATGTGTATCGAGGCAAGGGTGTGGCAGAAGGTTCTCGCAGTGTTGCGTTCCGTCTTCGTTTACAAGAAGATGGCGGCACGTTGACTGATGCCATCCTCGCCGAAGTGCAGAAAGCTTGTGTTGCTGCTGGCGAAAAAGCTGGCGCAACAATTCGCGCTTAATGTGTCTCAGTTGACCGTTGGGTCAATGGGGTAGTCGGCAAGCTTGCGTAGTTCTGAGGTCTGTCGTCCCATCACGCGAGACCACAATGTGAACGGGTCAGAGTCAAAGGCGTCCGATGGCTCTGAGGGCAACACCCACCAAGCGTTCTCGGTCAGTTCGTACGACAACTGGCCTGGTCCCCATCCGGAATAGCCCTGGAAGACACGATGGACGGAATCTGATGACGGGTCGTCGCTCATCATGTCAATAGACGTCACTCCAGAGGGCGAACCGAAATCTTGGGACAGGCAGATGTAGCCGGATTCCTCCACAGGTCCTCCGATGAACTCAACGTGGGGACCCACGGAGGAGGCAATCCATTCCACAAGGGGAGATCGCTCGGGGCTATCGAGGGCGGACCCGGGACGATTAATCACGAGGCCCATCGATCCCTCGGCGTCGTCATGGGCAAGCAGGAGAATCACGGTGCGGGCGAAATTGGGGTCGTCCATTACTGGTTGGGCAACGAGGAGTGCCCCTGCCTGCGGGAGAATGATTGCATTATCATGCATGAGTTCGTATAGTAATACATCTATGGTGAAAGTCGGAATCATTGGTGCATCGGGTTACACGGGGGCAGAACTGCTCCGCTTGTGCGCCCAGCACCCAGACGTTGAAGTCGTTGCAGCAACAGGGGATTCCCAAGCGGGAACCCTTGCGAGCCATCTTTATCCATCACTGGCTGCTGCCTATCCCAACCTGGTGTTTGAAGAGTTCACCGTGGATCGTTTCACGGGCCTCGACGTTGTGTTTCTGGGTATTCCGCATGAGGCAGCGTTGGACATCGCTCCGCAGCTTGTGGGCAAGGTGGGCTGCGTCATTGACCTCTCCGCCGCTTACAGGTTGAAGGACTCCTCGCTGTATCCCACCTGGTACGGCTTCGAACACACGCAACCTGAGCTTCTGGCTCAGGCGGTGTATGGATTGCCCGAGTTGTATCGCAGTCAATTGCCAGGAGCGAAGCTCATTGCAACTCCGGGTTGTTATGTGACCGCCGCATCTCTCGCTCTCACACCATTAGTTCGTTCTGGTCTTGTACAACAGCAAGGCATCATTGTCGATGCTGCCTCTGGTGTGAGCGGAGCTGGCCGCGCTCTGAAGCACGGATCATTATTCGCAACTGTGGATGAAGACTTCACTGCATATGGCCTTTTGGATCATCGCCACACACCAGAGATTGAGCAGGTGACAGGTGCGCAAGTGCTGTTCACTCCGCACTTAGCGCCAATGAATCGTGGCATTTTGGCAACGTGTTACGCGCGTCCACAAGGTGATGCGCCGACTACGGCATCACTTCTCGCAACACTTGCAACCTTCTACAAGGATGAACAATTCATTGTTGTTCGTCCACAGGTTCCTTCAACGAAGGCGACTCTTGGTACCAACACGGTGCACATCACTGCTCGGTACGACGAACGCACGGGTTACATCATGGTTCTTGCTGCGCTCGACAACATCGCTAAGGGCGCATCGGGCGGTGCAGTGCAGTCAATGAACGTTGCATTGGGATTGCCTGAAGGATCAGGCCTGAGCACAGTCGGGGTGTACCCATGAGCGAATTAACGCGCGCCGACGTTCTCGTCGAGGCACTTCCGTACATTCGTCGTTTTGCAGGTCGCACAGTTGTCGTGAAGTACGGCGGAAACGCATTGGCCGGCACCTCCGAGCATGATGCTTTGGCATTGTTTGCTGAAGACATTGTGCTCATGCACACTGTCGGCATACGTCCCGTTGTGGTGCATGGCGGTGGACCACAGATCAATGAGATGCTGTCGCGTCTCAATATCGAATCCAATTTTGTCAACGGTCTCCGCGTGACAGATGAAGAGACAATGCAAGTGGTCCAGATGGTGTTGAACGGAAGTGTCAACCCACAAATTGTGAGCGCTATCAATGTGCACGGAAACGTGGCAGTAGGTCTCTCTGGTGAAGATGGGCGCACTTTGCAGGTAACGGCACGTGATGTTTCCCTTGGTTTCGTTGGCGATATTGAAAAAGTTCGTACCCATGTCATTGATGGCCTTCTTGCAGATGGCCTTGTTCCGGTGTTGTCAACCGTCGGCGTTGATGTCAATGGTCAGCCGTACAACATCAATGCAGATACAGCTGCTGGTGCAATTGCGGAAGCACTTGGTGCAGAAAAGATTGTGTACCTCACTGACATCGCTGGTCTTCGCAAAGACATCGATGACGCAACATCGCTCATTCAGCGCATCACCGTTGATGAGCTTTCTGCGCTGATTGCAGACGGAACTATCTCCGGCGGAATGATTCCCAAGGTGGAAAGTTGCATGCAAGCAGTCCGCGGGGGAGTCAAGAGTGCACACATTCTTGATGGCCGTATCGCGCATGTTCTCTTATTGGAACTGTTCACCGACCAAGGTGTCGGCACCATGATCACTGGAGTCAAACAATGAAACACGCTTTCTACGAAGACGAAAAAGCCGTCGCGATGAATGAATCGCGCGACTACTGTCCATTCATTCCTGTTTTTGGTCCGCCGGCAGTGATGTTTGAACGCGGTGAAGGTACGCAGTTGTGGGACATCAATGGCAAGCGTTACCTGGATTTCTTGAGTGGCATCGCAGTGGTGTCATTGGGTCATGCGAATCCTGTCATCGCCAAGGCGATTGCTGATCAAGCAAACACGTTGGTGCATGTTTCCAACTTCTTTGCAAACACAGTGGCAACCAAAGCAGCCGTTGAACTCAATGGACTCCTTCGTGATGCAGGTGCGGGTGATGGTCAAGTCTTCTTCTGTAACTCTGGTGCAGAAGCAAATGAAGCAGCAATCAAACTTGCACGGAAATTCGGTGGACGCGGACGTCACCGAATTGTGACCGCGCTAGGAAGTTTTCATGGACGTACTTTGGGAGCACTTGCACTTACTGGACAGCCAGCGAAGCATGAAATATTCCAGCCGATGCCTGAGGGTTTTAAGTACTGCGAATTTGGTGACATCGCATCACTTGAAGCGCAACTTGATGACACCGTTGCTGCAGTGATGTTGGAATCCATTCAGGGTGAAGGTGGAGTTGTACCAGCGGACGCGTCGTATCTGCAGGTTGTGCAGAAGTTGTGTAATGAGCGTGGCATCTTGCTCATCATTGATGAAGTCCAAACTGGTTTCTGCCGTACGGGTCAGTGGTTCGGATTCGAACATGCAGGCATTCAGCCCGACGCCATCACAATGGCAAAGGGCATGGGCAATGGAATGCCCGTCGGTGCCTTGTGGGCGCGTAAGGACATCGCCTCAGTCCTGCAACCGGGCGATCACGGTTCCACATATAGCGGAACTGCACTCGCGACCTCAGCTGTCTCTGCGGTCATCTCAGAGATGAAACGCCTTGATGCGGCATCGCTCGCCAATAAGCAGGGTGCGCGACTTCGTGAGGGTTTGCTGAAGCTCTCCAACGTTGATCATGTTCGTGGCTCTGGATTGTTGCTGGGAGCGCAGCTCGCAGACGGTGTCGCAACGGCAGATGTTGTGCCGGCGTTACTGGCGGCAGGTTTGATCGTAAATGGCGTGAATGCGACAACAATCCGTTTCGCTCCACCTCTCACTGTGTCAGACGCCGAAGTCGATGAAGCGCTTTCCATTCTTGCGACGGTGTTGTCATGAAGCATCGTCACCTTGTTGATATTGCATCATTGGGTGCAGAGACACTTCGGCACATTCTGGATCTCTCGGTAGCAGCACCAACTTCTCAACTCGCAGGCAAAGGTGTCGCACTCATCTTTGAGAAGCCATCAAACCGCACGCGTCACTCCATGGAGATGGCAGTGGTGCAAATGGGTGGTCATCCCATCTATACGCGCGGAGAAGAAGTCGGATTCGATGTTCGCGAGACAGTGGAAGACATCACCCGAATCATGGCGGGCTATCACGCGGTACTTGCGGCTCGTGTCTTTTCTCACTCTGTCATTGAGCGCATGGTGGCGTGTGATGTAGTTCCTGTTGTCAACATGCTGAGCGATGCATCGCACCCTTTGCAGGCTCTCGCAGACATCATCACCATGGAAGAACACTGTGGCCCCATCAGTTCGCTGACTGTGGCGTGGCTGGGCGATTACAACAATGTTGCTCGTTCACTGGCCGAAGCTGTGTGTCTGTTGGGCGGAACAATTTCCCTCGGCTGTCCTGAGGGTTACAACGCGTCGCAAGAAGAATGGGCTCGTCTGATGGCCCTTGGTGGGTCAGTCCGCCAGAGCACAGACCCAATGAAGGCTGTTGAAGGTGCGCATGTTGTGCATACCGATACATGGATTTCGATGGGACAAGAAGCAGAGGCTGCTGAACGTCGCGAGATCTTCTCCCAATACTGTGTGACAGATTCTGTGATGTCGCATGCTCTCCCTGGTGCAAAGTTCATGCATTGCATGCCGGCGCATCGTGGAGAAGAGGTGTCGGCCGATGTGTTTGATGGTGCGAACAGCATCGTCATCCAGCAAGGCCATCATCGTTTGACTGCAGCGCGTGGTGCGCTTGCCTGGGTGCAAGGAGCCTGATGTGAGTACTAAACAGCAGCGTCAACAATTGATCTCTCGGTTGATTGATCAAGAGATCATCTCCAGTCAGCCACAGTTACAAGAAATCCTCCGTGAACACGGCATCGAAGCAACTCAAGCAACGGTCTCACGAGACCTTGAAGAGTTGGGTGCAGTAAAGATTCGTATTCCAGGCGGCGATACCGCATATGCCATCGCGGAATATGCACCGGCACGTGTTGCGCCAAGCGATCAGTTGCGTCGCGTTATGGCCGAGTGGGTTGCTGAAGTGACATCCAGTGGAAATCTTGTTGTTGTTCGCACACCACCAGGATGCGCCCATGTTGTGGCCTCCGCATTGGATCGCAGTGGACTTGATGGTTTGTTGGGCACTGTGGCCGGTGACGACACCATCTTCTGTGTCGCAGCTGAGGAAATTGGCGGACCAGGTTTGGCGCATCAGTTGCGCACTCTGTCCGGAGTCACTGATGCAACGGGTGGGATCCCACGTCGAAAGGGGACAGCAAATGTCTGAGAAGAATGTTTCCGAAGGCGCAGCTTTGTGGCACGGTCGATTTGATTCTGCTCCTGCAGATGAATTGATGGCATACACAGAAAGCCTGTCCTTCGACAAGCGCCTGTGGCCCGATGACATCTTTGGTTCAAAGGCTCACGTGTCCATGCTGATATCTGTGGGCATCATGTCGCAGGTAGATGGTGAGAAGGTTCTTGCTGCTCTTGATGTGGTGGCTCAGGAATTCGCTTCTAATGCTTTCGTTTATGAAGCGTCCGATGAGGACATTCACACTGCGATTGAACGTCGTGTCACTCAGATTGCTGGCGAACCTGGTGGACGTATACACACAGGTCGTAGTCGTAATGACCAAGTCGCAACAGCTATTCGTCTGTGGTGCAAGCGTGAGGTGCGCACTGTCCGTGATTTTGTATTGGCACTTGTCGACACGCTGGAAACTCGTGCACAAGAAGGTGATGCACATGTTCCAGCAATTCGTCTTCCGGGATACACGCATGTGCAACATGCCCAACCGGTGTTGCTGTCGCATCACTTGCGCGCACATGCATGGTCTCTCTTGCGTGACGCCGATCGTCTCGCTGACACCCTTGTACGTCTTGATGTTTCTCCTTTAGGTGCTGGTGCTTTGGCAGGTTCTTCGCTGCCACTAAATCCTGAGACATCGGCAAAAGCGATGGGCTTCAGTACCACCTTTGCGAACTCGCTTGATGCTGTCTCTGACCGGGACTTCGTTGCTGAAATTCTTTTTGATATCGCACTACTTGGTGTTCATCTCTCGCGTATCGGCGAGGAATGGGTGTTGTGGACTAGTGCAGAATTCGGATTCGCATCGCTTGACGATGCATATGCAACAGGATCTTCCATGTTGCCGCAGAAGAAGAATGCGGACATCGCAGAACTTGCTCGCGGTAAAGCAGGACGTCTCATCGGCAATCTCACTGGCGTGCTTGCCATGTTGAAGGGCTTGCCGCTTGCGTACAACCGTGACCTGCAAGAAGACAAAGAGCCGTTGTTTGATTCGGTTGACCAAGTGCGTCGAGCATTGATTGCATTGAACGGAATGATCGCGACTGCGACATTCAACATCGAAAACATGACAAAGGGCGCAGATGCTGAAGCATTGGTCGCAACTGATTTGGCCGAATGGCTTGTTCAACGGGGAATGCCGTTCCGTGAGGCTCATGCTGTAGTTGGCAAAGTTGTTCGTGATGCACTTGCATCTGGAACACCAATGGTGGAGATCGTGCGCACGCATCCGCAACTTGGTGCAGATGCTGCTCAGTTGTTTGCTCCCGGTGTTGCAGTGGCTAACCGTCGTACGCCCGGTGCTGCAGGTCCGGAAGCGGCGCCGGTACAGATGCTGCGTTTGGCTGATGCGATTGCGAAGGCGAAAGCTCAGTTGTCATGACATACGTTCATTCGTACCGCGTTCGTTATGGCGATTGCGATATGCAGCGAGTTGTATGGAACCCTAACTATTTCGGCTTCTGTGATGACGCTGTTGATGTGTGGGTGCGCGATGCGCTGGCTAAAGAACTCGCTGCTACGAACGATCCAGCAAGTCTTCATTCCATCGGGTTTGACTTCATGTTGAAGAAGACCACTGGAACATGGGATGCCCCGGTCAAACTGGGCGACACCTTTGACATGGCCTGCAGCGTGACGCGATGGGGAAATACATCATTTGATGTTCGTGTCGAAGGAACTGTTCGTGGTGAAGCGCGTTTTGTCGGTGAATTTGTATACGTCAGTATCGACCCAACGTCGCAACGACCTGCACCAATTCCCTCAATTGTGAAGAGCGCGCTCTCTTAATAGGGCAGTAGCCACTTCATGTCTTGGCCGTGATATCCAATTTCTGCCAAGAGATATTCTTCAGGATCATTGCCGCGCCACATCGTGACGCGCACGTCGGCCACTTTGCCCGCAGGTTCCATTCGGGCCCATATCAAGGGCTTTTCTGGTGATGCTGTGATCGCAGCGTCTTCTAAAGCTTGACGGAAACGTCGTTGTACATCGGGGCCCAGGTATTGCCACACGATGGAATGGAAGACAATCGTCGCCCGCTCACGTCGCGTTCGAAGTTGACGTTCAATCCAGGTGTCAGCTGATTCGTTCTCAACAAGTGGCTTGTGCTTTTTTGCAATCTCGATGGCTGCTCGAATGCGTTGCATGCGAGCCTTCTGGTCTGGCCAGATAAAAGAAAGCAGGCGCAGTTCCTGGGCTGGGTCAGAGACATCGATGGGGGAGACATCAACTCCTCGTCGATTCACGATTCGGGCACCCGCTTTTGGAACCAGTGGTGCATTCTCAAACCAGTCACCCATGAATCGCAACGCCGACGACGGGTCACCCATTCGCAGTTGGCCGAAGCAGCCATAAAACTTGTCGAAATTCAGATTCAAACCGGCGCTTGTTCCTACTTCGAGAAAGTCGCACTCTTCGATATCAAACTTGGTGATCCAATGACTGAGTGCAAGGTGCACGACACTGCGTCCGACCTCGTTTGTCTGTACCTGACTGGAAAGACCAAGTTCCACTTCGTCGAGATGTTCGCGAACATAGCCAATGAAATCGGCCCCGAAGTCCTCCCCTGGCTTTCCTCCCATGCTGGGGTAGTGACGCGCCAGACGCGCATCATCTCCGCGCAACACCACGCGGTGGATTGCTCCCGCAAGCCGAAGAGGTATCGCATCGTGGATTGGTCGAGCAC
>JBEDFA010000081.1:0-16344 GCA_041175365.1 Actinomycetota bacterium | reverse complement strand
GGGGTATTCAGATGATTCTGCAGAAGCCACTTGGGCTCCGGGGGCAAATGCAATCAGGGTCGATGCCATAAAGGCGGCGGCGGTGAAAATGCGGGACAGTCGCTGACTATTAACCATTCAGAGATAATAGGTATGAAATAGTCCTCATTCCCGAATCGGAGAAAATTAGGCCTCAAAATGGCAGATTTTTCCCTAAATTGCCCAATAACTAAGACTGATACAACAAATTTTCAGAAGTTGACTGTGCCGCAGAGAGCATCCCGGCAGTTTCAGAGTTCAGAATTGGCCCGTACAAACTCTTTGATGACCCATATCCGTAGGACGTCACGGAAAATATTGTTCCGACGCCAACACTGGTTCCAGTCTCTGAGAAATCTCGCATCCAAGGGCCACCAGAAGAACCGCCTGTCATGCCGCATCCCAATTTGTATGTTGACCAATCCACACCGATGCGTGAATCAAAAGACAACAGTCCTTTGCAATAGATGAGATCGTCGCCTTTGTACTTGCCCTGTGATGGATAGCCGAATGCCCAGGTTTCTGTGTCTACACCGACAAAGGCGGAGAAGATCGGTTGGCTATTCACCACAAGATCGAGTTGCTGGTTGGAGAATCCACCACTTCCCATCACAGCAAATCCGTAGTCATGTTGGGTCGCCGTCACCGTGAAACCGGGCTCTTCGGCGAATGCGTTTGAAGCAACCAGTGATTGAGCTGTCCAACATCCATATTCAGTTGAATCACAGAACAAGCCTGAAGAATCCAACGTTGTCGGTTGTGTGTCCCACGACGGAATAAATATCCAATTTTCGGCGAACTGATTGTTGGTCTCGTCGTACACACAATGTCCAGCTGTCAGCACAATGGAACGATTCGTCATGCTGTCTGCGACAACGCTGGCTGAGCACACGTAGTAGTTGGACCCCATGGAGAACAGAACTTTTCCAGTTGTGTTCACCACGCGACCGCCACCGTTCCAAGAAGAGCCACTGATAGTGCCTGGCAGTGCGGGCTTTCCTCGGAGTTCAAATCTCTTTGTCTCGGAATTCAATTCGAAATCGCGAGAAACTGCCTGACGCACACGAGCATTTGTCCAAAACCTCACTGATGCAGTTGATGATGTGGACGCAACTTTTCCTGAAACGGATGTCGTTGGCACAATCACTGTCATTAAGGAAAAGACCGCAGTCGTCGCCACGAGAAATTTGCTTCGCACTTTCATAAGTACCTCCAATGAAATGAAGGTACGACTTACAAATTGAGAAGTGAAGAAAAAAAAGAATGTTGGAACAATTGCGTCATCTCAAAGTGATGCAAGTTCCCATTGCAAATGGAGCCCATTAGGAAGAACATGCTCAAGGTTGAAATTAATGGAACCACTTCGCTGAAGTTCATCTACCCCAGAGTGAGACTGTGGTTTATGAAATTGAAGCACGACGGCGACGACGGCGAACTGTGGTTGGCACGATGAGGCCGGCCCCAACTGCAAGAAGAATTGGAATCGCGATTAGCACTCTTGCAGTAGTCGAGGATTTCTGCGCCTTGCCAAACATAATTCCAACTGCGATGGTGGCCTTCTCGTTGTTTGGAAGACGTGCCTCTACTGCGAAGCGATGTTCTCCGGATTGCGTTCCGGATGGAATCTGAAAACGCCCAGAAGCTTTTCCTTCAGTGCTGGAAGTAACTATTCCTAATTTTGTTGGTGTGGAGAACATCCACACTTCAACATCGGTACTTGCCTTTAGCCCTGAGACCGCCATTTCAACGAGGTCACCATCGTTAACGCGAAGATTTCCCTCTTTGTCAAGTGATGTGATGTTGCCAGTAGAAGAGACACCCCACACTTTTAATTCGATTCCAGATGCTGACACGATGACTTGGTTATTGCTGCGTGACACGCTGGCAACCGATTCAATTCCGTTCACAAGAATTGCAGCATCCCCTGCTTCAACATTTGCCACTTGGGGAACAGAAGTAGTGGTTGTAGAGCTCGTCGACGTTGACGAAGTTGGAGTTGCTGTATTGCGAACTGAGCCGTTTGTTGGAGTCGCTACTTCTTCATTGCCAGTTGAGTTGTTCGATTGAGTTTCTGCCCCAGCAAGTGTTGTTGATGTTGATCCAATTGGTGTGGTCGAGGTTGTTGATGTGACAACTGTTGTAGTCGGCGCAATGGTGGTGGAGGTTGTTGTCGTGGTTGTCGTTGTCGTGGTTGTCGTTGTCGGAGTAGGTCCAGAAATTTGAGTGATTGCATTGCTATTGGCAGCCCCGACCCACACGTTGTTATCAATGATGAGAGTAACAACAGGGCGAGAACCAGTTGCCGGCTTGCTACTGCTGACGGTGCCTGTAGTCGTATCAATGATGGATACGAAGTTGCCATTGAAATTTGTCGCCCAAATGACATCGCCGTCGAAGTTAAGACTGGAGATATTGCTTCCACCTTGGCTGATGTTTCGAATCACAGCTCCAGTTGATGGATTGATTTGGGTGACGGTGTCGGACCCTGTCGCACCCACCCAGACACTTCCATTTGCAGAAATGATGTTTGTTGGCTGCGAGCCAACGTTCGTATAACCGAGAACGTTTCCATTGGTTGGATTAATTCGAGCTACCTGCGCACCGTTGAATACAGATGCCCACAACGTTGTTCCGTCATGGTGCAAAGCAGAAATGTTTGATCCGGACAAAGTGATGTTTCGTGTGACGGTTGCTGTTGACATGTCGATGTCGGTAACTGTGTTTGAACCACTGGCAGAAACGAACAGATGTCCATTTGCTGGGAGTGCCATGCCTGGGTTTGCACCAACAGGAATAGTCGAACCGACTAGTGCGCCAGTTGAAGGGTTGAATCTCTGAACATGCGCATTGCTAAAACTCAAGGCCCAAATATTCGTGCCGTCGTAATTCAAAGATGCAATGTTTGATCCCGGAAGCGAGATGGTTCGGGTGACTGTTGCGGTTGCCATGTCGATGTCGGTGACCGTATTTGAACCAGAAGATGGAACGAATAAGTGTCCATTGACTTCAATTGGCGCAACAGGGTTTGCCCCTACAGAAATTGGTGAACCAACTAATGCTCCAGAAGATGCATTGAAACGTTCCACGCGAGCACTGTTGTACAGCGTGACCCAGATGACCCCGTCTTTGTAGTGCAAACCAGTGGCATTTGATCCACCCAGTGTGATGGTGCGAGTGATGCTGACAGGCGAGCCAACTGGGGCACTGTTTGCACTTGCAAGTGGAAATGTGATGGTGAGTAAAAGAGCAGCAATAACAACGCGAGCAATTTGTTGCACATTGATGTGTGTAGAACGGCGTTTCATGACAAGACCTCATCTGGGAAAAGACGAGACCCACTATACCGAGGGCAAAAGTCCGAGTCTGTTAGTGAAAAAAGCGGCAAATGGAGCCCAAGATGAGAATCGAACTCACGACCTACGCATTACGAGTGCGTTGCTCTACCGACTGAGCTACCTGGGCGGGTAGGTCTTCAACTTTACCGACCGAATTAGCCGGCTCATCATTGGCTAGAACTTGCGATAGATGTTGCGCCGGTGCCCAATATCAAAGATGATCACCGTGAGAACTCCGCGGTCAACTCGGTACACGATTCGGTAGTCACCAGCACGCAAGCGGAACGTATTCGTGCCCTTTACCGGCCGCGAATTGGGTGGATAAGGGTCAATGGAAAGAACTTGAATTGCTCCATCAACTCGGCGACGCATTTGGGGCTGTAATTGGGCGAGTGCCTTCTCGGCTGTTCGCGAAAACTCAACTGTGTAGCGAGTCATTCGATGCCTAGGTCCCGCCGCACTTCTTCCCAGGGAATAGTCCCGTTTTTCTCAATGTCGGCCTCAATCTCTGCAATCGCTTCGAGGTCTTCCATGTCCTCAATGGCGGTCATCAGTTCGTCGTAACGCTCATAACTGATGATCACCGCTTGTGGTTTTCCATAGCGCTCAAGAATGACGGCTTCGGTCTGGCACAGCTCGAGGACGGCTGGCAATTGTTCGCGGGCTTGACTAATCGGCATGTTGGCCATGTAGACAACTGTACAAAACAGTTGGCAGTCTTGTACAAGACTTTTAGATGTCGCCAGGAGCCTTTGGCTTATCGGCATCAGGGTTCGCCTGAGCGATCTTCCACGCCACCCATATAAAGAGGAATTGGAATGGCAGGCGGCCGTAGGAAATCAGTTGGTCGCTGAATGGCTTATCGCGCCAGTCCCACGCCATGTAGAGGTTCGCGGGGTACACGCCGATGAGCAGAACGATGGTGGCGAGGGCGCCAATACGTCGCGTTGATGGACGGAGAAGCAAAAACGCCACAACCAATTCGACAACTCCGCTGGCATAAGTCCAGAACGCTTCTGACGGAGGAAGCCACGGCGGAACGATGTCGTTGAAGAAGCCAGGACTTGCGAAGTGCATGACCCCGGCGAAACCAAGGAAGAGGCCAACAACAATCGCGATGCGATTCCAGAACGAATTATTCATGACTTCCTTCAAGAACGAATTGCAGAGCGGCATCTGCAGAAGGTGACGGCAATGACCAAATGAGATCACGTAACAGAATTGCTTCATTCACATTCAGGCCAAGGCGACGCATACCTTCATGCAAACGATGAATGGCGGTGACATAACCCTCGGGACGATGAATGTGCTCATTACGTGCAAGTTCATCGCGGTACACACTGGCAACTTCCGTGAGTCCGTTACGAAGTTCATCGGTTCGGAAACGACGAATCTCTCGCTTGTGTTTATCTTCTAGCGCTTTCTTGCCGCCACGCTTCACGCCCATCAATGCAAGAGTTTTTTCCGTATCAACAATCTCTTGTTCATGACGTTGTTGCAATGGTTGCACTGAATCATCAATGAGCGAAAGAATTTGTTCAACGATTGCAGCAACGGTTGCACCAGTGCCGTCAATGCGACGTGGAATGTTTGCGAAGAATTCGCGACGATGTGCGAGTTGTTTATCAGCGGCGAGCAAACGACCACGGGCAAGGCTTCCATGCGCGGACTTTGCTGCAACCTCTGCAACGTCAAGCTTCACGCCTTCCGATGTCAACACATGTTCAATCACTGCTGCATCCAGTGGACCAAAATGAATTGTCATGCATCGTGATGCGATTGTCACGAGTGAGTCATCAACTTGTTCGGCAAGCATGACGAAGAAAACTCCGTTTGGCGGTTCTTCCACAGTCTTCAACAGACGCGCTGCCGCATTGGCCTGCATTAATTGCACTTCGTGCATGATGATGGCTTTGCGATTGCCTTCCTTCGGAGTCGTCGATGCAATCTTGATGACTTCTTCTGCCTGGTCTTTCAGAATCGAAGCGCCTTCACGCTTCACTTCATGAATGTCGGGGTGAGTGCCCCGTAATGCCATGTCGTTATTGCGATCTGCAATGTCGTCATTGCCCGCAAGCAACACACCGGCGAGTGCGCGCGCAGCTTCTTCTTTGCCACAACCTTCAGGGCCCACCAGCAAATATGCATGCACTGGGTTGACGACGCTGTGCTGCAGGTGATCGACGGCTCGGTCCTGGCCGAGTACTGAATCCCACACTGAAGTCACAAGTGCAGGTTACTGATTGAGTCTGTTACTCACCTGAGCACGGATGGCGGCTTCCACGTCATCCTTGGGAACAGTGCCATCGATAATGACCCAGCGGTCGGGATCCGCCGCACGAAGTTCTCGGAAACCCTCAGCGATGCGGGCGAAGAAATCTGCCCCTTCGCGCTCGAAACGGTCGAGGTCTCGTTTGGCCAAACGAGCATTCAATACGTCCGTCGGTACATCGATGTAGATAACCAAGTCCGGCAGACGGTCGTTGAGCGCCCAGGTAGAAATCGAGAGCAACGCCTCGGTTCCCAACTGTCGGCCATACCCCTGATAGGCGAGCGTCGAGTAGATCGAACGGTCGCTGACCACATGTTGACCACGATCGAGAGCGGGCTTGATGACCTCGGCCATGTGCTGTGCCCGGTCGGCCGCCATCAACAGCGCTTCGGTGCGGCGGTCGAGGTCGACATTCTCAGGATCAGCGAGAATCGCCCGCAAAAGAGCACCGATGCGAGTACCGCCTGGTTCACGCGTGACGACCGCATCAAGGTGCTGGCCGAGACGCGTTGTGTGCGTGCTCTTCCCGCAGCCCTCTAGGCCTTCTAGCGCTATATATAGAGGTGTACTCACTAAAACGGTTCGTCTTTCAGGTCAGGCTTTTTTGGTGCCGCCTTCTTTTTAGCAGGAGCCTTCTTGGCGGCGGCTTTCTTCGTCGTGGACTTCTTGGCAGCGGCCTTCTTCGCAGGTGCTTTCTTGGCTGCAGTCTTGCGACCGCCAGCCTTCTTCTTTGGACCACCGTTGGCTTCGATGTACTCACGACGCAACTGCAACAGCTCGTATGCACGCTCGTTCGTCATGACTTCCATGCGGTCACCACGTGTGAGCCCAGCATTGGTCTCACCGTCGGTGATGTAGTCGCCGAACTTTCCTTCTTTGCCGATGACAGGGCGACCACTTGTCGGATCGTTGCCGAATTCCTTTAGTGGTGGTTTTGCAGCGGCGCGACCTTTGCCGAACACACGAGGTGTTGCGAGAAGTGCGAGTGCTTGTTCGAGAGAGACAGTGAGAAGTTCCTCTTCTGTTGGAAGTGAACGACTGTCCTTGCCCTTTGAAATATAGGGACCGAACTTTCCGTTTTGTGCGGTGATGAGTTCACCATCGGTGGGGTCTGCGCCAACAGTGCGTGGCAGAGACAACAAGTCCAATGCATCTTTCATTGTGATGCGTTCGATGTTCATCGTCTTGAAGAGTGACGCCATCTTTGGCTTCTCGAAACCTGTTGGTGGCTCGTCCATCGTGCCCCATTGCACGTATGGGCCATAGCGACCAGACTTCGCAAACACAGGGAAACCTTCGTGTTCACCGATGGGCGTGTCACCCTTTGGTGCCTTTAACAAAGTCATCGCTGCATCAAGAGTGAGCTCATCTGGCGTCATGGTGTCGGGAACACTCGCTGTGTTCTTCTCGCCACTACGAACATACGGTCCGTACAAACCAGGCTTGACAATGACGTCTTCACCCGTTTCCGGGTTCACACCTAATACAAAGGTGTTCAACACTGCAGCATCGATGGAGTCGAGGTTGGCCGCAACGATGTTGCGCAAGCCCAGTTCATGCTCGCCACCGAAGTAAAACTCCGTGAGCCAGTCAACTTTCTTCAATTCGCCTCGTGCGATGGCGTCAAGATCTGAGTCAAGATCCGCAGTGAATTCGTAGTCAACAAGAGACTCAAAGTTTTCTTCCAGCAAACGAATCACAGAGAACGCTGTCCATGTTGGAACGAGGGATGTTCCCTTCTTCCATAAGTAATGGCCACGGTCCACCATCTGCGAAATAATCGATGCCCACGTTGATGGGCGACCAATACCTTTCTCTTCCAGCATCTTCACCAAAGATGCTTCGGTGTAGCGCGGTGGAGGAGTAGTGGTGTGTGAGTTCATCACATACTCGCGAATGGAAATGCTCTGACCTTCAGTCATTGCAGGAAGGATCAATGCCTTCTCGTCATCTGATTCCGATTCATCTTCATCACGAGACTCTTCGTATGCAGCGCGGTAACCGGCGAACTTGATCGTTGTTCCACTTGCAGAGAATTCACAATCGCTGCGTTCCGCATCACTTGCAGTCACACCAAGACGAACGCTCACGGTTGTGCCTGTTGTGTCGGCCATTTGTGAGGCAAGAGTGCGTTGCCAGATAAGGCGATACACGCTGAGTTCTTGTCCGCGAAGTTCTGAAGAGAGTTGTTCTGGTGAGCGCAAGGGCAACGCAGGACGAATTGCTTCGTGCGCTTCCTGTGCGTTCTTCACCTTGTTCTGGAAAGTACGCGGACCTTTCGCGAAGACGTAGTCCTTTCCGTAGTCACGCTCGACGAATGCACGGATGTCATTGACTGCTTCCATCGACAAGGTGACGGAGTCAGTACGCATATATGTAATGAATCCGCGTTCGTACAGGCCCTGCGCAATGCTCATCACCTGACGACCAGAGAGGCGCAGTTTTCGGCCGGCCTCTTGCTGCAATGTGCTGGTGGTGAAAGGTGCCTTCGGTGAGGAGCGATATGGCTTGTCCTCAACCTTGCGAACCAGCAGGTCTTTTCCGTCGAGCCCCTTGATGAGGTCTTCGGCCCGTCCTGCGTCAAGAACAAGAACATCACCACTTGCGTCACCGAGCTCCGAGAAGTCTTTGCCCGTTGCAAGGCGAGTGCCATTAACCGAAATCATCTTCGCGGTGAATGCAGGAGTTGTTGATGTGTTGGCCTCAATAGAGAAATAGTCAGCAGCACGGAACTTGATGCGCTCCCATTCACGTTCCACCACAAGGCGCAATGCAGGGCTCTGCACACGACCGGCCGATAGGCCGCGATTCACACGACGCCAGAGAACGGGGGACACCTCATATCCATAGAGGCGGTCAAGGATGCGGCGAGCCTCTGCGGCGTCGACCAATCCGTAGTCAAGGTCACGGGGATTAGCCACGGCTTCCTGGATGGACTTCTCATTGATCTCGTGGAAGACCATTCGGTGCACAGGCACTTTGGGCTTCAACTGCTCGAGCAGGTGCCAGGAGATGGCTTCGCCTTCGCGGTCTTCGTCCGTTGCGAGATAGAGGGCGTCAGCTGTTTTCAGAAGGGACTTCAATTCCTTCACCACGGTGCGACCGCGTTCCGTCAACTCATAAGAAGGCTTAAAACCGTTCTCAACATCGACGGCCAATCCCTTACTAGGGAGGTCCGCTACGTGGCCAACGGAAGCACGAACATCGAACTCCGGACCTAAATATTTGGAGATCGTTTTTGCCTTCGCTGGAGACTCGACGATTACTAGTGACTTTGCCATACCTTTTTCATCGTTAAATGATTTGGTAGGGCCTTGTCAAGGCAAGACCATGAAACCCTTATGGGCTAAGGGATTGGATGAGTCGGTGTGTGGTGGCTGCCCTCAACGTCGATCTTGGGAAGCACCCGATCGAGCCATTTTGGAATCCACCAGTTGCGATCTCCGAGCAATTCCATCGTTGCGGGCACCAACAACATGCGTACAACGGTCGCGTCAACGAAGACTGCGACGGCCATTCCCATGCCAAAAAGCTTCAATTGGCGGTCTGGCGCAAGCACGAATGCGGCGAAAACGCACACCATGATGAGGGCCGCTGCGGTGATCACGCGAGCCGTTGCGGCAACACCATCAGCCACAGCGGTGAAGTTGTCACCCGTGCGGTTGTATTCCTCTTTCATACGGGAAAGAAGGAACACCTCGTAGTCCATGGAAAGACCGAACACGATGGCGAAGAGGAACATCGGCGCCCACGCTTCGACAGGTCCGGGCTTGCCGACTCCGAAGAGATCAGCCATCCATCCCCACTGGAACACAGCAACAATGACGCCATAGGCAGCGCCCACGGACAGCAGGTTCATAAGAACTGCCTTCAGCGGAACAAGGATGCTGCGGAAGACAGCCATTAATAAGAAGAAGGAAACGATGAGCACGCTTCCGATGAGCCATGGCAAGCGCTTGCTGAGGTAATCGGAGAAGTCGATACCGCTTGCGGTGAAACCGCCCACCTTCGCATACACATTGGTTGCGGGAATCACATCACTGCGTAAGCGATGCACGAGATCTGATGTTGCCTCATCTTGCGGAGATGTCTTGGGGTACGCAATGACAAGCCCGACTTCTTTCGAAGGCATCGGTGCGGGGAATGCGGCAGCAATGCCTTCGGTCTTCTGAATGACCTGTGCGAATTCCTGCATTGCTTGTGGGCTTGCAGCAGTGTCGCCACCAACTGCGATGTAGAGCGGGCCATTGAATCCAGGACCAAAGCCTTCACTAATGAGGTCGTACGCCTTGCGCACGGTGGTGTCTGCGGGTGCGTTGCCTAAGTCGCTGAAACCTAGACGCAAAGAGAACATCGGAACTGCAAGAAGACCAAGTCCGACAACAGAGACCGTGAGTGAGCGCCATGGATGGTGCTGAACAACGCGACTCCAACGCCACCACACGGTGTGTTGGTGATTGTTCTGTGCGCGATGCGGCAACGGCTTCTTCAACCCAGCAATAAAGAAACGAAGAATGATGAGGAGAAGAGCAATCACTGCGCCAATCAGCGCAAAGAATGCAGTGTGCGTGAAGATGGCAATCATTGCGCCGACGACAAGTGAACCGAGCGCAGTGACGGCAGCCCATGATGTGCTCTCGATACGTGAGCCCACCATTGCAAGCAATGCAGGCAGGAGAGACACTGATGCAATCATCATCACTGCAACACCAATGGCCATTGCCACTGCGAATCCGGTAACGAACGCAAGGCCAACTGACATAAGCCCGAGGAGAGCAACAATCACGGTGACACCAGCGAAGAGAACTGCGCGTCCTGAAGTATCAATTGCTTCGATAATCGAATCTTCAATTGTTAGACCATCGTGCATGGCTTCGCGGAAACGCGTGACGATGAATAGTGCGTAGTCAATTCCCACACCTAGACCAATCATCGCAACCATGGAAGTTGCTTCACTGGGCATCGACATGAGGTTGCTGACGATTGCAACGATTCCAGATGCGATCGCAAGACCGAGCAGCGCGATGCCAATTGGAAGACCCATCGCGATGATGGAACCAAATGCAATAACGAGAATGATGACAGCGGCGAGAAGACCGAGTGCCTCGCTCTCTGGCATTTCGAATTTTTCGAAGATGCGTCCGCCGTATTCAACGGTGATTCCCGCAGCTTTGATGTTGGCGGAAGCTGCCGTGATTTTGTCTCCAATAACTTCCATCTGAGCGACTGTTGTCTCTCGCGGGATGGTGACTTCTGCAAACGCAATTGTCTTGGTTTGATTTATTTGAGAAGGCATCTCATACGGACTCTTGACGGTGACGTCCGTAATCTGCGCAACTCGAGCAAGTGCCGTTTCAAATTCTTTTTGCACTGCTGGGTCAAGAACGGTCTTGTCAGTCTTGATGACGATCTGGCCATTCATTCCACCGTCTCCGGATTGGACGGAGGACAACATTTCCTCGGCGATGCGGGCATCACTCTGTGGCATTGCCATCTCGGTGCGGAAGTCCGAGCCAATGGTGGTGCTGGCGAATCCGATGATGAGGGCCATGGGCAACCAAATGCCAAGGACCATGATGCGCTTGTGACGGACAGCAAACGTTGCGAGACGACGAAGCAAGGGGGGCTCCTTCAATGGGGGACATCACAAGGCTAGGGATGGCACGCCTATCAAGAGGTGCAAAGCGGTACGGTTTCATTGAATGAATGCACATGTCACACCGCCGAACACAGTGGGTTCTTCGGTGCTGTCTGGTCGCATCACACGCCTCGATCGAGGCTGGAGCACAGTCCTTCTCGACGATGGTGAAATTGTGCGTGTGCGTAACTTGGGTGTGGAGGTTGCAGTCGGAGATTTTGTCGACGTCTCCTCAGATATAGAGCGTATTGATCGTGTACACGAGCGCCGAAGTGCACTTACTCGGCGTAGTTCATTTGAGGGGGCGCGGGGTACGCGTCAGATTGTTGCGAGCAACATTGATGTCGTCTTCGTGGTGCACGCAGTGAATGCGTCGGTCAACCAACGTCGTCTCGAAAGGGAACTTGTGTTGGCGTTTGACAGTGGCGCAACTCCCGTTGTCGTGTTGACCAAGATCGACACCGTCGAACCGGTTGCTGCAGAAGCTGTTCGTACTTCATTGGCCCAAGTGGCACTTGGTGTTGACATTGTGTTGGTGAGTTCACGCACAGGTGAAGGAGTCGATCGCATCCGTGCACATTCACCCGCAGGCACCACGGTGGCCTTTATTGGTGCCAGCGGTGTTGGTAAGTCGACCTTGGTGAATGCGCTAGTAGGACACGAAGTGCAGCGCACAGCAGAAGTACGCGAAGACGATCAGCGTGGACGACATACAACAGTCGCCGCCGAACTCATCGCATTGCCCGGTGGTGCATGGCTTCTTGATACGCCCGGACTGCGTGCGGTGACTTTGTGGACAAGCGGTATCGGAATTGAACGTGCATTTCGAGATGTATTTGACGTCGCAGATAATTGTCGTTTCCGAGATTGCAAACATCTTGACGAACCCGATTGCGCGGTACTCGCGGCTATTGCCGAAGGAACACTTCCGCTGTCTCGGTTGACGTCCATGCGCCAGTTAGTGGCAGAGGAATTGTCGGTGGAGGAAGAGCAAGTGGAACGCGAACGAGCGCAAGACCGCCGCGGCTTTAGGCGTAAGAAACCCCAATAAATATTGGGTTATTTGAACTGAAGTCCTACGACAGTGCCACCACCAGCATTGTCCAACACGTAGGTATTTGCGTCGTTGTCATCTGCAAACTGAGACACAATTGCAAGACCTAATCCAGAGCCTGGCATCGAACGAGTGGCGGTTGCTCTGTAGAAACGATCAAACACCAATGGCTTGTCAGCGTCGGAAATACCAGGGCCATGATCACGTACCTCGACGCGCTTTGACCCGACATGAATCTCAACAGATGAGGAAGCTTCGCTGAACTTAATGGCGTTGTCGACCAAGTTAGAGATGGCACGTTCTAGCTGATGTGGGCGCGCCGTGATGACAGTGTCGCCGGTGGAGTGAACGGTGACGGGAGCAGAAGTACGACGAGATGCTCGCGTTGCAATTTCAGTGGCTACTTCGAACAGATCGATAGAAATGGGGTCTTCGGCAGCGCGCTGGTCGATGGCGAGTGCGCTGAGTTCTGCGCTTAAGTCGGCGAGTTCGTCGACCTCAGCTTTCATGTCCGCAAGAATTGATAAACGATCTTCTTCGGTGAGTGTTGCACGCTCAAGAATTTCCGCATTTGCGCGCAAGCTGGTGAGCGGCGTACGTAACTCATGGCTCGCATCTTGCACAAGGCGACGTTGACGTTCACTGCTATTGCGAAGTGCGAGCAACATGGAATTAAAGCTGCGAGCCAACTGGGCAACTTCGTCACTTCCTGTGACTTCAATGTTGCGATTGAGGTCCTGTGTTGCCGCAATTGACTCTGCTGTTGCAGCAAGTTCTTCAATGGGGCGCGTGATACGAGAGGCAAAAAGCCAAGCAAAAGCGCCCGAAATGAGAACTGCAAGCGCCGCGAAGAGGGGGAAGTAACGGCGCATTCCGTTCTGAGCATCGACAAGAATTTGGGTGTCTTTGGCGACTTGTACAACGAATCCGTTAGGCGCAACAACGGACAACATCCGGAATTGATGATTCTCAATGGAGATGGATTCGTAGTACGCACCATTCGAGTTGTTCTTCAGCCAGGTGATGGCACCTTCATAAGGGAGATCGGGAAGATCTTGTCGTTTATGGAGAAGACCATCGGCGTCGATGATTTGGGTGATGGAGTCTGTCTCGCCTTGCGAGATGGCGCGATCAATGGGTCCACGACCAAAGAAATCATTGAGGTTGTCCACGGGTCGATTGAACGCTTGCAAGATGGAAACCGTGCGCTGATTGAGCGAGGTCTTCACTTGGTTTTCCAATTGGCTTGATGCGATTCGGTACGCACCGATGCTCATTGCTGTAGCGACAAGAAAAACGAGCGACGCCGTGATGGCAACGTATCGGGCACGGAGATTCATGATTCTTTCACCGTGTACCCGACGCCACGCACAGTGAACACGACGCGGCTTTCACCATTTTCTTCGGTCTTACGGCGCAAGTAGCCGATGTAGACATCGAGGGATTTCGAACTTGTTTCAAAGTCGTAACCCCAAATTGCTTCGTAGATGTAATCGCGTGACACCACGGCGTTTGGTTGCTGCATGAGAAGTTCGAGTAGATCAAACTCAGTTTTTGTCAGAACAAGTGCACGTTCACCGCGATGAACCTCGCGCGAGAGTGAATTCAAAACAAGATCGCCCACTTTAAGAATTGATTGGGCACTAGACGGTGCAGTACGGCGCAGTAGTGCGCGACAACGCGCAAGCAACTCATCAACGACGAAAGGCTTCACGAGATAGTCGTCGGCACCAGCATCTAAACCTGCAACGCGATCGCCTACTTCTGCGCGAGCAGTAAGAAGAAGAATTGGTGTTTGAATTCCGCGATGGCGGGCTTCTCTGCACACAGTGAGTCCGTCGGCAAACGGCATCATCACATCAAGCACCGCTAAGTCGAAGCGCGCCTTACCCAAAGCCTCAAGTGCCGCTTGACCATCGTTGACGGCGGTGACGTCGTACTTCTCAAGCTCAAGAACTCTCTGTACGGCCTTACGAACCGAAGGATCGTCCTCTGCAATCAGCACTTTTCGGGTGTCCATGACTTCACCGTAGCCAGTATTTGCAAGGGTTTCCCGTTCCTTGGCCTGATTCTTGAGAAGCTCTTACCATCCTCATGGATACTCCTTACCTACGAACGTGAAAGTGGTTCCAAGCCAGAAAGACCTGGTCAACACCACAACAAAGGAATACAGAACAATGAAGATCAACTCCCGTTTCACAAAGGTCGCAGTGGCCGCAGGACTCGTCGTCGCAACAGGCGCAGGCGTGCTCGGACTCACCGGCTTCGCAAGTGCGCAGATGGCAAATAATCCAGCTGTTGTCGTTTCGGCCGATGGCACAACGAGCATCGCCGGTTTAGGAAATCTCGAAGCTTCAGGCACAGCGACACCCGAGTCGGGTGAAGTGAATGCTGCAGCAACAGACCCTGCTACTGACGCAAGTCGCCCTTCTCCTATTGCAGATGCCGCAAAGGCTCTCGGAATGACCGAAGCAGAATTGAAGACTGAGTTGCAGGCGGGCAAGTCGATTGCTGATGTAGCGAAGGCAAAGAATGTCGATCTTGACAAAGTCATTGCGGCGTTGACTGCAGGATTCAAGGCACATCTTGATGAGGAGGTGAAGTCTGGTGAGCACACACAGGCCGAGGCCGACGCAAAGCTTGCAGAGTTCAAGACTCGCATCACTTCGATGGTGAATGCTCCAGGATTGCCAATGCATGGCGGCAAGGGCGGCCATGGCCCATTGGGTGGCAAGGGTGGACATGGTCCAGCCAAGTTTGCAACTGCCAAGCTTGCAACCACATTGAAGTTGACGGAAGCAGAGCTGCAGACACAGTTGCAGTCCGGTAAGACCCTTAAGCAGATTGCAGATGCGCAGAATGTTGACATCGCAGATGTGAAGGCAACGTTGACTTCTGACTTCAAGGCACACCTTGATGAAGAAGTGAAGTCTGGTGAGCACACACAGGCCGAGGCTGATGCCAAGCTTGCAGAGTTCAAGACCCGCCTTGACGACATGGTGAACGGTGTTCGCCCAGCCGGTGGCCCCGAAGGTCATGGCCGCGGACATGGTGGTCGTCATGGTGACATGCCCGGCACTCCAGCACCTACAGCTCCTGCACAGGGCTCAGGAACATCAGCACAGGCATAACACCTCTGTCATCGTGAGGTGACAACAACAAAATCCCCTTTACAGGCGGCCGGAGTCCAGCGAAAGCAAGGCTCCGGCCGCTTTGTTGCATTTAGGTCATTCTTGGAGCACGGGAGCACCTTCCAACATGACAGTTGATTGTGCGGAGAGTTCCATCATGGGAATTGGTATCCCGAGAATGGGGACACGAATTTTTCGAGTCAGTTTCACTGTGAGGAATTGATTTGTCGAATCAGTGGATTCTGAATGAGAGATGCCTTGATCTCGCAAAAGCATTTGCACCGTCTGTGACGGATTATCAGAAGTACTTCCCGCTCGTGCGGACATTCGAGCGGTGTCTGCAAGCCGTAGTGAGGACAACCCGATTCCGATACAACTCACCAAGACCGCGACACATCCAATGAAGAGTGGTAACAAAAGTGCAAACTCAACCGTGGCTTGACCAGCGTCAGCCCTGTGCTGGTGGATTTGCACGTTCAACAATTCCATCGAAGATTCCGTCAAAGAGAGATCCGATACGACCGGCACCACCTCCAGCTGTGGCCCACGCGATCACCAGAGTGGCGATGATGGCTGCTGCTAGGAGGATGAGTGCGTATTCGGTTGTTGCTTGTCCGCGAGAACGGTGTCGTGAAGTGTTGGGCAGATCCATATGTTCCTTTTCAAGTGACGGAAGTTGGGGGAGGTGAGAATTGAAAATGCTGAAGATTGGAAATCACTAACGGCAGAACACTGAGGAAAATGAACGAAGGCAAGATGCAAAAGACAACAGGCATAGCCAATTTGGTGGGCAATTGGCGTAGTTTCACTTCTGAATCGTGTCGTCGCCGAGATCGCATTTCGGATGACAGTCTGTGAATGGTGTCGACGACGGGAAGACCATCTCGCTCGGCATC
>JBEDFA010000080.1:0-2840 GCA_041175365.1 Actinomycetota bacterium | reverse complement strand
GGAATCCTTATGGGGACAGGGTTTCGTGGGGTGGGTGGTTAGCCTCAAAGCGTGACCAATTCGACCGCTCCTGCCCCAAAAACGGGCCTTCGGGTGGCTTTGTCGCAGTTGAACCCCATTGTTGGTGACCTGCAGGGCAATGCCGCCCTCATGTCGGCCGATTATCAGCGGGCTGTTCAGGCTGGTGCACAGGTCGTGGTGTTCCCTGAATTGAGCGTCACCGGGTACCCGCCAGAGGACTTGTTACTCAAGGGCGCATTCGTCGCAGATAACCAAAAGACACTCGATGAATTCGCCGCGTCGACAGTTGCTTGTGCAGCGATTGTTGGTTTTGTATTGCGTGAAGGTGCACACCTCTTTAATGCAGCAGCTGTGTGTGCGAACGGAAATGTGCAGCACGTGTATCGCAAGCAGTTACTTCCGAACTATTCAGTGTTTGACGAAGAGCGTTATTTCGAGCCAGGTGCAGCAGTGAATGCTGATGGTTCGGTTTCTGGTCTCACCTCTCTGAATGATGTTGCAGTCGGTATTTCAATTTGTGAAGACATTTGGTTTGCCGACGGTCCGGTGAAAGCACAAGCAGCAAGTGGTGCGCGCGTGATTTTGAATCTCAATGCATCGCCGTTTCATCAAGGTAAAAACACTGAACGTGAAGACATGTTGTCGCAACGCGCGCGCGATAACAACGCTGCAATTGTGTACGTCAACCAAGTCGGTGGACAAGATGAATTGGTCTTTGATGGATCCAGTGTGGTCATGGCTTCAGATGGTTCTGTTGCGTGTCGTTTGAAATCTTTTGATAGCGACTTCGCAGTCATTGACATTGCAGCCGATGGTTCTGTAGCTACTGCAGACGTTGTTCCTTTCTCATCAGAACTTGACCGTGTGTATGACGCTCTAGTTCTTGGAACTCGTGACTATGTCCGCAAGAACGGTTTTAAGAGTGTTGTCATTGCTTTGTCGGGCGGAATCGACTCATCGATTGTCGCGGCAGTTGCAGTCGATGCTCTTGGTGCAGAGAACGTTCACGGCGTTGCCATGCCGTCGCGCTATTCCAGTCAAGGTTCGCTTGATGATGCTGATCAACTTGCAAAAGCATTGGGCATCGATCACCGCATCGTTTCCATTGAGCCTGCATTTACTGCGTATCTAGAGATGTTGGCCCCATCGTTTGAAGGCCGTGACCCAGACCTCACAGAAGAAAACCTGCAGAGCCGCTGTCGTGGAATGACATTGATGGCGCTCAGTAACAAGTTCGGCTGGATGGTTCTCACTACGGGTAACAAGAGCGAGATGGCCGTTGGCTACTTCACTATTTACGGTGACTCTGCTGGTGGATACGCAGTCATCAAAGACGTGTTCAAAACACAAGTGTTTGCATTGTGTCGTCGCATCAACGAGCGTGCAGGTCGAGAGATCATTCCTGAGACCGTGATCAGCAAGCCACCATCTGCAGAACTTCGCCCAGATCAACGCGACGACCAAAGTCTTCCGCCGTATGAAGAACTCGACCCGATTCTTCGTCACTACGTCGACAACGATCTCACTGTCAGCGAAATCGTGAAGCTTGGTTTCGATGAAGCAGTAGTTGCTCGCATCGCACGACTTGTCGATGTAAACGAATACAAGCGACGTCAGTGTGCGCCTGGTGTTCGCGTCTCAACAAAAGCTTTTGGTAAAGATCGCCGAGTGCCGATTACACACGGTTATCGCGCAGAACGCGCATAAGCAGTAATCGCTGCAACGGTTAGTGCTGCAAGTGCAGTGCCCGTGAGCGCTGGCCCTACCGGCCCCACAGAGTCATACAGCGATGTTGCAACTGTGCTGAAAACTGCACGACCACATGTGCCGGCGCCCACCGTGAGTCCAAGTCCGATACCGCCAGCAGTGGGAACCAAGTTGGCAGCCAACGGCAACATGCTGACAAGTGCAAACTCGAACCCGGCGATGAATAACACCAGCATCGGGATAGCAATGAAACTGAGATGACTTCCAGCGCTCATCCCAACACCTGCAGCAACCATCAACACCACGCCCCGTCGCACGCTGATTTCTTTGCCCCACACATCGGTGACACGACTACTACCAATACTGGAAGCCAGTTCGAATATGCCTAAAACAATGACGATTGCGATGAGTCCACCACTGGTGAAGTGAAACTCATCTTCAAACCACGGACCGAATGTGATGCCCACGCATTGGCTTGCACCCATCAACATGAAAGAACATGCAAAGACAAACCAAGCGTTGGGTGGAACTCTTCCACGCACGGTTTCCGTGGCCGGAGCATGAGCATCATGACGGGGAAGGCCCATTGCCAGAAGTGCGCCGGTTGCCATAAGTGCGATGCCACCCACCAAGAAACCAGCACGCCACGAAATGAGTGCAGTGAAAATTCCCATGATGGCAACGCCGATGAACAACGAGAGCGCCCACGAAGTCTCAATGACACCAACAATGCGTCCGCGCTTCTCGTACGGCACGTGATCATTAATCCACACGATGAGCGCAGTGTCGAAGAGAACTTTTGAAGCACTCATCAAGAACATCGCTGCAGCGAAGACAACAAGGTTCTGTGATGTGGCAGCGATGACGATCGCAGTTGAGATCAGTGCAATACCCGCAAGCATCGACACCATTCGGTTGCCGCGGTCAATGAACCGTCCGATGATGGGCGAGAGAAGTCCCGCAAATTCGCCGACCATGAACGCAACGCCCATTTGGCCAACGGTGACGTCAAGCCCGCGTGCAATGACCGCAATGAATGGTGGGGCGAATCGGTAGCAAGAGTTAGAGACGAGTCGTGCCCACACCAACCGGTCAAGGTTCTTGCGAACAAC
>JBEDFA010000079.1:0-3561 GCA_041175365.1 Actinomycetota bacterium | reverse complement strand
GCTAATCCAAGCCCCGTGAATAGAGGCTCACGGGTAGGTTTCTAGGTGTGAGTGCAGTTCTTAGGCGCCAACAGTGGTCCTCCATGACCTCCGAGCAACGTGATGCCCTCTGCCGTCGCGGTCTTGATGACATTTTTGAGCCAACCCTGCGCCGATCGATTAATGCACTGATCGAGGATGTTCGTGTCCGTGGCGACGAGGCAGTCTGTGACGCCCTCGCCAAGTTCGACGGAATTCGCCTGACACCAAGCCAATTGCGGGTGACAGAAGAAGAAATCGCTGCCGCAGCCATCGACCCAGCGGTGGAAAACGCCATCATCGACGCCATTTCTCACCTCCGAGCATTCAATGACCAGTTGCTCGAACGAGCAAGCGACTGGCAGATTGAGATCGAAAATGGTCTCACCGCAGGAGAAAAGATCACTCCGATCTCCAGCGTGGGCCTGTTTGTTCCTAGCGGCAAGGCCAGCTATCCATCAGTGGCCTACCAATTGGGTGTTCCCGCTGTGGTGGCAGGAGTTCCCAATATCACCCTCATTGTTCCTCCCATTCCTGGGGGCCAGGGCGAAGTCGACCCTGCGGTCCTCGTGGTGTGTCGCTTATTGGGAATTAAGAACGTGTACCGCGTAAATGGTCCGGCCGGAATCGCAGCATTGGGTTTTGGCACCAACACCATCCCGAAAGTTCGCAAAGTGATGGGCCCTGGCAGTCCTGCCGTCACCATCGCCCAGGTGGAGATGCAGCGCCATGGTCTCGCAACGATGATGTTGCTCGGACCCACAGAGAGCTTGGTCATTGCCGACCACACTGCGCACATCGGAAAGCTCGCGGCAGACCTGTTGGTGGAAGCCGAACATGGCACCGATTCTTCGGTTGTTCTGGTGTGCACCTCTGAAGAAGTCATCGAAGCAGTGGACGTCGAACTTGCTTTGCAGTTGGAAGATCTTCCCGAAGTGCGCGCCACTGCAGCACGAGCTTCATTGGGGCCGAATGGTGGCGCAGTGCTTGTGCAGAATCTCACCGAAGCAGCTGAAGTTGCGAACGCTTATGCCCCAGAGCATTTACAGATGGCTGTCGATGCGCAACACGAAGAAGCATTGCTTGATCTTCTCGTCAACGCCGGCGAAATTCTGATTGGTCAGAACACGCCGTTTAGCGCTGGCAACTTCGTCATTGGTGCACCGGCATCTCTGCCCACCAGTGGCTTTGCACATGTTTCATCTGGCATCACAGTGGATGCCTTCTTAAAGCGCACAGCTGTCGCCAAGGCAAACGAACCAGCGTTGCGTCGTATGTCGCAGACAATTATTGCGATGTCGGATCACGAGGGTTTCCCCGCACACGGCAACGCAATTCGCCGTCGCTTTCACTAATTCGGTATCGCCGTCACCGAGAGTTCGTCGCCGACAACATCGACACGAATCACTCCGTCTTCTGCAACGCCGCCTTCAAGAATGATGATTGCTGCTTTGTCTGCAATCTCTCGCTGAATCAATCGCTTCAGCGGTCGTGCACCAAAAGTTGGGTCAAATCCTTTCGCGCCCAACATGACACGCGCTGCAGGGGTCACTTGCAACAGAATGCGACGTTCAGCCATACGAGCCACCAGATGCTCAAGCTGAATCTCCACAATGTGGCCGAGGTCTTCTTCTGTCAGTGAACGGAAGCGCACAATTTCATCAATGCGGTTCACAAATTCTGGACGGAAGTACTCAATGGGCTCACCTGGCAAGTTGCTCGTCATGATGAGAACAACATTGGTGAAGTCCACCGTGCGACCTTGACCGTCTGTCAATCGACCATCATCAAGAACCTGCAACAAGATGTTGAAAACATCAGGGTGTGCCTTCTCGACTTCGTCTAACAACACCACGCTGTAGGGGCGGCGACGCACAAGTTCCGTGAGTTGACCACCTTCGTCGTATCCGACATAACCCGGAGGTGCACCAATGAGGCGGCTAACGGAGTACTTCTCCATGTATTCCGCCATGTCGATGCGCACCATGGCTTTTTCATCATCAAACAAATACTCGGCCAACGCACGTGCAAGTTCTGTTTTACCCACGCCTGTTGGCCCAAGGAACATGAAAGACCCAATGGGCTTGTTCGGATCAGACAGACCAGCACGACTACGACGAATCGCATTGGCAACAGCTGTCACCGCAGCATCTTGGCCAATGACGCGCTTATGCAGCAGAGATTCCAGATGCACAAGCTTTTGCATCTCGCCTTCCAGTAAACGGCTCACTGGTACACCTGTCCACTTCGACACCACTTCCGCAATGTCTTCTGCGTCCACTTCTTCTTTCAACATACGATTGTCTTTTTGCAAGACATTGAGATGCTGTGTTGCTTCGTCGATACGGCGTTCTAATTCAGGAATTCGTCCGTATCGAATTTCTGCTGCCTTCTCGAGATCTGTCTCGCGCTCAATATGAGAACGAAGATTCTCCAGTTCTTCCTTCAATGTTCGAATCGCAGAAATCGCTTCGCGCTCGGACTCCCAATGCGTCTTCATCACATCAACTTGTGATTGCAAATCATTGAGTTCATCTTGCAAAGACGTCAATCGTTCGACCGACGCGCTGTCCGTTTCTTTCTCGAGCGCAACTTTTTCAATTTCCAATTGCAAGATGCGTCGCTGAACGACATCAATTTCTGTAGGCAACGAGTCAATCTCAATGCGTAGTTTGCTCGCTGCCTCATCCATCAAGTCAATTGCCTTGTCTGGCAAGAAACGGTTGGTGAGGTAGCGATTGGACAACACGGCCGCACTCACAAGTGCAGAGTCTTGAATACGCACACCATGATGCACCTCATAACGTTCCTTCAACCCACGAAGAATGGCGATGGTGTCGGGCACCGTTGGTTCACCCACATACACCTGCTGGAAACGACGCTCGAGTGCAGGGTCTTTCTCCACGTACTTGCGATACTCGTCAAGCGTTGTTGCGCCGACCATGCGCAATTCACCACGCGCAAGCATGGGCTTGATCATGTTGCCAGCATCCATCGCACCTTCAGAACCGCCGCCAGCTCCTACCAATGTGTGCATCTCATCGACAAACGTGATGACCTCTCCATTGGAGTCGGTGATTTCTTTCAGAACTGCTTTCAGTCTCTCTTCGAACTCACCGCGATACTTTGCACCGGCGAGCATCGATGCAAGGTCCAATGCAACAAGGCGCTTGTTCTTGAGTCCTTCAGGAACATCGCCATCGGCGATACGACGTGCAAGACCCTCAACAATTGCTGTCTTGCCGACACCAGGTTCGCCAATCAGTACCGGGTTGTTCTTGGTGCGGCGGGATAACACCTGAATCACGCGACGAATCTCTTCATCGCGACCGATCACTGGGTCAATCTTTCCGGCACGAGCACGAGCTGTGAGGTCTTGGCCGTACTTCTCAAGTGCTGCGAACTGTGATTCCGGGTCGGGGGTCGTGACGCGATGGGAGCCACGTACTTCACGCAATGCCTGCAACATCTCTTCGCTGCCAATACCTACTCGCTGATTCAAAGCGAGGATGAGGTGTTCCACGGACAAGTAATCATCACGCA
>JBEDFA010000078.1:0-22925 GCA_041175365.1 Actinomycetota bacterium | reverse complement strand
CAAGTCCGTGATGTCCTTGCTGACCCATCTCTCATTGGCACGATCGGATCCTCCACCTCAGCAACAGTCAAAGGCCTCATTGCACAACTCAATGAAACCGATGCCGCACGTTCACCACTATGGACATCGCGTTCATTGCGACGCCGTATGGAGACAACACGAGTCAGCTATCACGACATGCGCGGTGCAGCGAAGGCAATGAACGGAACGTTGAATACGGCATTCGTGACCGCCGCAGCCCACGCCGCCGGCAAGTATCACCAGCAGTTGGGTGCACCCGTGGAATCACTTCGTGCATCAATGGCCATCAGCACTCGTACTGAATCCAGCGGAAGCAATGCATTCACGCTTGCTCGAATGTTGGTGCCCACTGCAGACATGCCATTGCCCGAACGATTTGCTGCGGTCAATGAGATTCTGACTGCGGCACGCGAAGGGTCTACGTCAGGGTCCCTCGAAGCAATCGCCACTGTGTCCACTCTTCTCCCTACATCTGTCGTCACACGCCTCGCACGTGCCCAGGCGGAGACAGTGGACTTCGCAACATCAAACGTTCGCGGAGCCGGCGTCACCTTGTATGTGGCAGGCGCAAAGATGCTGGAGAACTACCCCGTTGGGCCTTTGGGTGGCGTTGCATTCAATCTCACACTGATGTCCTACATGGGAAGTCTTGACGTAGGCATCAACATTGATGAGGCAGCCGTGGAGAGTCCAGCGTTACTGCGCGACTCTCTTGTGGAGTCTTTTCAGGAGTTAGCAACGTATGCGCCGACGCGCAACGAAACCATTGATGCATCGGCCATCTTGGACGATGCAGTGACCACTTCGACTAAACGTCGGTGGTGGCGACGCTCGCGCTAAGCAACGAACGAAGGTCGAGGAGAAGGTCTCCTACCTCGACTGCAGAGACAAGTTCGCGACGAAGCATTTCTGCCAACGCCTTGTCAATGACGGCGAGCGCTTCGGTGATAACCGGTTCGCGTGTTTCCATCATGATGAGCTCCTCTCGGGTACGGGTACGGAGATCCAGAGGTACCGGTTCCGCCCGCTTTCCACATCGTACAGATGGGGCGTGCGGATAAGTGGATACTTCCAAACCTTGGATGAATGACCCCCGTGACGAGTGCCATAAGGTTCTAAATATGAATTTTGAGGGCAAAACCACAGTCGTCACAGGTGCAGCAGGCGGAATCGGAGAAGCACTCGCTCGCCGATTCCATCAGGCCGGTGCACGCGTCGTCGTTGCAGACCGCGATGCCAATCGCCTGACCGCAGTTGCAGATTCCTTAAACGCGATTCGACCTGACTCCGCTTTCGCCGTTGTTGCTGATATCGGTACTGAAGCAGGCAACGTTGCACTCATTGATGCAGCTCGCAACAAGTTCGGTTTCATCCATCTCTTCTTTGCAAACGCAGGTGTCGCACAAGGACAATTTCTTGAGAACACAGATGAAGACACCTGGAACATGGTGATGAACATCAACACCCACGCTCATCGTTGGGCGGCAAAACATCTCATCGGAGATTGGCTTGCAGCAGGTGAAGGTTATTTCTGCAGCACTGCCTCTGCCGCCGGTTTGCTCTCACAAATCGGAAGCGCGACATACAGCGTCAGCAAGCATGCAGCAGTTGCATTTGCTGAGTGGATGTCGATCACTTACGGCGACCGCGGTGTTCGCGTTACATGTTTATGCCCGCAAGGTGTCAACACCAACATGTTGAACCCTCCCGGCGCTGACGATGGCATTGACAAGCGTGGTGGAGACGTCGTGAAGGCTTCTGGCGCAGTACTCGAGCCAAACGAAGTTGCCGACATTGTGTACAACACAATTGTTGAAGAGAAGTTCCTCGTTATGCCTCATACCGAAGTGCACACATTCGAACAGCGCAAAGTTGCAGACCGAGATCGTTGGCTTGCGGGTATGCGCAAGCTGCAAAATCGCATCTTCAACGGCTGATCTTCATCACCGAACAATCACATTTCTGGGGGGAACATAATGGGAGTCAAGCTCGAACCACAAGACGAGTACATGCATGAACTTGGTCCGGAGACCAACTTCAACGAAAGCATGTACATCAACTGCTTTGATCCCACGTCACAAGTAGGCGGATGGTTCCGCATGGGCAACCGTGCGAACGAGGGATACGCAGAGATGACCGTGTGTTTGTACCTGCCGAACGGACGTGTGGGTTTCATGTTCAAGCGACCCAACATCGAGAACAACGATGCACTTGATGCAGGTGGCCTCACCTGGACAATGGTGAAGCCATTTGAAGAATTACGTATCGACTTCGTTGGCAAGGTTGTCGTCCTCGACAACCCACACGAGATGTCTGACCCAAAGACTGCGTTTGCAAATAACCCATTCAGTGAGTGTGAAGCTCACATCACGTTTACAGGCAAAGGCCGCAACAGCATGTTCGGCGGCGAACCCGACACTCCTCATGAAACTCCAGGTGAAGAATTCGCAAAAGGACACTACGAACAATTGGTGAGCGCACAAGGCTCGTTGCGTGTCGGAGATGAAGAGTGGTTGATCAATGGTTTCGGTTTGCGCGACCATTCATGGGGTCCTCGCTACTGGCAAGCACCGTGGTACTACCGCTGGCTCACTGCGAACTTTGGAGACAACCTGGGCTTTATGGCCAGTCGCGTTGCGAAGAAAGATGGTCCCGGCACACGAGGCGGATTCGTGTGGGATAACGGCCAGATTCATTTATGTGATGACGTACAGATCTCCACTGTCACAACCGGCCAAGAGAACTACCACGACAAAGTAACGGGCGTTATCCGTTCCACGAAGTCCGGAAAAGAGTGGAATTTCGAAGGCGAAGTAGAGAGCCTTATCCCCTTGCGCAATCGCCGCCAGGATCCTGATGGCAATTGGCTGATGACACGCATCAGCGAAGGCATGACCAAATGGCGCATCACCTCTGGCGAACATGAGGGTGCGACTGGTTTTGGTATGTCGGAATATCTCGATCAGATCATCGACGAATCACCAGTCGGTCTCGCCGAATAACTGTTGTGCCACTTATCAGTGGCAAATCACAACGAAACCACGACACATGAGACACCTACTGTGCTCTCATGCGTATCCCTCGGTTCGTCCTTGCTCTTCTCCTCATTGGCACCCCTGTTGCCACCGTTGCGGTGACCGCGACTGGGGCATCAGCTGACCCATTTAGCTATTCACAGGTCTCCCTCGGACAAGGAAGTATCTGTGCGGTCACGACAGACCACACACTTTTGTGTTGGGGTAATAACTACGACCGCACATTGATCGCTTCTTCTACCGATCGAATGGTCAACGTACCCACTCGTATATCTCTTCCTAACAATGAAAAGTGGTCTTCTGTCGACACTGGTCCGTACTCGGTGCACTGTGGTCTCGCAATCTCTGGACGAGCATTCTGTTGGGGTAGCCACGCAACTGGTAGCTATTTCAATCCAAGTTCTCGCGCTCCAATTCAAGTGGAATTCCCTAACGACATTCGTGTCAAAGAAGTGAAGGCTGGCAACTACACCGGATGCGCCATCGATTTACAAGACGACTTATGGTGTTGGGGCGACGCAAATTACATCGGCAATGGAGACATTGAGCCAATGCGAATTCCTATTCGCGTACCAATGCCTGACAACAGCAAAGTCACCTCTCTACACATGCGTTCGAATGTTTGCGTGACTACCGATAGCAACAAGGCATTTTGCTGGGGTGGAAACGGCGCCGGCCAATTTGGTCTTGGATACGCACAACAGTTCTCATACAACTATTCATGGACACCTCAACTGCTCCCGACTCCGAATGGAAAATATTGGTCTTCCATCACTTCATTCGGCGATCGTGTCTGCGGAATTGCAAACGATGGCACTGGATACTGTGCGGGCGACAACTACGGCGGTTCGTTCGGTAACGGCACATATGACGACAGCATGAGATTCGTACAAATGACCGTTCCGAACAACGAAGCATTGAGGTCTATCGATGGCGGGCCATATCACACTTGCGTCACCACTATTTCTGAGAAGTTTTTCTGTTTTGGTGAAGGCAGTAGTGGCCAACTCGGCACCGGCACCACCCTCGGAGGAAAGACCTACCGTTCCTGGTTCCTTGAACAGCCCGCCACGTTTTCCGCCTATACCGCTTCAATCTCCGGCACCTGCGCACTTGATCTTGACGGAAAAATTTGGTGTACCGGATTTGTAAATGCTCTTGCATCAGGCGCATCGAACCCTGCCCCCGAACTATTTCCTCGACAGATAGTTCCTGTTGGTACACCCACTGTCGAACAACCAATCGCAACAGGGGTAGACGCAGAGGTTGCCACTATCAGTGGCGTCATCAATCCAAATGGCTATGCGACAACTGCAATTCTTGAAGTTGCCGAAAATTCTGCATTCACGAATATCTCTCGCCACACGCTGGCCATTAGTGCAGCCGATGGCTCATATGTGAACACATCGTTTACAAAACAACTCACAGGAATCGCACCGCGTACTACGTATTACGTGCGGGTGGTCGCAACAAACTCACTGGGCGCCACCACCAGTGACACCTCCACGTTCACCACACTCGGCACAGAACCCATCGTGTCACCCATCAATGCCAACAACATCACGGGCAACGAAGCGGACGCATCATTCACCGTTAATCCCGGACGTCTCGCGTCAACGATTAGTGCCGAGTTCTCCACCGACAGCAACTTCCAGGACAATGTGCAGTCCTACCCATTAGCTGGCGCCAATGGTTCTCAGGATGTTTCTCGTTCCGTCAATCTCACTGGACTACAACCACGCACCCGCTACTACGCACGTGCTGTTGCGACCAACAGACTCGGCACGACAGTGGGCGCAACGCAATCGTTCCTCACAATCGGTTCGCTCTCTTCTATTTCGCAGGTGACCACCTCTGTTGACGTCCGCAGCGTTTCCGTTGCTGTCAACGCAACCACTGGCGACACTGCCGGATCCGTGCAGGCACAAGCTTCCACAAGTGCCAACTTCTCTCACCCCATAGTTTCCAGCTCCACCTACTTCACAAGTACAGGGCCCAACAACCATCAGCTGTCGATTACCGGCCTCACAGCACGCACCGATTACTTCATTCGAGTTATCGTCACCAATCAAGTAGGCACAACAGTCTCCTCAACCGAAACTGTGCACACACTTGGTGGTGCGCCAACCGTGCAATCCCCCATCGTCGAAGCCACACCTCGTGGTGCTTCGTTGCAATTGCGCTTCGACGCCAACGGACTTGATACATCCGTCAAACTGATGTTCTCTGCAGCAGAAGATGCCGATGATCCGTTTGAGCACTTCATTCGTCAGTCCGACATCAAAGGTCTCCAGACAGTGGACTACACCCTTTATGAACTTCGTCCTGCTGTGACCTATTTCGTCACACTGGTTGCCACGAACGATGCAGGGACTGCAACATCATCACGAGTGTCATTCACAACGCCTGGCCCCATTGGTGTCATCATTAATAGCGACGACAACTCCAGCGAACTCAGCACTGTCTCGCTCACCATTACGCCGCCTGGTGGCGCAGTCGCAATGCGAGTATCCAATAACCGATCATTCCGTGGCGCAAGCGTGTTGCCGTTGCAATCTCAGATGACGTGGGAACTACTGGCCTCAGATGAGGAAATTGCTGAACGAACCGTGTACGTGCAGTTCTATTTCCGAAACGGAACCTCGGTTGTCTACGAAGATGACATCTACCTCATGACCGACATCACGTCACCCGATGATGAGGCTCCCACCGTCACGGCAATGAGCACAGCAAAGACACGAATTGCAGATGCAGGAAATGCAACAGTGAAGACAAGTTCAACTGTGATTATTTCTGCCCGCGACAAGATGTCCGGTGTCGTGCGCATTGAAACAAAGGTGAAGACTCGCATCACATCTACTCGTGTTGATGCTGCGCGGCGCGGCACATACACCGTGTCTTTCCCCAAAGGTCAAAACAAGATGCAGATTCGTGTCGTTGACAAGGCCGGAAACAAATCGAAATGGATCACCGTCACCCGCAAATGACGATTGCGTTCTTAGTCGAGGTCGCTGCGCAAAAGGAAACGTTCAGCCACTGATTCGTTTCCAATAACTTCAATAATGTCTAAGGGCGAACGGCGCCACAACACAAGTAAGAGGTCTTCTGCAGTACCCCGCAGCGCCACGGAACCTTTCGCATGTTCACGTGTTGCAATCAACTCAAGGCCATCTCCAGGAGTCAGCAACCACTCCCCCTCAACATCAGTGCAATGGATGTGCACTGAACCGCCGACAATGTGTTGACCTTCACGCATATGAGGCGTCATCACGTACACAAACTCATCAATGCCGTCACTTGCAAGTTCCGCATCTATCACTGGACGCAAGCCGGCAGCCCACTGCGCATCCCACGCGTGAATCGCAGTTTCGTGTGCCATTCGACGGATGATCCAAGACACTGTCTGCGGTCCGGACCATGTCCACACCGGCTGATCTGGATCAAGCCGCGTCAACGTCTCTACCAATGCATCAACACCCGCTTCATACCAACGAATCATGTCCGCATCCGTTGGTCGACTTGCACGAACAACTTGAGATGGATCCAAGGCGCCACTTGCCGCCATGCTCTCCCAAAAAAGATGCACTTCCCCCATGTGCCATAACAGGTCAGCGATATTCCACGGACTGCAGGCCAGAACAGGTGCGTCTAATGACTTTCGTGCTGCAGATGCAATCGCATGACCCGAAGCAGAGATGTGCCGAAGATACGCTTCGTTCTCCATCAGAAACTGCGAGTCGCGTCTGCCAATTCTTGCCACTCGCGCATGGGAAGAGTGCCCGGCTTGTCAGTCAACACTTGAATACACACATGGTCTGCACCGGCATCAAGATGCCTCTTCACTGCTGCAGTCACGTTGTCGATGGAACCCCAAGCAACGATGGCATCAACAAGGCGATCTTCCTGATGCGTGATCTCTTCTTCGGTAAATCCAAAACGCTTTAAGTTGTTCGTGTAGTTCGGCAGTCGGGTGTACGTGGTCATGTACTTACGAGCAATCTCACGAGCCTTCGTTGCATCCGTTTCCAAGACAACTGCAAGTTCTGGAGCCAACAGCGCATTCGCGCCCATAGTCTCGCGAGCAAATGCGGTGTGCTCCACCGGTGTGAAATATGGATGCGCACCTGCACCACGCTCGGCAGCCAATTTCAACATTTTTGGTCCAAGCGCAGCCAACACACGTTGTGGCGCAGTGGTGGGCGCAGCTGCAAAGAAAATTCCGTTATCCATCGCGTCTAGGTATTCCACCATCGTGCTGTATGGCTTGTCGTAGTTGCCCTTATGCACCCCTTGCACCATCGGTGCATGACTCACACCGATGCCCAACAAAAATCGATCAGGAAATGCTTCGGTCAATGTCTTCCAACCGGCCTGCATTGTTTGCGCGGTGCGTGCATGCAAACTTGCGATACCAGTTGCCAGCACCATCTTCTTCGTTGCGGAGAGAAGCAAAGCAGTTGATGCGAATGGTTCACGAATGACCGCTTCGGGAACCCACACAGCTCCGTAGCCCATCTCTTCGACCTGAGCGATTGCTTCTTGGGCCTTCGCCATTGGCTGCAGATCGAAATCCGCAGCCCACAAACCAATACGACCGAGATTCATGTTGCTCATCCATGAGACGCTAGGCGTTCAGGGACTCGAAATCACTAGCGCTGGAACACCCAGTCATCAATGAGACGACGTGCAATGGACATTGCAGGAGGAATCATGGGCAGCTCATCACGCTTGTACCAATTCGCATCCAGAATCTCAACAGGGTCACAGACGATGTCGCCCGACACCCAGTTCGCAGTAAAGCCCAACATCAGTGAGTGCGGGAAGGGCCATGGCTGGCTCGCCACATAACGCACCTTGTCAACTTTGACGCCGACTTCCTCTTCCACTTCACGCGCAACCGCTTGCTCCAGGTTCTCGCCCACTTCAACAAATCCAGCAAGAGTCGAATACATCGGAACAGGGAAATTTGCGCCACGCGCAAGCAATGCTTCTTGTGCATCGCCTTCGCCACGAGTCACCAACGTGATGATTGCCGGAGCAAGACGCGGGAACGCCATCAACTGACACGCAGGGCAGACGTATGCACGTTCATTTGATGCCAACTGAGTGGGCTCACCACAACGACCACAGAAGCGATGAGTACGACCCCACTCCACCAGTTGCACTGCACGTCCTGCAACAGCCCATTCGGTTTCGCTCACACGTCCGAACAACGCTCGGAGATCCATTTCGGCTCCGTAGCCAGGATCTTGCCCATGCGGCACATCGATACCCCAACAGGCAACGTCATCGTGCATGCCAAGGAAATGCTGGTGCCACTCCTCTTCCGCAGGCTGATTGTCAATGAAGACTTTGCTGCCCACCACATGAATGAAGCGGTGTTCTCGGACATTTTCGGCCGGCGTCAGCAATGGGCGGAATGAGGATTCGTGCGGGTTCATCTCCATTGACGGTAGTAGGCAAGGGCTTGCCTAGGATGAGCGAATGGCACGTAATCAGAATCCAGTCGTAATCATCGATGCAGTACGCACCCCTATTGGTCGTCGCAACGGTGGTTTGTCCACCCTTCACCCTGCAGAACTTCTCGGTCTTGCCCAGAAGGCAATCATCGAGCGCAATGGCATCGACCCCTCCATCGTGGAGCAGGTAGTCGGTGGCTGTGTGAGCCAAATCGGCGAGCAGTCCTTCAACGTCACCCGCACCGCTTGGTTGGCAGCTGGCCTTCCACTCACCACTGCTGCAACCACCGTTGACACACAGTGCGGATCTTCACAGCAGGCCACCGGCCTTGCAGCTTCACTCATCGGTTCAGGCGTCGTTGACGTCGCGATTGCTTGTGGTGTTGAAGTTATGAGCCGCGTGCCCATCGGCAGCAACAGCAAGAAAGAACTCGGCTTGGGCGTGCCCATTCCAAAGACCTATTTCGAAGAGTACGAAATGACCTCACAGTTCGAAGGCGCAGAGCGCATCGCCGACAAGTGGGAAGTTACTCGTGCAGACACCGACGCTTGGGGCGTTGAGTCACAGGCTCGTGCAGCACGCGCTTGGAACGAAGACCGCTTCTCCGGTCAGTACATCGAAGTTGATGCACCAGAAGTCAATGAAGCCGGCGAAGTCATCGGCACACGCCGCATCACCAAGGACGAAGGCCTTCGCGAGACAACACTCGAGAAGCTTTCTTCTTTGAAGCCAGTCGCTCGTCCAGAAGGTGTTCACACCGCTGGTAACTCCTCGCAGATTTCGGACGGCGCTTCTGCTGTTCTCATGATGACCGAAGAGAAGGCAAAGTCACTTGGCCTCAAGGCACGTGCTCGCATTGTCGACTCTTGCCTCGTTGGTGTTGACCCCGTCCTCATGCTCACCGGCCCGATCGACGCAACTCAGCGTTTGCTCGAGCGCAACAACCTCAAGATTGATGACATCGATGTCTTCGAGATCAATGAGGCATTCGCATCCGTGGTCCTTGCATGGGCCAAGGCAGTGGGCGCCGATCTCGAGCGCACCAACCCGAACGGTGGTGCAATTGCATTGGGTCACCCACTCGGCGCAACAGGTGCCTTCCTCATCACCAAGGCCCTCAATGAGTTGGAGCGCACCGGTGGTCGCTACGGCATCATCTCCATGTGCTGTGGTGGCGGTCTCGGTACCGGCACTCTCATCGAGCGCATCTAGTTAAAGGAGCGCGATATATCGCGCATCACTACTCCGATCATCGTGAGCTTTTGTCTCACCATCGCATCGTGCACTGCCACCCGCATCCAACCGGATGCGGGTGGTCGCATTATGGGCACAGTCACACACGTCTCCGACGGAGACACACTCACCATTTCGGTCAGTGGTCGACAGGAAACCATTCGCCTGATTGGGGTCGACACGCCCGAGACAGTGCACCCCACAAAACCAGTGCAATGTTGGGGCCCTGAAGCGTCGGCACACACCAAAAGCATGTTTCCACCGGGCACCAAAATATTTCTTGCACGCGATGTGGAAGCCCGTGACAAATACGGACGCTTTCTTGCCTATGTGTATCGCGCCGGCGACAATCTCTTCCTCAACATGGAACTAGTCCGCGGAGGCTGGGCGCGTCCCTACCCGTTTGAACCCAACACATCTCTCTCTGTTGACTTTGCGGCCGCAGCAAACCTGGCCGAACAGGAACGACTCGGGCTGTGGACACATTGTCAGGGGTAGGGTTCAGTCATGGCTGAATCCCGCACGCTCGCATCGCGCCTAGGACATCCCGACGATGCACGACTCGTCATCATCTCGTGCGACGACTTGGGTTCATGTCACGGCGCAACAGTGGGTGTGTATCAAGCGATTCGCGAAGGTGTTGCTACATGTGCCTCGATCATGATGCCTGCACCATGGGCGCGCTACGCCGCAGATGAGTATCGAGGCGAAGACATTGGTGTGCACCTCACGCTTAATGCAGAGCACCCTTCATATCGCTGGGGCCCACTCACGCATGCACCCACACTTCTCTCTGGCGAGGGTGGTTTCCCGCGTTCCGTTGACGACTTATGGGAACACGCGGATTCTTCTGAAGTGCTGCGCGAATGTCGCGCGCAAATTGAACGTGCAATTGCATGGGGCATTGACGTCACGCACTTAGCGCCGCATCTCACTTCCATCACACTTCGTCCAGAATTCTTCGATGTGTACCTTGAACTCGCATACGAGTTCAAACTTCCCATTCGTTTGCCATCCACCATCACCGCACAAGAAGCCGGATTCCCATTCCGACAATTAGCTGCAGATGAAGATGTCGTCTTCCCTGATCATTTTGATCACGACTGGCGCACAGGAAGCCGCGAGCGCGTCTTTGCTGCTATCGCAAATCTGCAACCTGGAGTCACCGAGATTCACGTACAACCCGCAATTGATACACCCGAAGTACGTGCACTAGGCGGAGTCGCCGACGGCTGGATTGACGACCTCGAACTCGTCACGGCAAATCAAGAATTGCGACAAGCAATTTCTGATAGTGGTGCAGTACTGATTGGCTATCGCGAATTGCGCGATGCCATGCGCGCTGGCTGATTATCTCGCTAGGAAGAAACGTCTCTTTACGACGTCATTGAAACGTATTCACGCACTTCGAAGAAGAGATCAGTTTCTAACATTCCTTCTGGAAGTTCGCCGAAGATGCTCTTGGCAAGAATCCAGTCTTCCCACGGATACACCTTTTCCAACTCATCATCATCAAGACCGAACCACCACTTGGAAGATGGATCAATTTGTGTTGCGTGCGCCAACAATGACTCCGTGCGTGCACGCAAGTACGCACCAATTTCAAGACGAGTCGTGATGCGGTGATCTTGCGAAGGACGAGATAGCCACTTCTCGTCAAACGGAGACTCACCAAACTTCAGCAACAAGGCTTCGTGAACAGCGAGTATTCGCTCTTTCGCCCACAAGGTGTAATACATCTTTGACACCTGCCACGGCGCACCAAGTTCTGGATACCACGCAGGGTCACCCGCACGTTCAAAGGCCAACATGCTGATGTCATGCACACGCAAATGATCTGGGTGCGGGTAGCCAGCTTGGTCATCGTTATAAGTCAGGATTACTTGCGGCTTCTCTGCACGAATTAATGCAACAAGTCGTCCCGTGGCTTCATCAATGTCTGCCATGTGGAAGCAATCAGGGTGATTGTTTGACTCAGAGCCCGCCATGCCTGAGTCGCGGTAGCCCAACATGTGCAACGCAGAGAATCCGATTGCTTCTATCGACTTCTTCAGTTCGTCAGGACGCAAGCGGGCAATGATCTCGCGTTCTTCCTCCGGGGTTGCACCGTGGAAAGGTTGACCCGGCTCGCGCAATGCAGGATTCTGCAGATCACCTTCTTCGCCGCCTGTGCAACACACGAGGACAGTGCGAACACCTTCCTCGTAATAACGCGCAACAGTAGGAGCACCCTTTGACGCTTCATCATCCGGGTGTGCGTGAATCGTCATCAGACACAATGGTTGCCCGGTGGACGAAAGCGGCTGTGTCGACATCTGTTTCAGGATAGTGAAACCAACGCAATGAGACCTGATGCACGAATAGAGTCACACTGATGACCTCTCTTCGCACCCTCGCATTCTCCGCCGTCGGCGCAACACTTCTCTTGACGTCCTGTCTCTCGGATGGGCAGACAATGAAGCCGCCAACACCCGAACAAAAGGCAGCCTTTGTCTCGGTCACCACCATGCCCCCCGCGTTAGGTGAAGGCGGTGACGAAGGAACGGCAATGTCTGTCACCGGTCCGTGGGTGAATGGCACCGCAATTGATGCTCGCTACACCTGCGACAGTCTGGGAATCTCTCCGCAATTGGCTTGGACGAACGGACCTGCCGACACCAAGGCCTATGGCATCGTTCTGCGTGACAATGATGCGCCTGACTTCACCCATTGGGTCATTGCCAACATCAACCCTGCCGAACGCACCATCGGCGAAGGTGCACTTCCGCCAGGTGCGTTCATGGCTGTTAATGGATCTGGAAAACAGGGCTATGCCCCTCCCTGCCCCGCCAGTGGAACATCGCATTCCTACACGGTGACGGTCTATGCATTGAGGGCACTCGTTGCTGTGAACACTTCGTCATCGGCGGCGCAGGTCGTGTCCGACATGGATGCATCTGTCCTCGAAGTGGCAACGACCGATTTTGTCTACTCGCGGTAGTCGTTACTCTCGGTAGTCGTCAACCACACTGAGGGGTCAGTCCACCGCAGAGGGCGTTCAGTCTGTGAGAATGTCTTTATCGACCCCACCACTGCTGCCCTGCCAATCGGCGTTTTTGAGACCGACGTCAATTGTCGTCTCGTCACGGGCAACGATGCATTCCGTTCCTTGGTTCTCGATGGAGCACCTCTAGTCGTTGGCACAGCACCATGGACCAATGCATTGCCACATGAGCGGACCGAGTGCGAACGACGTTGGGTGGAGTTTCGCAACAGCGGAGGAAGTTTCGCGGTTGAGTTTCGTGTCGGCCGCGCAACAGGAGAATCAGTGTGGATTCAAATCTCCACACAGCCCGTTGTCATCGACAACATTGTGACGGGCTACGTCGGCACGGCAATCGACTGCACATCACTTGTCACGCAACGACAACTCTCAGACCAACTTGTGGGACTTCTTGACGTCTCCGGTGATGCCGTCATTGTTTTCGATCGCGTTGGCGATCTTGCATTCGCGAACGACACGGCACGCACACTCATTGGCGTCACCGACCCAGGTGCTGGGCACGGCGATGTAGCTGCACGAGCATTTATGCAAGCTGTGCGCGACCAATTGCCACGCGTTCTTCTCGACGCTGCACCACCTGCAGGTTCACCGAATCGTTGGGAAGGTGAAATCGGTTTCCGCTCCCCCGACGGAATGGCCCGCATCCTTGAAGTTGTGGTGCAAGTGGTGCGCGATGCAGACGGCAGTGTGCATCACTGGGCAACGATTACTCGAGACATCACCGAGGAACGCCAGACACAAGCAGAACTTGCACGCCAGGCAACACATGATGCACTCACCGGTCTTCCGAACCGCGTGTTATTCATCCGTAAGACCACCGAAGCTTTAGAGCGCAGTCGCACCACACACGCGACCGTTGCCGTGCTGTTCATCGACCTTGACAAGTTGAAGCACGTCAACGACACCATTGGTCATGCGGTTGGTGACCAACTCATCGTGACGGTGTCACGGCGTCTTGCTGCCGCTACTCGACCAAGTGACCTCGTTGCACGAATCAGTGGTGACGAGTTCGTTGTTCTCTGCGAAGGTCTACTGGATGAGCAAGTAGCACTCGATGTTGCGGAACGTATTCGCTCATCAATCACAGGGCCACTCGTTCTTCAAGGCGTCGAAATTGAAGCTGGAGCAAGTGTCGGTGTAGCGATGTCAACACCCGAACTTCTCGCAACAGAATCCGCTGCAGACGCCGCCGTCACTCTTCTCCGTTCTGCAGACACTGCGATGTACCGCGCAAAGCAACGTGGCCGCGGACGATCTGAGTTGTACAGCGAAGAAATGCGCTCCGCAGCTCGCGAGCGTTTGCAACTTGCATCAGAGCTTGAACAAGCGTTGGCCGCCGAACAATTCACAGTTCTGTATCAACCCATCGAATCCGCACACACTGGACGTGTTGTTGCAGCAGAGGCGCTACTGCGTTGGAACCACCCAACACGTGGACTTCTCGCACCTGGAGCCTTCCTCGACCTCGCCGATGAGTCCGGACTAATTGCACCGATTGGCGACTGGGTGTTGGAACAAGGAGCACGCACTGTTGCCCAATGGATTAGCGACGGAATCGTTGATCGCTCCACCTCTATTCATGTGAATGCATCCCGCCGTCAACTCTCCGACATCACATTTGTTGATCGTGCGCTCACTATCTTGCGCAATAACGGCCTTGAAGGCTCTCAGCTTGTTTTTGAAACTTCTGAATCGAACTTGGTGGAGAACAATCCATCAGTTCTGCGTACGGTGACAGCGCTCAAGCGCCAAGGCGTGCGCATTGCCGTCGACGACTTTGGTTCTGGTTATTCCTCGCTTGCATCACTGCGCACCTTCCCCGCAGACTTGCTCAAGCTCGACGGAACATTGGTTCGCGATGTTGGTCGCACCGATGGTGGCGATGATCCGATGGTTCGTTCACTAATTCAGCTCGCACATTCGCTGAACTTGCTGGTGTGTGCCGAGTGGGTCACCACCGAAGACCACGTACAGCGACTCAAAGTTCTCGGATGCGACTTGCTACAAGGCAATCGAATCGGTGAACCAGTTGCCGCAGAAACATTCGTTGAAAAACTTCGACGCAAATCTGCTGCACAGCAGCACGACAACGCATAGTTGCCACTGCGCATCATGCGCAATGAATTACTCAGCAGCCGGGGCTGGGGCCATGCCGGCGAAATACGCGAGAATCGGCTGCCCCTTCGCATTGTCAATGCTGAACGAGAACGTTCCGTGAGACATATCACTGTTGACAGGCAAGTTGAATGAGTGGGAATTGCCTAATCCTAGTGGCTTTAATTTGCGGCCGAAATCAATGAGATCCAGCCCCTCGTCCACGGTGACAGCTTGCGCGAACGACGCCAACACTTTGTTTGTTTGCAGTGGGTGCTGTGCAAGAAACTTTGCAGCGTCTTTCGCAAGCATCGTCATGAATGCACGTTGACGGTCTCCTCTGCCGACATCGCCAGTGCCTTCAAGTCGCCATTCGCCGTCAATCTTTTCTTCAAAGTGACGAGAACGCGCATATCGAAGCGCATCAGCGCCTGACTGCAGCTTGCACGCCTTCTTCCCGATGTAGAAGCCCGTGGCTTTGTCGCGTGATGCATGGTCAACACAGACATGCACACCACCAATCGCATCAACAATTTCTTTGAATCCCGAGAAGTTGACTTCCACATAGTGGTGAATCGGAATATTAAGAGCGCGTTGCACTGTGCGAACGAGGACATCTGAGCCCCGTTGATACGCCGAGTTGATCTTGTTATACCGATCCGAGTCGCCCATACGCGCCCACAAGTCACGCGGGATAGACATTGTTGACACACTGGAATCTTTGGTGTTCACATGAACAACGATCATGGTGTCGGAACGGCGACCTGGGTTTGCCTCTTCGCTTCCGACGACTGCGAAATCTTCGTCACTTGCATCCGCAGTTTCGCGGGAGTCCGAACCAACGAGTAAATAGTTCTCGAACCCATCCGATGCAGGAGACAACACTGCGGTGACTTCTGGAATGTGCCCGACTTTGTCCATCTGTGCATTTGTTGCACGAACAATGCCTAGAGCTCCGGCGAGCGTTGTGACTAATGCAATGGAGAGGACGAGCATCCAACGGGGTGCGCCCGCGACTCGTGTTCTTCCATGGTCTGTCGGCACATCTCTACGGTACTCAGTCTGATGCTGGGCGAAGATGCACCACATCGGCGGTGTCAATGCGATGAGTGACAGCACACTCATCCAGCACAACAAGTCGTCCATCAAGTTCCACACTCATTGCACGTCCGACGATGTCTTCACCATTAGGCATTTCAACACGCACACGCGAACCAACTGTTGCGAGATTCGCAACATATTCCGCATTCATGTCTTCGTCGCTCATCGCAAGCAATCGATCAATCACCGGCAACATCTCGTGCAAGAACTCATCGGGTGTTACCTCGCGTGTCCATCCGCTCGAGGCCAACGATGCTGCGTCTGGTGGCGCCCAACCCAAGTTGCATCCGATGCCCACCACGACAAATGGGATTTTCCCATCTGGTCCCACTGGTGCTGCCTGAGCCAAAATGCCCGCCAATTTCTGGGTGCCTACCAAGATGTCGTTCGGCCACTTCAGGACAGCTTCCACTCCACAGTCCCGCGCCACTTGGGTCGCCGCCAGCGCCACCACCTGGGTCAGGACATGCAAACGGGCGGGAACCTCTCGAAACAGTAGCGAGACCAGCAGATTGACCCCTCTGGGGGCTTCCCAGGTGCGGTCTAAGCGTCCCCGGCCCGCCGATTGGTAATCAGCCCGTAAAACCGTTCGATCGAGGGCTCCAGCGGCCCCCTGAGTCAAGAGGTCAGCATTGGTACTACCGGTCTCTTGGACGGCTGTGACATGCCAATGTCCGGATTGGTTCGCCTTGAGGTGGTCCATCAGGGCAAACTAGTCGTCTGTGTTGAAGAAAATCCTGATTGCCAACCGCGGAGAAATTGCTGTCCGTGTTATCCGTGCCGCTCGAGAGATGGGCATCGCCACTGTGGCGGTCTATTCCGAGCTCGACCGCAATGCCCTCCACGTGCGACTTGCCGATGAGGCATATGCATTGGGCGGCCAAACAGCCGCCGAGAGCTACCTCAATACGGAAGCCATCTTGAAGGCCATCAAGGACAGCGGCGCTGATGCCGTGCACCCTGGCTATGGCTTCTTCAGTGAGAACCCCGACTTCGCACGCGCCATCACTGCAATGGGTGTTGAATTCATCGGACCACCACCAGAAGCAATTGACGAAATGGGCGACAAGGTCTCTAGCCGCAAAGCAGCATTGCGTGGCGGTGCCCCCATCGTTCCTGGCACCACAGAGTTCTGCACCTCAGCACAAGAGATCAAAGATTTCGGCAAAGAGTTCGGTTGGCCAGTCGCAATTAAAGCTGCCTTCGGTGGCGGCGGACGCGGCATGAAGGTTGTGCAGTCCGAAGCTGAAGTGCAAGAGGCAATGGACTCCGCTCAGCGTGAAGCAAAGAATTTCTTCGGTCGCGACGAGGTCTACGTCGAGCGTTACCTCACATGGCCACGCCACATCGAAGTGCAATTGGTCGGTGACAAGCACGGCAATGTTGTGTGGGTTTCCACTCGTGACTGCTCTGCACAGCGTCGTCACCAGAAACTCATTGAAGAAGCTCCAGCGCCTGGCTTGCCAGCAGGCGTCGAAGAGGCAATGGGCGCTGCGGCAGTGAAGGCTGCAAAGGCAGTGGGTTATTACAACGCCGGCACCGTTGAGTTCATTTACCAGGACGGCGAGTTCTTCTTCCTTGAAATGAACACACGTCTTCAGGTGGAACACCCCGTTACCGAAGTCATCACAGGCATCGACCTCGTTGAATGGCAAATTCGCGTTGCCTCCGGCGAAACATTGCCGATGACACAAGAAGAAGTTCGTGCCGCACAACGTGGCGCAGCAATCGAAATTCGTATCAACGCAGAAAACCCAGCAGGCGGAAAGTTCCTTCCCTCGCCTGGCCCTATCAGCAAGCTCGTTGCACCTGATGGTTTCGGTGTTCGTTTTGATGCTGGTTACGAAACCGGTGACGAAATCAGCCAGTACTACGACAACTTGGTGGGCAAGGTCATCGTGTGGGGCAAGGATCGTCCAACAGCGATTGCACGCACCATCCGCGCGCTGAAGGAAATGGTTGTTGAAGGCATCGCCACAACAATTCCCGCCGACATCGCAATCCTTGAGCATCCTGATTTCGCAGCAGTCACACACTCAACAAAGTGGGTGGAAGAAATTCTCGATCTCTCTGGCATCGACGCATCCCCTGTCGTTCCCGCAAGCGATGACGATGCGCCTCTTGTGCAGCGTCAAACAACAGTGGAAGTCAATGGTCGCCGCTTCGATGTGAAGTTGTGGGTTCCAGAATCTGCCGGAGTTGCAGCTGCGGGTCCTGCAAAGAAGAAGGCTGCTCGTTCCGCATCTGCGGCAGGCGGAGCAGCCGGCGGCGGAAGCGGCAAGATTGCCGTTCCAATGCAAGGAACAATTGTGAAGGTTCTTGTTGAGGTTGGTCAGGCCGTTGAAGCAGGACAGAGCGTTGTCGTTCTCGAAGCAATGAAGATGGAAAACCAGATCGAAGCCGACAAGAGCGGCACCGTGAAGGCTGTCAACGTCAAGCCAGGTGACACCGTTGGTGCTGGCGACGTTGTCGTTGTCATCGAATAATTATTCGGCAGCTTCAGCAAGTGCTTCAGCGAGAGCCGGATGCACCATGAGGCTTTCCTCAATGTCTGTCACCTTGAGGTTCGCCGTGACCGCAAGAGCAATCACGCTGATCAACTCTGCTGCATGACGACCGACAATGGAGCCGCCCAGCACTTCCCCTGTTGCAGGGTCACTGATGATCTTGACGAATCCGCGTGAGTCATTATTGATGAGCGCTTTTGCTGTCGAAGAGAACGGAACTTTCGTGACGCGAATCTTGCGACCGGAGGCAAACGCCTCTGCTTCGGCAAGTCCGACGTCTGCAATTTCAGGCTCAGTGAAAATTGCGGAGGCAGCTTTGTCGTAGTCAAGATGACGATGTGGACCACGAGGGCCGCCCACAATCTGTTCCGCTACTTTGCGGCCCTGCATAGACGCCACAGATGACAGCGGCAACTTTCCACTGACGTCACCTGCTGCATAAATGTTCTCGATGTTGCTCTGGCAATGGCGGTTGATGTTGATGTAACCGCCATCCATCTCTACGCCGATTTCCTCAAGGCCCAAACCTTCAGTATTGGGAATCGAACCAATTGCAAACACGGCGTGGGTGGTTTCAGAAATTCGACCGTCATCGCAGATAACGCGAACTCCATCCTCGGTTCGTTCAAGACCAACTGCACGAGCACCCTTGAATAAGCGAACGCCGCGAGCGAGGAAGGTGTCTTCCAGCACAGCTGCTACTTCCGGATCCTTGCCAGGAAGAACTTGTTGGCGGCTAACAACGAGAGTCACCTTCGCACCGAACGATGCGAACATGTGTGCGAATTCCACACCCGTTACACCGGAGCCAATCACTGTGATGCTCTCAGGGAAAACACGTGGGGGATAGCAATCACGCGTGGTGAGAACTCGATCACCATCAGGAGTTACGAAATTTGGAACACGAGGACGTGTGCCCGTTGAAATCAAAATGTCATCTGCTTCAAGAACATGGGTTGTTCCATCTGCTGCATCCACATGAACCGTGCTTTTGTTCAGAAGTCGTGCCGACCCGTTAATGATGGTGACACCCTGGCTCTTCAACAAACGGCTGACATCGCTGGAGAGTTGATTCTTGATGTCTTCAACGCGAACCGTCAGAGCAGCAACGTCAATCTCTGCATCACGGTTTTCTAAGCCCATTCCGCTGAGGCTTTCGGTGAAACTCATTGCCCCACCGGTAGCAATCATCGTCTTTGAAGGGACACAGTCAAGGAGATGAGCTGCACCGCCAATGATTTCGCGCTCAATAAGGACAACCTCAACACCTTTGCGAGCCGCAGAACTAGCTGCGGCATGGCCGGCAGGTCCACCGCCGATAATGACCAGTTTTTTCTTTGAGTTCACGTTGTTGAGGTTACTGGCAACGTCGTTGTGGTTGTGGAAGTCGTGGATGTAGAAGACGAACTGGTGGTTGTTGTCGTTGATGTGGTCGTAGTTGCGCCAAACGTTGGCAGTGTGGTCGATGGCACACTGATTACATTCGGGCAATATTTGGATGGGTAGCCAATCTTGTCGCGAGGCTCCCCTACATACTCAAAGTGCATGCCATCTGCGGGCCAGAAATTACCGCCCCATGCAAAACCCCATTTACGGAAGATGCGAACAACACGACAGTCCATCTGGGGAATTGCACCTTGTGCGTTGGTCACCGTGTTGATGTCCAAAGCCATCCCGTAGGAATGGCGAGAGGGAGCACCAAATGTTCCCGCCATCCGGTTGTAGCGACCCGTAAAGCAACCGCCGTACCGATTGCTGTTCTGCAGATTGATCTTTCTTGCAAGACCCGCTTGACGGATTTCGGTTAAGGCATTCTGAATTGCGGTAGCGACCACTTTGTGACAGCTACTCCGCAGTCCAACACCTGTAAACGCATGACGCCACAAGATGTTGCTCATGCTCCATTGCGAGTCAACTTGAATGTTTGAACCATTCGTAGGCCTAAACGCGAACTCGCCCAGGAGCGTCTTGACCGTTGAAGTTCCCAGAGTTCCGTCAGGGTTCTGTCGATCCCAAGAGGTGCGCAGTCGTAGCGAATTGTTAACAACAAAACCCTTTGCGGCAAGTGCTGACAAAACCGACTTCGCAGATGGAATATTCGTGATGGTGATTCTTGAAATACTGATTTCACCAAGCACTGCTGCCGACTCGCTCGTCATCAACAAGTCGCCATAGTCAACGAAATCATTCGGGACTATCGCTCCAATCACAAACTCTCGTTTGCGGAATTTGATATCACGCAGAGTCAGTACATCGCCTACTTGTGCTTTACGCACAGCAGCCGACCTCTCACCCATCAGAACCTTCCCAGGACCAGCTGCTTCAACCAAAGCTTCTCCGCCAACTGCGCGAAGAAATTCCATCGGTGCGACCATGGTCGCCATCGGAATACGCCAGTTGTTTCCCAACCTCAGAATGTCTTTGCCGTCACGAACTTGAGCGGTGAGACCGACCGTTGGAAACTTCACAACATGCCCCACTGCTCCAGAGGGAGCAATTGCCGCGACAATCCGCTGCGCTTCGGTCGCGCTGAGAGACCGGGCACGTGAAACCGACATTGTCGGCTGTAAGTACGAGTCAGGAATCGAAGTCGTGGCGTTGACACTGGTCGGAAGGAATGCGAGCCAAGACGCCAGCATCGTCGCGGCCACGATCACCTTGTTCCAACGCACCTTTTGACCGTACATGACGAATGGCTTCCCCCTCGGGCGCCCCAAGCAACTACCGTGGTAATCCTGTGAGTGACGAAATTGTGGATCAAAACGCCGGTGGATTAGAGCAAGAAAAGGCTCGTCGACTGGGAGCCATCGATGCTCTCCGTCAATCAGGGACAAATCCATACCCGTACCGCTTTGACCGCAGCCACACCTTGGGTGAGATTCGTGCCGCGCATGGAACCATCGAGCCAGGCACCGAAACCGAAGTAGCCGTCGCTGTGGCGGGTCGCATCATGTTGAAGCGCGACCAGGGAAAGCTCATCTTCGCCACGCTCCAGGATCGCTCCGACAACATTCAGCTCTTCGTTTCAAAGGCTGTTGTTGGCGATGAAGCATTTGATGCCATCAATGCTCTTGACCTTGGCGACTGGGTGGGTGTCTCCGGCACTGTGATGGCAACGCGTAAGGGCGAACTTTCCATCAAGGTGTCGTCACTGCAACTTCTCTCGAAGGCCGTGCGTCCACTGCCCGACAAGTGGCACGGCCTGACCGATACAGACACTCGCTATCGCCAGCGCTACGCAGATCTCATCGGCAATGAAGAGTCACGTCGCATGTTCGCAATTCGCCACGCCGTTATTGCAAGCTTCCGTCGCACGTTGCATGAGCGCGGTTTCATTGAAGTCGAAACTCCCGTTCTCCACATGGAAGCCGGTGGTGCGCACGCTCGCCCATTCCTCACACATCACAATGCGCTCGACATGCAGTTGTATCTCCGCATTGCATTGGAACTTCATCTCAAGCGACTCATCGTTGGCGGCATGGAGCGCGTGTTTGAAATTGGTCGCGTCTTCCGCAATGAAGGAATCTCGACGCGCCACAACCCAGAGTTCACCATGATGGAGCTGTACCAAGCGTTTGCTGACTACACAGACATCATGGACCTCACTGAATTGTTGTTCGTGAATGCTGCCGTTGATGCAACCGGTTCATCCGTTGTCACCATTGATGATCTGCAAGTCGACCTTGCGAAGCCATGGCGCCGTGTTCGCATGGTGGACCTGGTCACCGAAGCAACGGGTGTCACCGTGCATCCTTCACAACCCCGTGAAGACCTTGTAGCACTGGCAGAAAAGCATGGTGTCAAGGTCGAGAAGCACCATGGTCCAGGAAAGATCATTGAAGAGTTGTTTGAACACCTTTGTGAATCTTCCTTGCGAGAGCCAACATTCGTCACTGGTCATCCAGTGGAAATCAGCCCACTTGCACGCGAAGACCGCAATGACCCACATCTCACCGAACGCTTTGAACTGTTCGTCGGTGGCCGCGAACTTGCGAATGCATATTCAGAGCTCAACGATCCCGTGGTTCAGCGTGCGCGCTTTGAAGACGAGCAAAAGCAGAAGGAAGCAGGCAATGCCGAAGCAGGCACTGTTGACGAAGACTTCTTGCGAGCGCTTGAGTTCGGAATGCCACCCACCGGCGGACTTGGCATCGGCATGGACCGTCTTGTCATGTTGATTGGTGGCGCTGCTTCCATCCGTGACGTCATTCTCTTCCCAACACTTCGACCGGAGGTCTTCTAATGAGTACAGCAGCATGGGGCGTTGGTATCGCCACTCTTGATGCAAATGGTGCAACCCTTGATGTGCGTTTTCGGGCCGTTGGCTTAGGCGAACTCCCTCCAGACGCGCCGAGCATCGATACAGCCGTCGATACCGACCGCGATCGTGGTGTCGTTCTTCGCCCTGTCAACATTGCGATTGACACTGCA
>JBEDFA010000077.1:0-4027 GCA_041175365.1 Actinomycetota bacterium | reverse complement strand
GGCGGTGTGAACGTAACGTTCAACGGCATTAGTCAAGATGGAACAATTCTTCCCCTGGACAACGAAGGAAATCTTCGTGTAACTGGTGGAGATTCTGTCTCGGTTGAGGGCACAGGTTTTGCCCCTAACCAAGATGTTGAAGTGTGGATGTTCTCGACGCCTCAATTACTTGCGACGGTGAAAGCAGATTCCAATGGCAAGGTGGTCGAGAACATCAAGTTGTCCACCATGTTGCAAGAAGGTAACCATCGCTTCGTCGTTGATGGCAAGAGTGCTTCAGGAAGTGATGCGCTGGTGACTCTTGGTGTCATCGTCGGATACGAATCCTCGGGACTCTCAACGACTGGAAAACTTCTAATTGCGCTTCCCATCGCTTTGGCAGTCCTTGCAGGTTTGATTATCCCAACGACGGTTCGACGTCGTCGCAAAGAAGAAGTTGCCTGAAATCGGAATGATTTCCATCAGTACTGATGAAACGATTAGTTTTGACTCTGTGATTTTGTCGACCTCTCATCAATGGTCATTCTCTCGTGGCTAGAGGTTTCGGCTTTCGACGCAAATCAAGTTCGGGCGAAGATGGCGCTGGCTGGATCTACGCTGACCTGTTTTTGGCACTCATGATTGTGGGCCTTGGTTCCGCAGCTGTGACGACATCTCCCGCATCTGGGTCTCCTTCGGCAACCGCTCCGAAGACATTCCAACTCAGCTGTGCAGAGTTTGCTGTTCGCGTTCCAGGAAACATCGCCACTGGTGGAGCCGCCATTGAATCTGCGGTTGCATCGGAGATTGCAAAGCGAGGCTGGTCACCTGACTCGTCCAAGCCGGGTCTCGTCATCGTGATGGGCGGATTTAGTGGATCTGAATCACCGGGCGCAGGCGACGGCCGCGCTCAAGCAATTCTTGGTCGCCTTCGCGCGAGCACACCTCTCTTGCAACAAGTAGAAATGCGCACTGCTGGTGCGCGATCTGTCCATGTCAATGGCGTCAATACCACCGTTGGCGGAGCTGGCTCCTTCCTCATGGTTACTTACTTGATGTTTAGTGGCCCACAACTTTCTGAAGACTGCACCCGTTAGGAACTCCCATGCCTTTGTCCGCATCTGCACACGCCGACGCTGTTGAATCTGTTGACCAGTGGTTAGCGATTACAAAGCAAACTGATTCACTAGGAGCAAGCGCCAGCATGTTCGTTGAGGATCTTCGCAATCATCGCAATCAGCGCGAATGGTCAAAGGTCAATGTCGAACAGATTTTGCCGTTCCGCTCTGAGACGCCTCGACTCCTGATGGTGATTCGTGCCGGCGCGATGTTCCTGCCGATTCTTCTCACCTGGCTTGCGCTTTCTCAGGTCATCGGGCCGTTCTCGTTGTATTTGCAGAACCAGCAGGCAAGCGCGAACTTCTTGTGGTTCTGGCAGCAGAACCCAGGTCACTCGTTTGCGGAAATCTGGTCATTGAGCCACGTTGCGCTCACAGACGCTGCAGTTCTTGCATTCCTCACAGTTCTTGCCATGCGCATCACCTGGTGGGAAACATCCCGTGCAGAGCGCACGGAATCAACGTATGCAGCAATGTTGTCTGCGTTGGAGTTCTACTTCGTCTCTGCTCGCGAAAGCTGAGCAAGGACGGCAACGCCGACTAAGACGCATAACGCTCCGATGAACCTCACCATGGTGAGTTGTTCATTGAGCGCGATGACGCCAACAGCAATCGAGACAACGGGCTCAATCGTGCTGAAGACTGCAGCTTCGCCTGGTCCAATTCGCGACACGCCTGCAAAGAAGAATCCCATTGCAAGAATTGTCGAGATGATGGATGCTCCGCCGATAGCGAGCCATCCAGTTGCATCTTCAGGCAGTGCAGGGCGCAAGATTGCGAAGATCAGTAGGTGAGCCACCGCTGCTCCAACCATCACATAGGTGAGAGATGTAAACGATCCTGCACGACTCACAATCTTGCTGCTGATGAGGATGTACCCGGTGTACCAAGCAGAGGCGCCAAACATCAATGCAACACCGAGCCATGATCCCGATGACACTTGTCCTGCTGTTAGTGCAGTTCCGATGACGGCAATCACTAAGCACGCTGTCATCCGCATAGTTGGTGTGTGTTTGAACACCAACCAGCTGGCGAGAACTACAAACACTGGATAGGTGTAGAAAATCACGGTGGCCAGGCTTGTATCTATGCGCTCAACACCAAAGAAAAAGAATGTTGCTTGGGGGGCGTATCCGACAGCGCCGAGCAGAAAGAGCTGTATTCCTAAAGTGCGTTGGGGGAGTGCAGTCTTCTCGGAACGGAAAGCATGTGCCAGAAGCAAGATGATGGAAGCAACGCTGAAACGCACGGCCAACATTCCAAGTGGCTCGGCACCATGGTCATATGCGGTCCGCGCAAACCATGGCAGTAATCCGAATGCGGCACCGCTGATGAGAATGAAAACGATGCCCATTGGCAAACGCTAATTGGATTCGGACTCGTCCTTCTTCATTTGCGCTGCAATGGCACGGTCACGCTTCATCACATTGCGAATGAGAACTGTTGCAACAGTGCCCACGCCCAAGAGCATGACAAGGAAGGTGAGGTACTGAAGAGATCCGCCACGGTCGCCGGCTTCGACTGGCTTTTTTCCACAGCCCGGCTTGGGAAGAAATCCAACGCATTCTGATGGTTCGTTTTCGAGGTCGTAGACATACGTGGAATCAGTAACAGGAACAGTTGTTGCAATAGTCGTATCAGTGGAATCCGCAGCGTGTGCCACAGCTGCTCCGAAGGGGGCAGTTGTGAGAAGAATGGCACAGGCAAGTGAAGCGAATTGGGGCATAGGGACATCGTCACACGCCAACTAGGGTTAAACAAATCATGAGCACAAGTCACACCGCAGGTCAGCACGACGTCGTCTTAGTCGTTGATTTTGGTGCTCAGTACGCCCAGCTCATCGCCCGCCGTGTTCGCGAAGCCCAGGTGTATTCAGAGATTGTTTCGCACCGTATTTCTGCCGATGAGGTGCGCGCAAAGGCTCCGAAGGCCATCATTCTCTCGGGCGGTCCGAAGAGTGTCCATGTTGAAGGCGCTCCCATTCTCGACCCAGCCATCTATGACATGGGCATTCCCATCCTGGGCATCTGTTACGGCTGTCAATTGGTTGCGCAACAACTTGGTGGTGTTGTGGCACGTGGTGGTCGTGGTGAATATGGTCGTGCCACACTCACGCGACATGGTGACTCGTCACTTCTTCCCGTGAATGCACCTGCATCGCTCGATGTATGGATGAGTCACTTCGACTTCGTGAGTGAAGTACCCGCTGGATTCGTCGCAACTGGTGCAACACCGGATGCGCCGAACGCGATTATTGAGAACAATGAACGTCGAATTTATGGCGTTCAGCATCACCCTGAAGTTGTGCACTCCACTCATGGTCAAGATCTCCTTGTTCGCTTCCTTGTTGAAGTAGCTGGCTGTCGTCAGGACTGGACAATGGCAAACATCGTTGACGATCAGATTGCGGCGATTCGTGAACTCGTCGGACCAGAGCGAGCCATTTGCGGTTTGTCGGGTGGAGTTGATTCTTCTGTTGCAGCTGCGCTGGTGCATCGCGCCATCGGATCTCAACTCACATGTGTATATGTCGACACAGGTCTTATGCGTCGTGGTGAGAGCGAACAGGTTGTTGAAACTTTCCGTCGCAGTATGGGCATTGAACTCATTCATGTTGATGCGGGCGATCGATTCTTTGAAAAGTTAAAAGGCATCACCGAGCCAGAAGCAAAGCGCAAAGCGATTGGCGAATTGTTTGTTCGAATTTTTGAAGAACACACCGGTGGTATCACCGATGCAAAGTTCTTGGTGCAAGGAACTTTGTATCCCGACATTGTGGAGAGCGGCGGACAAGACGGCACAGCTGCAGTCATTAAGAGTCACCACAACGTGGGTGGTCTTCCTGACGATATGGAACTGAAGTTGTGTGAACCACTTCGTGCATTGTTCAAAGATGAGGTGCGCAAGGTGGGCATCGAAGTCGGTCTCTC
>JBEDFA010000076.1:0-2698 GCA_041175365.1 Actinomycetota bacterium | reverse complement strand
GCGACAGCGGCACTGACCGAACTTGGTCTGAAGGCAGTGAAGACTGACATTCCTGACGAAGTGGTGGCTCCTGGTGTTGTTGTGTCGTGGAGCATTCCTGATCAGCCAACATTGAAGGCTGGTGACTCTGTCGTCAAGGGAACCACTGTTGCATTGAACGTTTCAAGTGGACCTGCACTTCGTGATGTGCCAAACCTTGTGGGCAAGACACTTGCGGAAGCCACTGCAACTCTCACCAACATGGGACTTCTTGTCGTTGAAGCTCCAACGCAAGGCCACCCAGAAATTCCTGCTGGACAGATTTCTATTCAGTTGCCCGTCGCCGGCGAGAAGCTTGCACGTGGCGGCACCGTGACACTCACTGTGTCAAAGGGTCAAGTCACGACGCTCATTCCAAGTATCTATGGCAAAGACTTCGCTACGGTGAAGGAACGCCTTGAAAAGTATGGAATGGTCATCGGCAAGGTGACAGGCAACAAGAAGCGCGGTCTGAAGCTTGCAAAGATTGATGGCAAGACGGTACGTAATTTTGATCGCGTCGTCGTCGGTAAGACCGTCGACCTCACCTTCCCCTAATCTCGAGTAGAGCGGCGAGGCCGCGAACCACTTGAGGGGGAAATCATGGGTGCATTAGACGGACGCGTTGCGATTATCACTGGCGCAGGACGCGGTATCGGCCGCGAACACGCATTGTTGTTTGCTTCAGAAGGCGCAAAGGTTGTGGTGAACGACCTCGGTGGCGCAAACGACGGCACCGGCACCGATGCAACACCTGCACAACAAGTGGTGAACGAAATTATCGCCATGGGTGGCGAAGCAGTGGCGAACTACGACAACGTTGCGGACTGGGAAGGTGCCCAGCACATGATTAACGCTGCTGTTGAAGCGTTCGGAGATCTCGACATCTTGGTGAACAACGCAGGCATTCTTCGTGACCGCGTGTTGGTGAACATGACGGAGGCCGAATGGGACGCCGTCATTGCAGTACATCTCAAGGGTCACTTTGCACCATCACGTTGGGCTGCCGCGTATTGGCGCGAACAGCACAAGGCTGGCAGTACAAAGCCACGCAACATCGTGCACACCTCTTCAACATCTGGTCTGTTCGCAAACCCTGGCCAGTCAAACTACGGAGCAGCAAAAACAGGTATCGCTACGTTCAGTCAGATCTTGGCAAAGGAGCTTGCGCGCTACAACGTGAAGAGCAACTCCATTGCACCAGCTGCGCGTACACGTCTCACCGAGGCAACACCTGGTTTGGGTGAGCGCATCGCTGCCCCGACTGATGTTGCTCAATTCGATGAGTGGGATCCAGCGAACATTTCTCCTTTGGTTGCCTATTTAGCTTCGGCTGCATGTGACTTCACCGGGGAGACCTTCTTTGTGAAGGGTGGGGAAGTGACTCGCGTGCGCAGCTGGGAACGTGCTGAGACAGTTGAACAGAATGATCGCTGGCAGGTGTCAGAACTCACAGCAGCGTTGAACGCCATGGCTGCGAAGGTGAACAAATAGGGGATTACCCTCGTTAACTGCCCATGAACCCCCCAAGACGTGAAGACGAAGAATTAGCACCGCAGGGTCGCGACACCATCGCGATTGAACAAGGTGGCGTCGATGAGGTGTCTGTTGTCCCTTGGACGATGATGTTCCCGCGCAAGGTTGCGCGAAAGATGGGCATTACTCGCAAATGGGCAACGCTTTTTGTCGTTCTTGCTGGCCTGATGGCCACCAGTTCCACCATCACCGTGTTGGTTGTGTCGTTACAGACCATCGCCACGGACTTGGGATCATCCGTCACTGTTTTGAACTGGTCGATTACCGGCCCCATGCTCGCTTTCGGTGTGGTGGGGCCTGCGTACGGAAAGATCGGCGACCTCTACGGCCACAAGAAGGTCTACGTCTATGGGCTTGTGTTCTCCGGCGTCTTCGCCGCCGCAACAGTGTTCGCATGGAACGCACCTTCGATGGTGTTCTTCCGATTGATGTCCGCTGTTGCAGGTTCTGCAACAGGACCAGCTGCAATGGCCTACATCAATCGATTGTTTGAACCACACGAGCGCGTGCGCCCAATGGGTTTGTGGAGCTTTGTAACTGCTGGTGCACCCGTCATCGGCGTCGTCATGGGTGGTCCATTGGTCGACAGCATTGGTTGGCGAATGATCTTCATCATTCAGGCACCGATTCTTTTGGGTGCTGCGCTTCTTGCATGGAATCTCTTGCCACAGACAAAGCGAGAGTTGAATGTGAAGTTCGACGTGTGGGGCTCGGTCACGCTTGGTTTTGGTGCGACGTTGTTCCTGCTGGCGATTAACCGCGGTCATTCGTGGGGCTGGTCATCGCCTGCGATTATCGGAACACTGATTGCATCAATTATTGCTTTCTATGCATTTGTTCGAGTTGAACAAGCTGCAGAAGCGCCATTGTTGCCATTGGGTTGGTTGAAGCAAGGCAATCTCATTTTGCCGATGATCATTCAAATGTTGCTCAACTTTGCGTACATGGGCGGCTTCATTGTTGTTCCGCAGATGTTGGAAAACGGTCTGGGAATGACAGCCGCGCACATTGGTTTGCTGGTGATTTCACGCCCGTTGTTGTTCAGCATCACGGCTCCACTCGGAAGCTTCTTCACCATGCGCTTCGGTGAAAAATCATCGGCCGCCATTGGTTCGATCTTGATGGCAAGTTCAATGATTCTGCT
>JBEDFA010000075.1:0-11087 GCA_041175365.1 Actinomycetota bacterium | reverse complement strand
GCAGTCGTCTCTTGCCGTGACATTTGAGTATCTCAACATCTGATTCGTTTTTCGCTTACTTTGTAGCGCGCTATGACACGTCGTTCTCTTTCTGCAGTTCTTGCAATTGGGTTCATGCTGTCTTCATGCGGTCTCGGGTCGGGAAGTAGCGACACAACGGTTGCGACCACAACATCGGTCGTTGCAACCTCAACGTCTGTTCCTTATGCAGTTGGCGCTGCTTCAAAAGCATGGACAAAATTTGTGAAGTCATTTGACGTCGTAGATGTATCGGAAATTTCAAAGGGCGAATGTGGCGTTCGCGCAATGTTGATCACTGAAGGAAGCCTCACGTTTTATTGGTGGGACGGGATTCGTTGGAATGACGATTCAGCACAGTTATTGGGCGGCAAAGGCCAGATGCCCGCAAAGGTCTATTCACATGACTTCACGAATGATGGTGTCGTCGATTATTTCGTGACATATGAAGACGACAGGGAAAAAGGCGGACCAACGTATGGTGCATTCTTTGGCTATCCCTGGAGCGGCGATGACTACTGCAAGTGGGGCTGGATGGACATTGATAACGGCACCACGCTGACCCGCACCATCAATCGACCTGAAGTGAATCAGCGAAATGGAGAACTATTTGCGGAGGGATACACCTCTCGCAACTGGAAGTCCTATGGCGTGTATGAGTATCAGCCGTCTAGTAACTCGTTTGTGTTTCGGGAAGTCCGTAAGAAGTAAGGCGCTCTCGGCGTAGCCTGTATTCCCATGAACGGCAGGCTTGAGTCCATTGAACGGGACTACACCGAATTAGAGGTGAGCCTGGGTAGTCCAGAGGTATTGGGCGACCAAAACCGTCTTCGTGAAGCGTCGCGCAAGTACAAGCAGCTCACGCCATTGATTCAATGTATTCGCGATCTACGTGATGCCAAGGGTGATGCTGAAGCAGCCAAGGAACTCATGAACGAGACCAGTGGCGATGAGCGCGAATCATTCCGCGCTGAAGCTGCCGCTGCAGAAGCTCGTGTTGAAGAACTTGAAGAGTTGTTGAAAGTTCTCTTGCTTCCTCCAGACCCCAATGACGGCAAGAACGTCATCATGGAAATTCGCGGAGCAGAAGGCGGCGAAGAAGCCAACTTGTTTGCTCGCGACCTCATGGAGATGTACCAGTCCTACGCAGCAAAGCGTGGATGGAAAGTGGAAGTCATCCAAGAAGACGGATCTGAAATGGGTGGCATCAACCAGGCCACTCTGATGTTCACCGGCGATGATGCTTGGAGTCGCTTGCGATTCGAAGGTGGACCACACCGCGTGCAGCGCGTGCCCGCTACTGAAGCGCAGGGCCGCATTCACACTTCATCTGCCACGGTTGCGATCATGACGGAAGCTGAAGAAGTTGATGTCGAGATCGACAACAACGACCTGCAAATTGACGTGTATCGCGCATCAGGTGCGGGTGGTCAGCACGTCAACACCACAGACTCCGCTGTGCGAATCACACACAAGCCCACCGGTCTGGTTGTGGCGATGCAGGACGAACGTAGCCAGCTGCAGAACCGTGCACGAGCTATGACAGTTCTTCGTTCTCGTTTGCTGAAGTTGCGTCAGGACGAACAAGAAGCTGCCGCATCATTAGAGCGTCGCGCTCAAATTGGCGGTGGCGGTCGTGGCGAAAAGATTCGTACGTACAACTACAAGGAAAACCGCATCACCGATCACCGCATCGGCTTCACCTTGTATCAGCTTCAGGCTGCTCTTGGCGGAGAACTCGACCCTGTGGTCGACGCGTTGTCGGCGGACCTTCGTGCCCGTCAACTCGCGAACAATGAGTAATCCCGACGGCCACATCACGTGGCGTGAATTGATGGCGAATACCGCCGAGATTTTGGGTGATACCTCTGTCGCTCGATGGTTGTGTGAACACGCCAGTGGTCTGGACGCCGAAGAATTTGTGGCGGAACTCGATAAGTTAGTGAACGCTCGATCCGGAATTCATCTTGATGCGATGATTCGACGAGTTCTTGATGGTGAACCAGTGCAGTACGTGATGGGTCGCTGGGCATTTCGTTATCTCGATCTGATGGTGGACCAACGCGTGCTGATTCCGCGTCCAGAAACTGAGCTCATTGTTGAGATTGTTCTGCGTCATGTCGGCACCTCGAAAGGTCCGTTCACAATGGCGGACTTGGGCACAGGTTCTGGTGCGATTGGTCTTTCGTTGTTGCATGAGTTGCCGTTGCACTCGGCCACTGTGTGGATGACTGATGCATCCGCTGATGCGATTGATGTCGCACGTGCGAATGCCGCAGGCATTGGTCGTCCGGCAACGGGAGCACGATTCGCAACTGGTTCATGGTGGGATGCATTGCCCGCCGACATTGCTGGACTCTGTGATGTGGTGGCGAGCAATCCGCCGTACATCGCTCACGGTGACGTTGAAGTGGAAGCAAGTGTGAATGAATGGGAGCCGCATTCGGCCTTGTTCGCCGGCAATGACGGGCTTGATGACATCCGCACTTTGGCAGCGGGGGCACCGCAGTGGTTGCGTCATGGCGGACTTCTTGTGGTGGAGATGGGGTACACGCAAGCAGAAGCGGTGTCTGAACTTTTTGTGGCAGCAGGGCTGACCGATGTGACGGTGCACAAAGACCTAGCGGGTCACGACAGATTTGTGTCTGGCATCAAGCCATAGAACTCACACCCGAGTGGGAGTTTCAACCAAGCGTGCGGCGCAAGAACTCCAACTGATGCAACAACAAGTTCTCGGCCACTACTTCTTGCGGCGTCATGTGTGTGACGCCAGAGAGCGGCAACACTTCATGAGCCTTCCCCGCAGCAAGCAACGCAGACGACAACTGCAATGTGTGAGCTGCAACAACATTGTCGTCTGCCAATCCGTGAATAAGCAGCAGTGGGCTTTCAAGAGTGTCCACGTTCTCTATGAGGGATGTTTTCGTGTAATTGCTGTTATCGACACTTGGATTTCCCAGGTAGCGCTCGGTGTAATGCGTGTCGTACAAGCGCCAATCAGTCACGGGGGCACCAGCAATGGCTGCATGGAATACGTCACTGCGACGAAGAACTGCAAGCGCGGCAAGATAGCCACCGAAACTCCAGCCGCGGATACCAACTCGCGAGATGTCTGCGCGTGGTTCAAGTTCTTCAAGCGCACGAACGATCTCTACTTGATCATCGAGGACTGGCTGTGCGAGGTCTCCCAAGACATCGCGCTCCCATTTGCTGCCTTTGCCTGGTGTGCCCACGTTGTCGGCAATGACAACGACAAACCCTTGATCTGCAAACCATTGTGATGAAAGGTATGCGCCGTCCGATGCAACAACTCGTTGCGCATGTGGTCCGCCATACGGATCGAACAACACGGGCAACTTTGTGGTGAGACCATCGCGTGGAGTCAGGATCGCGACAGGTATTCCGCGTGGCCCTACCGAAATGATTCGAACATTGGGTTTAACCAAGGGCTTCTCGGCATGACTTGCAACAGTGACTTCTGTGTCGTTGTGATGCACCGTGAATTGGGGGCCGACCGCGTCGATTGTGGAGGTACGGGTGACCAGAACATGTGATGTGCCAGAAGCGCTGACCATTCCGTTGCTATTCGTGAACTGAGATAGCACACCGCTGTGTGTATCAAATGAATAGATGTCTTGAATCCACGGAGTGTTGATGTCGTTTGCTGCGAACATGATTGTCTCGCCAGCGGAAATGACGCTGCGCACTTGCAGATGATCTGGTGTTGCACTGCGGTTGTCCACTATGAGACGGCGCACCCCATCGCGATCTGCACACGTGACGAGACGGCCATCGTGCAGAAGTGCTGGAACGCCAGGAACCAGTTCAACCCATGCATCGTCTTCGTCCGTATAGAGAATGGTTGCAGTTCCCGAGGTGGGGTCAACCAGATGAATATCAATATGTCGTTGATCGCGAGTTTGGGTTTGAGCAATCAATCCGGCTGCATTCCATGCGACCGAGTTGAGATATTCCCACGTACCGCCAAGCTGTACATCCACGCACAATGCATCGGCAACGGAAATCACATGCAGTGACACCTCAGCGTTCGTGGCGCCAGCAGCGGGGTAGCGATGTTCAACTGCAGGAATCTCTGGATGAGCAGGATCTGCAATGTGCCACACAGGTACAGATGCGACATCTACACGGCACGCTGCAATGTGTTGTGAATCAGGTGACCACCAATAGCCGCGCATACGACCCATCTCCTCGGCGGCGATGAACTCTGCACTGCCCCACGTCACTGTCTCGGAAGGGTCGGAAGCAATCACTCGCTCATTGCCATCAACGTCTGCAACGCACAACGATGAGCCACGAACATAAGAGATGAACTTCCCATCAGGGGAGAGTCGTACGTCGAAGACGCCTGGCGCAATATCGGGAAGGGTGACTTGGCCTGTGAGTAGATCGACATGAGCGATTTGTCCGCCGAGAATTGCCACAGCAGTGGTGACATCGGCGTCACATGAATATGCAACAACACCTCCCGCACCTTCTCGTGCACGCTCGCGTCGTCGCATTTCCTCCGGGGTCAATTGAGAAAGGTCGGCGCCAATGCTTCGCGGATCAAGAATCTGCGTCTCAGTGCCTGTCGCTAGATCGAGCACCCATAAAGAGTTGACGGCGTCCTGTCCTGAAGTGGAACGTGCGAATACAACGCGAGTTCCATCTGGTGATGCAGTGAAGTTACGCGGCTCTCCGAGGGAGAGTCGTTGGGTGCGGGCGTATTGGCGCGGGAATGTGTCGCTCACACGAGCAAGTTACCCGAGGCGTCGAGGCGAACTCGTTTGCCAACCCATTCGTTCGTGCACATGTCGCGGCCAGTAGCAATGTCCGCGGTTTCGCCCCATGCACGACGACCATCATCGAGCAAGCAGGAAATGATGGAACGCTCTGGGTTGCCATCGCGGTCATGCATCACGGAATACGCCTCAACCGTGACTTCGCCTGCAGCATCAGCAGGAGACGCAAGGCTGCGACGGGGCATCGCATCAATCTGGTCTTGCGGGTAGTCGTACTTGAACCCAGTCGCAGGTGGTTCGGTGGAATACACGCCGAACGCATGCTTCGTTGTGTAACCACCATTGGCCCACACGAGTCCTGTTTTGCCGATGCCGGCGCGAAGTTCGGAGGCAACGGTGGCAATGGCATGCATCACATAGTTGTTCCATGGTCCACCGGCGAAGGGCAAACCACCAGTTCGCGTGAGCTGAGAGTTGATGTCAAGTCCTAATGACTTCGCACCAAGTTGCACTGCAGCGGGGAAGCAGGAGTACAAGTCAACGATGTCGATGTCGTTAATGGTGAGACCTGCAAGTTCCAGAACGCGACGACCTGCAAGTTCAATTGCTGGCGTGTCGTAGAAGTGATTGCGATGGGAGATGAAGGCATGTTCGTGAGCATCGCTGCCTGAATGCGGGAAGATCCAACGATCACGGGGGACGCCAAGTGCTTCAGCTTTTTCAACGGAGCACATGATGAGTGCTGCCGACATATCAACGTCATTGTTTGAGTTCATGAACTTCGTATAGGGGAAGCCAATCATTCGGTTGTTCGCGGTCGGTGTGCGAATTTCTTCTGCGGTGTATTCCTTCGGCGACCATGCATAGGGATTCTTGGCAGCGACTGCACTGAAACGCGACCACAATTCGCTGATGTGCTTCTGGTGCTCCTCGATAGTGCGACCTGCCTGAGCGCGTAATGCAGTCTCAAACATTGGGTACACCTGAATGGGCATGCCGATCTTGCGCTCAAGTTCTTCGGGCATGTTCATCGTGAGATCTTCAGAAACAAGAACTGGAACTGAATCGGTACTGCGCCACTGTGGTTCAACTCCGGCCTTGCGGTAGCGGGCGCGTGTGCGGGTGGTCTCGCCACCGGTGAGGATGACGAGGTCAAGGTCTCCAGCAAGAATCTGTCGCGAGGCTGCATTCACCAACGTCTGTGGCGTGTTGCCTCCCATCGCTGAATAGCCCAGTTCGCGAGGAGACAGCTTGAGGTCCTCGGTGATGAACTGCGCTGGGTTGCCGTATTTCCACGACAAAAGATTGACCACACGAATGGAATCGGGGTTGGGGACAGAGCTGAGTCCAGCGTCCGTGGCCGCCTTCTCAATGGCTTGCACCATCATTCCCACGGCATCGAGGGCATCATCGAGGCCTTCTGCTCGTTGAACAACCTGGCCAGTGCCAATGAGGACGGGAGTGCGTGGGTCAAGTGTCATGTCTCAGACGCTAGGTCGTCAGAGGGGTGCCCCTACTACTCTGAATGTCATGTCGCGTATTGCAATCGGAGCCGACCACGCCGGATACACCCTCAAGCAGCACCTCATTTCGGTGTTGACCAACCAGGGTCATGATGTGGAAGATCTCGGGACACACTCCACCGAGAGTGTTGATTATCCGCCGTACTGTGCAGCCGTAGGTCGTTTCGTGCGCGATGGTAAGGCCGACCTCGGCATTGTCTTGGGTGGTAGTGGCCAAGGTGAACAGCTTGCAGCCAACAAAGTGCACGGTGTTCGTGCTGCTTTGTGCAATGACCTCTACACAGCTCGCATGGCACGCTCACACAACAACGCGAATGTTCTCTCCATGGGTGCACGCGTTGTCGGTGAAGGGCTCGCTGAAGAAATTCTCGCAACGTTCCTTGCAACAGAGTTTGAAGGTGGACGCCACGAGCGTCGCGTCGCTCAGTTGGCAGAGATCGAACAACAGGAGGCAGGCAAGTAATGCCTTTCCTATCCGACAACAATCCAGACACCGAAGTTTTTTCGCTTCTTGAAGAAGAGCGCATTCGTCAAACAACAGGTCTCCAACTCATTGCAAGCGAAAACTTCACATCGCCTGCAGTCATGAAGGCCACCGGCTCCATTCTCACGAACAAGTACAGCGAGGGTTATCCCGGCAAGCGTTATTACGGCGGCAATGTCAACGCTGACGTCATTGAGTCACTTGCTATCTCGCGCGTCAAGGAACTGTTCGGTGCAGATCACGCAAACGTGCAGCCTCACTCAGGCGCCAGCGCAAACATGGCGGTGTATCTCGGATTGTTGAACCCTGGTGACACGATTCTCGGACTTAGTCTCGACCATGGCGGTCACCTCACGCACGGTTCACCAGTGAATGCCAGCGGCATTTTGTACGACTTCAAGTCATATGGAGTCACGCCTGGTGACGAGCGCATCGATTTTGACAATGTGCGCGAACTTGCACTGAAGCATCGCCCGAAGATGATTGTCGCTGGTACCACTAGTTACCCACGTCGTCTTGATCCAGAACCATTCAAGGCAATTGCTGACGAAGTCGGTGCATTGCTCATGTTCGACATTGCTCACCTTGCGGGGCTTGTCGCTGGCGGTGCACATCCAAACCCTGTTCCCTATGCAGACGTCGTGACCTTCACAACGCACAAGACGTTGCGTGGACCTCGCGGTGGTTGCATTCTCAGCAAAGCAGAACATGCTGCGGCAATTGACAAGGCAGTGTTCCCTGGCAGCCAGGGTGGACCACTTGAGCATGTCGTCGCTGCAAAGGCAGTTGCATTCCGTGAAGCTCTCGATCCTTCTTTCAAGGAATACGCACATCAAGTAGTGAAGAACGCCTCTGCTCTCGCAGCGGCACTCACGACGGAGGGTTTCCGACTTGTTAGTGGTGGAACCGACAATCACCTCATGGTGGTTGACCTTCGTCCGTTTGACGCAGAGTGCACCGGCAAGGTTGCTCAACTTGTGTTGGACGAGGCAGGTATCACGCTGAACAAGAACACTGTTCCGGATGATCCACGTAGTCCGTTTGTTACCTCAGGTGTTCGCATTGGTACACCGAGTGTGACGACGCAGGGCATGAAAGAGGCAGAGATGCCTGTTATTGCTTCTCTGATCGCTGAAGCACTTCGCAATCGTGAAGATGCTGCTGCTGTTGCAGTGGTGCGTGCCAAGGTCGCCGAGCTCTGCTCGCGCTTCCCTGTGTATCCAAACCCGTTCTAGGTCCGGCGTCGGTCGGTATCTCTTCTAGGCTCATCCCGTAATGGGGGACACGACTGGATATCTCATCGTTGGCCTATGCGCCATGACGGTGACGCTCTTGACGACTCCTCTCGTGCGTGCTGTTGCGCGTGTGAAGAACTGGGTGGCGGTACCTGACGAACGCAAGGTGCACACTGTGCCGACACCTGACGTCGGAGGCATCGCAATGTTTGCTGGCGTGATGTGCGCGCTTCTCATGGCATGGAACATGGACAGGTTCTCGCCACTGTTCGATGGCAACTCTGAATTACTTGGTGTTTTGCTCGGTGCAATGGTGGTTCTTGGCATCGGAGTCATGGACGACATCCGTGAAGTGTCGGCCCCTGCGCGTGTGTTCGGAGTCATCGTCACCGGAATGATCCTCGTGGCAGCTGGCGTCACGATGTTCTACTTCCGCATCCCGTTCCTCGGAGTTATCCAGTTATCAAATGACTGGATTCCCATCGTGACCATCGTGTGGTTGCTGGGCATGACCCAAGCCATCAACTTGATTGACGGGCTTGATGGACTTGCTGCAGGAATCGTGGCCATCGGTTCAACAGCATTCTTTATTTACTCTCAGCATCTCGCAGGACTTGGGTTGTTGTCAGAGCCGAACATCGGGCCGCTGATTGCAATCATCACAGTGGGCGTATGTGTCGGCTTCCTGCCATTTAATTTCAATGGCGCAAGCATCTTTATGGGAGATAGCGGCGCATATCTTCTTGGCTTCTTAGTCGCAGTGTCAACAAGCGTGGTGGGTGGTCGTGCAGACCCAACAACACAGGCCTTCAGTGGACAGACATATTTCTTTCTTGCGCCACTCGCGATTCCATTGATCATCTTGGGCGTGCCTGTGTTTGACGTTGCCTTCGCAATTGTTCGTCGCGTGATCAATCGACAAGGTCTTGCGCACGCAGACAAAGGACACTTGCACCATCGCTTGATTGCGTTAGGTCATGGTCCACGTCGAGCTGTTGCAATTCTGTGGTCGTGGACTGCATTGCTCTCTGCGTTTGTTTTGTATCCGGTGTTCAACAAGAGCGCAAAAAACTTTGCACCATTCGGATTGCTTGCACTCGTTCTCTTCTTGTACACAGTTCTGCATCCAGACTTGCCGAAGAAAAATAAGGACGAAAGTAACCAGCAAATACCTGAGTAGGTACTTTCGTTCGAACGAATGCTCGTTAGTTTCGCCATATGGCAGGCGAGACGAAATTAGAACTTCCGTTTTCAACTATTGATATTGACGAACTCGTCTCGGTGTTTTACCAAATGAGCGACTACATCTCAATCCATGACGTCGTCACCGATGAATGGGATTCCATCGTCGATGCAAAGTTGGTGTGGTGGAACAGGCACTACGAGGACCTGAGACTAAATCCTGTTGTATACGGCCAACTGATGAGCGAGACCTACTTTCAGCCGCATATCTCGCTCGCGCATATTTCAGAAGCATGGAATACGGGGCATTCCTTGCAAGTGTTCGTGTTGAGTGACCAGACACAAAACATCTATGACGTAGAAGAAACAAATGTGTCGACGTGGATTAATTGGCAACGACTTGGTGATCACATTGTTGAAGTGGGATGTGATCTGAATGAAGTTTCGGAACTTCAGAGACTCATCAATGACCAGCGGACTCTTGTCGCAATTGCAGCTCGAAAAAGAGCTATTGCGGTGGAACGCGAACGCATCGCTCGAAACCTGCACGATGTTGTTATTCAAAATCTGTACGCCACTTCATTGTCGTTAGCAGTTGCAGGCCGGGGAAAAGATCCCGAAACGACTGCCGCATTTGAAAAAGCAATAGGAGCGATTGACGATGTGATCTCTGAGATCAGGCGTGAGATTTTGCATGTTGAATCTCGCAAAGCTTCACCTCTGCGGTTGATGCTGGAAGACGCATTGATTCCCATCTTGACACCGACAGAGACAGAGTTGGAACTGTCAATTGAGGTCGCTTCTGTTCCGGGTGATATCGAATCACACTTGAGAGCGGTCTGTATTGAAGGCGCATCAAATGCCGTAAGGCATGGCAATGCAACAAGGCTCAATATTCGAATTGTTCGATCCAATCGACGGTTGACGTTGACGATTCAGGACAATGGAAGTGGCATTCCATCAACAGCGCGAATGCAAAACGGTCTCCACAACATGCGCGAACGCGCCGAATCATTAGGGGGTTATATGGAGATTCAAACAAAAAAAGAGGGCACCACGGTGACGTGGTCGATTCCGTGCAGTGGGTGCATACCTGCTGCACCGCAATGCAAAGGATGTGGGCAATGACAAGTGTTGCAATTTGTGATGACCATGTCATGGTGCGTGAAGCACTGGCTTCGGTCTTTGAACATGAAGATGGGATCAATGTTGTTGGTATCACCGACTCATTGGCCTCAACACGTGCGATGCTCGTGAACGAGGCGCCCGATGTGATGGTTGTTGATGTTCGTTTGAACGGTGAGTCCGGACTGGACGTTGCTCGAATGGTGATTGCAGAACATCCGGACATCAAGATTGTCGTGTTGACGTCATTCAACTCAGAGGAAGCTTTGGTCTCCGCGTACGAATTGGGCGCAAGTGCTTTTGTTTTAAAGACGGGTAGCTCGGAAGATCTGATTCAGACCATCCGAGATGTTGCATCGGGCCTTCGGCTCATCAATGCAACTGAAGTACGTGCTGCTTCCGAATCATTAGAGAAGCGTGGTCTTGGAATCATTCGCAAACTTGATGCCAATGATCGCCACATTGCTCGTTTGATCGCAATGGGATACTCCGATAAGCAGATTGCTGAAACGGTGTACCTCGGATTGCAAACCGTGAGGAACCGCGTGTCACGAATGCTGTCCCGCTTTGACAAGGAGAACCGCACTCAGCTGGCCTTGTACTTCTCGGAGTACCAGGGCGAGATTTCTGATCCGGAGGCGTTGACCGCTTAAAGATGAGGTAAGCGGCACTTGTGTCGCCTTTCTCTCGTTCGATATGCACGGACTGTTTGCCCTTGGGGGGAGCACCGCCTAGATTGTTCACCGATTCACAAGGTCCCGAATTCATCGGGGCAGCG
>JBEDFA010000074.1:0-2891 GCA_041175365.1 Actinomycetota bacterium | reverse complement strand
AAGTGACAGTGCTGGAAGGCCTGGAAGCACCACTGATTCGTGCGATGGGTGCAGAGATGGGTGCGGCGATTGGTGCAGTACATGAGCGCAACGGCGTGCGCGTGATGTGCAATGTGCAAGTGGCCAGTATCGATGGCGACTCACGCGTAAAGAGCGTGACACTGACAAGCGGCGAGACGATTCCAGCTGATGTTGTCATCGTGGGCGTTGGCGTTTCGCCGGCAACAACATGGCTGGAAGGTTCCGGTCTTTCTGTGCGCGATGGCGTGGTGTGCGATGCGAATCTCAATGCTGGACCCGAAACTGTTTTCGTGGCGGGCGACGTTTTGCGTTGGCCGAACGCATTGTTCGCCGATGTCGAAGCAGACATGCGCGTGGAGCATTGGACCAATGCAGCAGAACAGGGTGCAATCGCAGCAACCAATTTGCTTGCTGCAATGAATGCTCAACCGCAAACACCGTATGAAGCAGTGCCGTTCTTCTGGAGCGATCAGTTCGATGCACGTATTCAGTGTTTGGGCCGTCCTAGTGCAAATGCACGCGTTGATGTTGTTGCTGGAAACCCTGCTGATGGAAAATGGTGCAGCATTTACAGCGTTAATGATCGCTTAACTGCAGTTCTCGGTGTTTCGCAACCCAAGTTAGTAATGCCCAGCCGCGCACTTCTTTCCACACACACGTCGCGTGAAGATGCACTTGCACACTTCGCACGTGTGACTGCCCCGCCACCACCACAACCGGCGGCGTAAAGAGTCATGACTCTTCCCGACCCAGAGCGTCTAGGCGTATGGCGTGCATTTCTCACGGCACACGCAGCTCTCGACAAAATGTTGTCGCGTGCATTGGAAGAAGAAAATGGTTTGCAGCGTCCGTGGTTTGAAATTCTTGATGCGTTAGCAACAGGCGACGAGGACTCGCTTCGATTCAATGATCTCGCCGAACGAGTGATGGCAAATCCATCGAGCCTCTCGCGCCAGTTGGACAAGTTGGAAGAGAAGAAACTCATCGTGCGCGAGAAATCCATCCTTGATGACGGTCGCGCCATTCTGATTGTGTTGACACCGAAAGGTCACGACTCCTGGAAGGAAGCGAGCCTCACGTATTACCGAATCGTGCGCCGCACTTTCACCAATACCCTGACGGATACTGATGTTGTGGCTCTGAACCGCGTGTTTTCTAAGGTTCTGGAAGCGGACTAACGCACAATCCTTCGACTTTGGCAGGCGGTGCCAAACAAGGCAGACTTTGTGCCACACACGGAACCAAAGGGGACCCCAATGCAAAACGCAGTCATCGTCGACGCACTTCGCACACCACTCGGCAAGCGCAACGGCCGCTTGAAGGATTGGCACCCCGTCGATCTCGCTGGTTACACATTGAAGGCTCTTGTCGAGCGCAATGGCATCGACCCCACACTCATTGAAGACGTGATCATGGGTTGCGTGATGCAGGTCGGCGAACAGAGCCTCAATGTTGGTCGTAACGCAGTTCTTGCAGCAGGCCTTCCCGACACCATTCCTGGCACCACCATTGACCGCCAGTGCGGTTCCAGCCAGCAGGCAGCTCACTTCGCAGCACAAGGCGTTATGGCCGGCGCATACGACGTGGTCATTGCAGCAGGCGTTGAAGTCATGACTCGCGTTCCGATGGGTTCAGCAATCGCAGATGGTAAGTACGGCTTCCCATTCGGCCCTGAAGTTTCTGCTCGTTACGCACCAGAAGGCGGCCTTGTTCCGCAGGGCGTTAGTGCTGAAATGATCGCCGACAAGTGGGGCATTACCCGCGAAGACATGGACCGTTTCGGTGCACGTTCACAGGCTCTTGCAGCACAAGCAACAGCAGAAGGTCGCTTTGAGCGCGAGATTCTTCCCGTCAATGATGCTGAAGGAAAGCTCATGACAACTGACGAAGGAATTCGTGAGTCTCCGTTTGAAAAGCTTCAGCAACTCAAGCCTGCATTCCGCAGCGAAGAAGACGGTGGTCGCGTGACCGCTGGTAACTCCAGCCAAATCACCGACGGTGCATCCGCGATGCTCATCATGAGCGAAGAGAAGTGCCGCGCACTTGGTCTCACACCTCGCGCACGTTTCGTGAACTTCGGTCTTGCCGGTGACAACCCACAGCTCATGCTCACCGCACCAATTCCTGCAACGCAGAAGGCACTTGCAAAGGCTGGTCTCACCATGGGCGACATGGACATCACAGAGATCAACGAAGCATTCGCGTCTGTTGTTCTTGCATGGGAGAAGGAATTGCACCCCGACATGTCGAAGGTGAATCCGAATGGTGGAGCCATTGCATTGGGCCATCCATTGGGTGCTTCCGGTACTCGCTTGATGACCACGCTGTTGCATGAGCTTGAGCGCACCGGCGGCCGTTATGGCTTGCAGACAATGTGTGAAGGTGGCGGCATGGCCAATGCCACCATCATCGAACGCCTCGGCTAATTCGTTAAGACTCTCATCATGATCAGCATCTCGTTTCCGGCTTGGGGCACTTTCGTCTGGGTCGGTGTGGGCTTGCTCATCATGCGCGTGATGTGGAAGTTCGGCTTCGGCATGTTGAAGTCAATGACGTCGATGATGCCCGAGCCTCCACCCAGCGGTGAGATGCGCAAGATCAATGTGCGGTATCGCTGCAGCGTGTGTGGCGTGGAACTGCGTGTGGTGATGGCGCCGGATGAAGACCCGCCGCCGCCCAAGCACTGCTTGGAAGACATGGACATGATTGCGCCTGTCTTCGAATAGAAATCAGGGAAGATTTTCTAGATCGTCTAAGTCTTTTGCTCGGCCACTAGCAAGTTTGTTGATTTTCAAATCATCTAAGGCGATGACAGGAATAGTGAGTCCATCAATCTCCTGCATCTGAGCACGGAGTAGGCATTCATCAAA
>JBEDFA010000073.1:0-2769 GCA_041175365.1 Actinomycetota bacterium | reverse complement strand
TATGCGCCACCATCAGAATGAATGGCAACACACCCATCGGCCTTCACCATCACAAGGCGTAGCGCTTCGGGTAGGCGAGTCTCGAGACGGCCGGCATATTCAACAGTGCAACGCGCTACGAGAAGTCTCACCTCTCTATTCTCGCCGATGAGGTGCTCGGCAATGAAAGCGTCAGTTGACGATGTGGTCTTTCATGCGCTTTTGAATCAATTCACGCCGTTGCTGCAACTGGCGGTATGTCATGGACTCGGTGCTTTCATCCACGCCAAGGCCTGCCTTGAGGCTGCCCATGTCGATTTCGATGGTGCTGGTATCGACGCCGAGTTCCTGAGCCAAACGGGCGCCATGGCGTTGCATGAACGTCATTGAGATATGTGTGAGCTCGCCGATGATGTCAAGGTCGGGGGCAAGGCGTGCGATGGCGCCATCGAGGAACACCATGTTCTTCACATAGAGCATCAACTCTTTCGGCAGCTTTGCGCCGTAAGCCAAAAGGGCCTTCACAATGCGCTGGACTTCTGCAACCAGCTCTTCGCCATTCAAGGAAGTGGGGTCAATGGTGGGTTGGTCCAGTCCAAGATCGCGAATCACCGCGTCAATGTCGGTGTCCATCGGCAGTGCACCAAGGTCACGCAATGCCGCAACTTGGCCTTTGAGGTCGTTGGTTGTCGCACCCAGCATGAGTCGCATGAATGCCAAGCGACGCTTGTTACTGAGTCGTCCGACAATGCCGAAGTCGAGGAGTGCAGTACGGCCGTCTTGAAGAACAAAGAGGTTTCCGCCATGGAGGTCACCGTGGAAGATGCCATGGATCAGGGCGCCTTCCATGAAGGAAATCATTCCTGTCTTGATGACGGCTTCAGTGTCGATGCCCGCGGCTTGCATTCCGTCAACATCATCAAAGTTGAAGCCCTGCAAACGTTCCATTACAAGAATGCGACGAGCTGCGAGGGAAGGATGCGGGCGAGGAACGATGTAGGCCTCTTGATTGAGGTCGTGCAACATGACGGCGACATCGATCATGTTGGACGCCTCCATGCGGAAGTCGAGTTCTTCGACAATGGTTTCGGCAAAGAGTTCAACGAGTGCAGGTGGATTCGCCAGCGCTGCAACCTTGATACGGCCAATCATGAACGGTGCAATCCAGGACATGACTTGCAGATCCTTCTTGACCATCTCGGAAACATTCGGGCGCTGCACCTTGACGACGACGTCTTCGCCGGTGAGCAAAGTGGCGCGGTGGACTTGCGCGATCGAAGCTGCGGCTAACGCGGTCTTCTCGAAAGATGCAAAGACATCTTCAATGCGAGCACCGAGGTCTTGTTCCACTGTGGTGCGCACGCAGTCCCATGGCTCTGCGGGTACTTGGTCGCGACAACGCTTGAACTCATCAACGAGTTCGGTGGGGAAGAGGCCCTCTCCGCTCGAAATGATTTGGGCCAACTTGATGTAGGTGGCGCCCAACTTCTCAATGGCATGACGAAGACGGAGAGACACATAAGCGCGTGACTCTTCTGGTGTGGAGAACTTCTTGAACTTTTTTTTGTAGAACCAGGGAAGAAGTGCCCAGCCGAGATGCGACACCACGGTGACGAGGCGGCCGAGTGGCGGGATGCGACGAGACTTAATGAGTGCGGGAACTTCTTTTTGTGCTGCTGCACGAAGGACGACTGCAATGCGTGACCAAGTGATGGTGTCGCGATCAAGGACCCAAGGCCCTTGTTCGGAGAAGTTGCCCCATTCAAGGTCTGGCGAAGTCAAAGTCACCCCGTCATTCTGTCGCCGAGAGTTCTCCGCACACACGGTGAGTGGGGGAAATAGGACACAATGGACAAGGGAATAAATGCGGGAGGTCGCGATGTCTGGACCATTGCAAGGCGTCAAGGTCATTGAGATGGGCGTGTGGGTCGCTGGACCGGCAGCGACTGGGTTGATGGCTGACTGGGGTGCTGATGTCATCAAAGTGGAACCGCCAACTGGAGACCCGCAACGTTTTGTTTTTGGGGCATTGGGTGTCGCTGATCAGAAAGGCGTTCCACCATTTGAAATCGATAACCGTGGAAAGCGGTCGGTCGTGCTTGACCTTCGCCAAGAAGATGACCTGCAAAAAATGTTTGCTCTGCTCGAAGAAGCAGATGTATTTGTGTCGAATGTGCGACCTGCGGGTCTTGCGCGAATGGGACTTGACCCCGACTCGTTGACGAAGCGATTCCCTCGATTGATTTATGGCCAGCTCACGGGTTACGGAACAACCGGTCCAGACGTTGACAAAGCTGGATATGACATTGGTGCGTTTTGGTCTCGTACAGGTCTTGCCCATACGACAGTTGCGCCCGATGAACTTCCTCCGGCTATTCGCAGTGGACAGGGCGATCACACCACTGGGCTATCGATGGCTGCGGGCGTCATGGCGGCTTTGTTCGATCGCGAACGCACCGGCAAGGGCCGAGTTGTCTCGACCAGTTTGCTGCGCACGGGCATCTACACATTGGGCTGGGACGTTGGTGTGTTCCTACGATTCGGCAAGCGTCAAAGTACGAAGTCATCGCGTAAGAACCCTGCGCCACAAATGAACTGCTATCGCTGTGCTGATGGCCGTGCATTCTGGTTGCTTGGCATGGAAGCCGATCGTCATTTTCCAGGTTTCCTGAAAGCGATCGGTCGTGAAGAACTTGCGCAAGTAGAAAACTTTAAGAATGCCCGAGCACGTTCAATCAATGCCGGTGAATTCACCGCAGTGCTTGATGAGCATTTCGCTACAAAGGACTA
>JBEDFA010000072.1:0-37438 GCA_041175365.1 Actinomycetota bacterium | reverse complement strand
GCAAAGCCCAACAGAACCTTTGTGGCACGCGTTGTCGTCATCTTGAATAATTCAGAACGGAACGTACCCAACATCACTGGCCTCCGTCTGTTGTAGAACTTGTAGATTCTCCGCGGAATTCCACTGATGCATCTGTTGCATCAAGGAAGGCTTCTTCGAGAGAGCCTGTTTGTGGCGACAGCTCGTGTAACACGATGTTGTTTGCAGCTGCAATCTCTCCCACTTGTATCGCAGTCACCGAATGGAAATCCCCACCATCATTGGTGCGTTCCACGGTTCCACCTTGTGCAATCACCAAGGAGGCCAAGGCATCAAACTGTGGCGAAACGACCCTCACCCATGACTTCGCATGTTGTGTCATGAATTGGGAAATAGGTCCGGCGGATATGAGTTTTCCCTGACCGATGACAATGAGATCATCGGCAACCAGTGAAAGCTCTACCAACTGATGACTGCTCACCAAGACTGAACGGCCCGCATCAGCCAAGCTGCGCATTACCTCGCGCGTCCAACGAATACCTTCGGGGTCAAGACCATTTGCAGGTTCATCAAGAATCACCACTTGCGGATTACCAAGTAATGCAACTGCAAGACCAAGACGCTGGCGCATACCAAGTGAGAACTTCCCCACTTTTGTTTTTGCGACTTCTGCCATTCCGACTTGGTGAAGCACTTCATCAATTCGCGATTCCGGAAACCCATGAGTCATTGCAATCCACCGCAAGTGATTCCGAGCGCTACGACCCTTATGAGCATCGCCTGCATCCAGAAGTGATCCAACATGGGTGAGCGGCTGATCAAGTTCGCTGTACTGCTTGCCATCAAATGTGACAGAGCCCGCATCGGCCGCGTCTAAACCCAACATGCAACGCATGGTGGTGCTTTTGCCTGAACCATTTGGGCCAAGGAAACCCGTGACTCGTCCTGGGGTCACAGTAAAAGAGAGGTCATCAACCGCCTTTTTGGACCCGTACGTCTTTGTGAGTCGGTCAACAACAATCATGTTGCCAACCTAGTTCGCTTCTCCTTAGCGATTGTCCCATTGCAGAACGGTGAAATTGCCCAAACCGGCGGGGTCAAGCAGTGCTTCTGCCTCGCTAATCCGGCTGCGCATCTTCATTGCCGCAAGGGTTGGAGCTGCGGCAGATTCTGTCCATACCCGACGACCTTCTTCCACCAGCTCATCGATCCCCCAGAGCTGGAGGAATTGGGACTGGCTACGAGCCGCATCAGGTTCACGCACCGCGGCCAATTGGTCGATGCACACCTGAGTGGTGATGTCCTGCTCCCCCGCGTCACGTAGGTAATGAGTACCCCGTTCATGACCGGCGTATGTGCGCAGCCATTCGCGCCACGGCATTGAAGCTACTTCTGCTGTCAACGGCGTGCAGTAATCAAACGCAATGAGAGACCCGTGTTGCAACCGTGCCAGCGCATCGGTTAACCACGACACCGCCGTGGTGTGTACTGGTGCACGAGAACCGTGCGGAACTCGAGAAGGCAAACAACTTGGAACGTCACTTGAGCGAAGAATCTCTGCGAATCCATCACCCTGTTGAATGATGTGCGATTCACGCCACCCATCATCAAAGACCCACAGTTCAAACGGCAGGTTGTCGAACAATTCATTCGCGATGATGACTCCGTTTTCAATCACCGCTGGCATCACATCAGTACTCGTGATTCCTTCGGGATGAGACTCGCGCTGAGACGCAGAGACTTCCACCGCCACGTACGTTCCACGCTCGAGACATTGTGGGTGCGCAGCGAGAATGGAGCGAGACAAAGTTCCTGGCCCTGCGCCCACTTCAACAATCGTGAAGTTCTGCGGTGATCCCAACTTGATCCATACGTTGTCAATTGCTTGAGCAAGAACGTGACCGAACAAAGGTCCAACTTCTGGAGACGTAAGGAAATCACCACGTCGACCGGCACGACCAGAACCAGAGTAAAAACCACCTTCGCCATACAACGCGTGTTGCATGAATTGAGAGAACGGAATGGAACCGCCCGCAGCAGCTATTGCTGCGCGAAGAGAATTACTTGCCGAAGGCACCGGTGAGACCGGCGATGTCACCGAAGTGCAACACGATGCCTGGGAGTGTTCCCAAGAGCAATGTGGAAACACTGGTGATGATCAGTGCAACCTTCAATGAAGAGAAGACAGGAACTGGAGACGTGTCTCCGTCGAGGACTGGCTTCATCCACATTTCGCGGAGGATCTTTCCGTAGTAACCAAAGGCAACTGCAGAGTTGATACCGCCGATGATGGCGAGAACATACGACCACGTGGTTCCGGCAGAAACAAGCGCATGGAACGCGGTGAACTTACCGAACCAACCACCGAATGGAGGGATACCAGCGAGCGAAGCCATGAACATTGTCATGAGAGTTGCAAGACCAGGCGCGTACGAGAACAAGCCGCCAAACGATGCGATTTCTCCACTGCGTGTCTTGCGTGCCACTGCCATCACGATGGCGAAAACACCAAGGTTTGTTGCTGCGTAAACCAAGAGGTACGTCACGATGGAACGCAACGCTGCGTTCTCAACGCCATCAATACCTGCAACAGCGAGTGGCATCAAGATGAACCCGCCCTGAGCAACAGACGAGTAGGCCAACATGCGAACGATGTTGGTCTGCTTCAGTGCAAGGAAGTTACCCACGGTCATGGTCAGTGCAGAAAGAATCCAGAACACTGGCTGCCACACTTCATGTGAACCAGGGAATGCGACGTACACAACGGTGACGAGAGCGACGAAACCAGCGGCCTTTGATGCAACCGACAGGAATGCAGTCACTGGAGTTGGTGCACCTTGGTAAGTGTCAGGTGCCCAAGTGTGGAACGGAACAGCTGACACCTTGAATGCGAAGCCGACCACAATGAAGAAGACGGCGAGAGCACGCAACGATGTGAGGTCGGAGCCAAGGTAGGAAGCGATCTCTACCAACTTGGTGGAGCCGGTGATGCCGTACAACAACGACATGCCATAGAGCATGAGTGCTGATGCAAAAACGCCAAGTAAGTAGTACTTGATGCCGGCTTCGTTACTGCGAAGATCGCGCTTGCGCCATGCAGCCATCATGTACGCAGGAATTGAGAGCAATTCAAGCGAAACAAAGATGGACACCATGTCACGGCTTGAAGTCATCATCACCATGCCCAAAAGGCTGGTGAGCAACAAGAACCAATATTCGCCTTGGTAATAGTCGCCTTCGCGCAAATAATCTGCCGTGAGCAGAACAACCACGTAACCAGCAAGAAGGAATAAGCCCTTCATCACAAGGCTGAAGTCGTCCACCATGTAACGGCCGTCGAACATGCTGCGAACTCCCTCGTCGCTGAGAGCGAGAGTGAGAACAGGAATGAATGCGCCGAGAACTGCGAACGATGCAAGTGGAGTCAGTACCCACTTCTTCGCGTCAGCCAGGAAAAGGTCGAGGAGAAGGAGCAGCACAATGCCCCCCGCGAGAACAATCTCGGGGGCAAGCGCGTGGTAATCGATTGACGGCGAAGTCCACGCCGTGGCCAGTGCGCTCAACACAGGTCAGCCTCCGAAAGCCTTGAGGGTCACGCCCACTGCTGGGTCGAGAACCTTGAACATCAGTTGTGGGTACACACCGAAGACAACGATTGCGATGAGCAATGGTGTCCATGCAACCCACTCGAACTTGTTGACATCGTGGATGTCTTCGTCGTGACCATGACCTGGTGCGAACTCTGCAGTTGGCTCACCGAATGCGGTGCGCTGGTAGAGCCACAAGAGGTAACCAGCTGCAAGCACCGTGCCGATTGCAGCGATGACCATGTAGACGCGGAAGACGTTGACATTGAGTCCGGCTGCTGGCTGGTACGCCGACAAGATTGCGGGGAATTCACCCCAGAAGCCTGCGAGGCCAGGAAGACCAAGTGATGCCATTGCACAGAAGCCAAGGATCCAGCCGAGCTTTGGCATCTGCACCAACATGCCCGAGAGGCGCTTGATTTCAAGCGTGTGGTAACGCTCTTTCACAGAACCTGCTGCGAAGAACAACATGCCGGTGATGAGACCGTGAGCAACCATTCCGAACATCGCAGCGTTCATACCGAACGACGTGAGTGTTGAAATACCAAGCATCACGTAGCCCATGTGAGCAACAGACGAGAACGCAATCAAGCGCTTCATGTCTGTCTGTGCGAGACATCCGAGTGCTCCGTAAATGATGCCGATGACTGCAAGAAGACCAATCCATGGTGCCCATTCGCGAGCTGCATCAGGAAGGATTGGAATTGCAATGCGGACGAAACCGTAAGTACCAAGCTTCAACAAGATGGCAGCCAAGATGACTGAACCTTGTGTTGGCGCTTGGGTGTGTGCGTCAGGCAACCACGTGTGGAATGGGAACATCGGAACTTTGACTGCAAAGCCGACGAACATTCCAGCGAAGATCCAGATCTGAGTGTTCTTGGCGATTGCGCCACCATTCTCGATAAGGAATGGAATAGAGAAGCTCTCTGCGCCAGTCTTGAAGAACAGTGCGAGGAACGCCACCAACATGAGTGCTGAACCGAACATTGTGTAGAGGAAGAACTTGAGTGATGCGTACTGGCGGTTCTCGCCACCCCAGACACCAATCATGAAGTACATCGGCAACAACACGAGTTCGAAGAACACGAAGAAGAGGACGAGGTCTCGAGCGATAAATGTTCCGGCCATACCTGTCTGAAGAACAAGCATGAGGATGAAGAACGCTTTTGCATTTCCTGGTGATGGAACGTGGTTCCAGCTGTAGATCATCACGAGCAACGTGATGACCATCGAGAGGAAGTACAACGGCAAGCTGATGCCGTCGAGTCCGATGTAGTACGAGGACTTGATGACTGAGATCCAGTCATGCTGTGCCACGAACTGCATCTCTCCGGCCTTATCGAAGTTGAACTGAGTCAGCGTGTACACGCCAACTGCCAACGTGGCCGCTGCGGTGCCGATGGCGACTGCCTTCGACAACGCCTCGTCTGCCTTCGGAATGAAGAGCATGATGAGGACACCAACAAGCGGCAAAAATGTGCCGACTGTTAGTACCCAATTGTGGTCGCTGAGGACTTCCATGCTGAGTAGCTCCCTTAGAAGTTGATGATGACGAGTACGAGTGCACCGATGGCGGCAGCGCCGAACAACAATGCACCGTATTGGTTGACTTTTCCGGACTGAACGGGCTGCAGAGCACCACCAGCATTTTCAGCTGTTGTACCTGCTCCGTTCACCGCTCCGTCGACCAGCTTCTGGTCGACATTGCGGTAGACCCAACCGGCAACGGTCTTGGTGCAGATACCTGCGCCATTCACGATGCCGTCGAGGACGTTCTGATTGAACCAATACGCACCACGAGCAATTGGATGCGCGATGGATCGGACAATGATCTTTTCGTAAAGAGTGTCGAGGTAGTACTTGTTCTCCAAGAACGAGTAACCCGCACCAAGAAGCTTGTTGCGCTTTGTGAGACCCACAAGCTTCTTGTTCTTACGGTCGTACAACTGAACACACAGCAACCAGCTAAGAAGCATGCCGGCGAACACAATGATCATCGACAATCCAGCCTTCGACCACTTGAACGGTGCATGGTGCAACTGTGGTGCGTAGCACACGCCACCTTCTGGTGTTTCAGAGCCACAAGGTGATTCATGATGTGCTTCACCCTCGGCGCCAGCTTCTGCAGACTTCGTGTCGTGCACTGCGGTTGGCTCTTCACCATGAGCGACGGTGTCTTCCGTCGCGACTTCACCATCGACTGGCGTTTCGCTGCTGTGTGCCGCAACTTCTTCAGGTGTTGGAACTGTTGTATCGGTTGTTCCGCCTGAAGCAATACGAACTTCACCAGCTCCGCCTGTTGTGTGTGCAACATCGGTAACGGCAACAACTTCAGCGCGTGGCTCTACCCACTTCTTGAAGTTCTCCCAGCTGTGTCCAAACGGAGCAGCGTTCAGGAAACCAGAGCCAATCGCAAGCGTGGCAAGGATGATGAGCGGCACGGTAATGATGAGGCCAGACTCACGTGGTCCATGTGAACCGTGATCGTCATGTGAATCATGAGATGCGTGTGCATCGTGCGAATCATGACCGTGATCGTCATGCCCGTGGTCATCATGTGCTGCATGTGCATCGTGACCGTGCTCATCATCATGATGTTCACCTGCGGCTGCACCGCGTGGCTCACCAAAGAAAGTGAGGTAGGTCGCGCGTGTCATATACGCAGCGGTGAGGAAAGCACCGGACAAACCGATGATCATGAAGAACGTGTAACCGTTATGACCCACGTTGTCGATGATCTCGTCCTTCGAGAAGAAACCAGAGAATGGGAACACACCGCACAGCGCAAGCGTGGAGACAATCCATGTACTGAACGTGATGGGCATGAACTTGCGAAGACCGCCCATGTCCTTCTTCATGTCAAATGAGTGATGCGAGGCGCTATGGCTAATCGAACCGGCACCAAGGAACAAACAAGCCTTGAAGAACGCGTGGGTGAAGATGTGGAACACCGCAGGCAACCAAGCACCTGCGCCAAGACCCATCATCATGTAACCCAACTGAGAAACAGTGGAATACGCGAGCACCTTCTTAATGTCGGTCTGCACAAACGCCAACGCGGCAGCGATGACGATGGTGATGCCACCGATCAGAACGATGAAGTTGAGGCTTGTACCAAGAATGTTCATTCCTTCGAAGAACACTGGGTAGAGACGAGCCACCAAGAAAACGCCGGCGACCACCATGGTGGACGAGTGCAAGAGCGAGCTGACAGGTGTTGGACCGGCCATTGCATCGGGCAGCCAAGTGTGCAGTGGGAACTGGCCCGACTTACCAATTGCTGCAATGAAGAGTGCAACCGCACCAACGGTGATGGCTGCATGTCCAGGGTTGCCCGACAGAGCCCATGCAGACAAGCCACGAATGCTGAAGCCAGACACACCAAGAGTCTTTTGCGTCCACTCATTCGCAGAGAAGAAGAGGACCGATGTTCCGACAAGGAGGCCGATGTCGCCAGTACGTGTGGTGAAGAACGCCTTCAAAGCAGCGCGACTGTTTGCGCCTTCTTCCCACCAGTGACCGATGAGCATGAAGGAACACAAGCCCATGAGTTCCCATCCGAGGATGAGTTGAATCATGTTTTCTGCGACAACCATGTTGAGCATGCCTGCGGAGAACAACGTGAGCGATGCGAAGAAGTGTGTGTAACGACGGTCGCCACGCAGGTATTCGGTTGAATAAATCTGCACAAGAGACGAGATGAATGCAACGACAACAAGAATGGTGATCGAGAGACCATCAATGTGCTGGCCGATTCCGAGTGACACTCCGTCGTTCTGCCACCATGTCCATGTCTTGATGACAGGCTTGATGAAGGCTTCTTCCGGCGCACCATTGACGCGCTGAATCCATTGATATGCAGCACCAGCAGACATTGCCAATGCGCCAAACATGGAAAGGATGCCGAATTCGGAACCCTTCAGAGGCATCTTCTTGCCGAAGAAAATGATGAGCGCAAACGCCACCGCTGGAATCAGCGGGATGATGTATGCGTGTTCAAGGAACCAGCCGGACTTCAAGATGACTTCGGTGGCTTCGGTAGCTGAAGAGAACATGGATTAGCCCTTCATCTCTGAGAGTTCGTCGAGGCCAACGGAACGACGGTTGCGGTACATGAGCAAGACCATTGCGAGTCCGACACCGACTTCAGCGGCAGCAACAGCAATGACATAAAGAGCAAATGTGTGTCCATCAACTGAGTTGTTACGCAACGAGAATGCCAACAAGTTGATGTTGACAGAGTTGAGGATCAGCTCGATGGACATAAGGACAAGCACAGCGTTCTTGCGAACGATGACGCCATAAACGCCGATGCAGAAAAGAACTGCACCCAGCATGAGGAACTGGTTGAGCAACATAGTTAGTCCCTCCGCGCGAGCACGATGGCTCCGATAGCTGCAGCAAGCAAGACGAATGACAAAGCCCAGAATGGCAACAAGTAGGGGCCAAAGATTTGGTCGGACACTTGCTGTGTAGTGACAACTGGTGCGTCAACAGGAAGTTTCTCTGACTTGAAGCCATCGTTGAGGGCAATCAACATTGTGGCCAACAACAGAACTGCAATGGGCAAACCAATGATGCCGTTCTTGTTGTTGAGATCTTGTTCAGCACCAATACGTGCACGCGTAAGCATGGTGCCGAAAAGGAACAACACCATGACTGCGCCGATGTACACCATGATCTGTGTGATGGCCACAAACTCTGCTGCGAGCAACACATACTGAGCTGCTGCACCTGCAAGAACGACAACGAGCCACAAAGCAGCGTGCACCACGTTCTTGGTGGTGACGACGCGAAGAGCACCGATGACCATGATGGCGGCGATGATTGCGAAGCCCACGTTCTGGGCGACGAGTACGTCTGAAGCAAGCATTACTTCTTGCCCTTCTTCTCTGCGCCCGCCTCAAGCTCTGGAGCTTCAGGAACGGTCTGCATCCACTCGCCCAACTTCGCCTTGTCATGCAACAAGTCGGCGATGCGTGGTTCGGAGTATTCGTATTCAGGGCTCCAGAAGAGCGCATCAAACGGGCACACCTCAACGCAGATACCGCAGTACATGCACAATGCGTAGTCAATGTCGAAACGATCGAGCTTGTTGACCTTGCGAGGTGCACCACCGGCACGACGAGGCGGAGCAAGTTCTTTGTGACCTTCGATGTAGATACACCAGTCGGGACACGAACGTGCACACAACATGCACGAGGTGCAGTTGTCTTCATGCAATGCGATAACACCACGCGCACGAATTGGAGGGGTTTCCTTTTCGTGTGGGTATTGAACGGTGTCCGCACCATTTTTTGCAGTCGCCAAGAGAGTGGCGAATGTGACACCAAGACCCTTGAACATGCCGGGAACTTTTGGCTTAGCCATCAGAAAGCCACCTTCAGAACAGCAGTCAACATGATGTTGACAAGCGAAATTGGAATGAGCACTTTCCATGCGAAGCGCTGCAATTGATCCTCACGCAAGCGCGGAGAAGAGAAGCGGATCCACATAATGAAGAAAACAAGGGCCATCATCTTGGCGAACAAGACGAGCGGTCCGGCAACATTCATCCAGTTATCAATGCTGTCGATGGTTGTCCAACCGAACCATGAGAACGGAACGCCCCAACCGCCAAGGAAAAGAACAGATGCGATCATCGCAAAGACACCTGCTGTTGCAAACTCACCGATGAAGAAGATCAGGAAGCGGAAACCTGAATACTCCGTCATATAGCCAGACACAAGTTCGGATTCCGCGATGGGCATGTCGAACGGAGTTTGTGAGAGTTCTGCCTGCACAGAAATCATGAAGATAAGGAAAGCAACGAACTGAGTGAGTACGTATGGGTTGCCGAGGCCATCCCAGCCGAACATCGAACCCGCGTTCTGCGCAACAACGATTTCCTGAAGGTTCATCGTGCCTGCCTGAATGACAACACCAATCACTGCAAGAACCATGGGGAGCTCGTACGCAACAAGCTGACCAGCAGCGCGCAAGCCACCCAATAATGAGTACTTGTTCGCACTGGACCAACCTGCGATGAGAATTCCCAACACGGAAACTGACGACACTGCAAGTGCGTAGAAGATTCCTGTTTCGAAGTTGGTGAACCATGCATCGGGTCCGAATGGAACAACAACAACCAACAGGAAGGTGCTTGCCAACACGATGAGCGGTGCCATCTTGAAGATGCGAGCTTCAGGCTGAGCGCTAGCAGGAACGATGTCTTCCTTCTGCAGCCACTTACCTACTTCAGCAAACAACTGCATTGAGCCGTACGGACCAGCTTCCATTGGTCCAAGACGTGACTGCATGAACGACAACATCTTGAAAAGGAACAGGTACACGACGGTGCCCGCAGGGAGCAACACAGCAACGAGCCCGCCAAGGACGCGAAGAAGTGACACTGCCCAGTAGGGAAGGTCGGCGGAGAGAAGTGCAGCAATCATCAGCGATCAATGTCTCCGAGAATGAAGTACAACGACGCAAGGATGGTGATGATGTCAGGGACATACACACCCTTCAACAACCAAGGAACAATCGAGATGTTGTTGAACGAAGCGCTGCGAATCTTGACGCGGAATGGACCTTGGTCGCCTTGAGAGACAACGTAATAACCCATCTCGCCGAGTGGGTTCTCTGTTGATACCCAAGCTTCGCCTTCAGGAACCTTGATGATCTTTGGAACCTTGGCCATCACTGGACCAGCAGGAATCGTGTCGAGAAGTTGATCAACGATCTTTGTTGACTCACGCACTTCCTGCAGGCGAACCCAGCAACGTGCGAACGAGTCGCCGTCTGGATGCGTGATGACTTTGAACTCTGTCTTGTTCCACGCCATTGGAATGTCCTGGTCACGACGAAGATCCCAGTCGACTCCGCTTGCACGAAGGTTTGCGCCGGACAAGCCGTACTGCAATGCAACGTCTTTCGGAATGACACCAATACCGCGAGTACGTGACTGGAAGATTTCGTTTCCGAACAAGAGGTCTTCAATCTGATCGCAGAATGTGCGCAACTTCTTCATGACAACACGTGTCTCTTCAACGAAACCTGCAGGCAAGTCGTCCTTCAATCCACCGATGCGGTCGAAGTTCGGGTGGAAGCGTCCGCCGGTTGCAGCCTCGATGAGGTTCAGAACATATTCACGGTCACGGAATGCGAAGAACACTGGAGTGATTGCACCCAGCTGCACACCAAGGTCACCGAGGAACAATGAAACGTTTGCAATGCGAGAGAGCTCGAACAAGATGGTGCGAATGTGCTGCGCACGTGATGGAGCTTCGACGCCCATCAACTTTTCTGCAGCAAGAATGAATGGCACTTCGTTTGCGAATGAACCCAACCAGTCAATGCGGTTGACCAACGCAGTGACTTGAGGGAACGTACGAACTTCAGTGAGCTTTTCGTAACCGCGGTGCATGTAGCCAGCAGATGGTTCTGCCCACACCACTTGCTCACCATCAAGGCGAGCAATGATGCGCAATGTTCCGTGCGTTGCAGGGTGCTGCGGTCCGATGTTGAGGGTCATGCCCTCTGTTTCAAGTTCAACGTTGACTCGCGCATCGGCAGCCTGAGCTGCGATGTATGCGAGTTGTTGACGATCGCCAAGCATGGTCATGATGCTTCGCCTTCCTCTTCGTCGTCACCAGGCAATGGCTCAACATCAACGATGCCTGGCCATGGCTTCACGATGCGAGCAAGCAACGGGAAGTCCTTGCGCATCGGGTGGCCTTCAAAATCTGTTGGGAGATACATGTTGCGAAGATCTGGGTGGCCGTTAAAGCCAATGCCAAACATTTCGTGTGCTTCACGCTCGTGCCAGTTCGCACCAGCAAAAACACTGGACCATGAATCAACTGCCATCACTGCATCATCAACATCAACTTTGATGTTGATGCCAATGGTGGTGAATGGCTGCACCAAACGTGCGAACACTTGGAAGCGAGTATCGCCGCCGGTGTAGCCCTGCTTGATGGTGGAGTCGCGATCTTCAGATGGACCAGAAGCATCGTCTTCGCTCTTGCCGAACGGAGAAGGAAGCCAGTCGATTGCCGACAAGAAACCAAAGTATGTGTAGCCAAGTGACTTCAAGGTCTCAGCGGTTGCGCGCCATGTTTCTGCAGTGACGCGAATCCACATGTCGTCATTTGGCTTCAACAATGAATCGACGACATTTGCACCAAGTGCTTCGAGAACGCGTGCGAGTTCTGCTTCGCGCACTGTGTCGCGAGGAGCTTCGGTTGGGGTATCAGTTGTTGACGACAACGGGAACACCACCCTTCTCAGCTGATTCACCATCGACGATGTTCATTGGCTTGGTGCCTTCACCGCGCCAACGAGCGCCCATGTCTTCGTTCTTAATGCGCTGTTGCAACAACACGATTCCTTCAAGCAAAGCTTCAGGACGTGGTGGACAACCAGGGACATACACATCAACAGGAATGATTTGATCAACACCCTTGGTGACGGAATAGCTATCCCAGTACGGACCGCCACAGTTTGCGCAGCTGCCCATAGAAATCACGTACTTCGGTTCTGGCATCTGTTCGTACAAACGCTTGATGGCAGGAGCCATCTTGTCGGTGACGGTGCCAGAGATAACGACGAGGTCTGCTTGACGTGGTGATGCAGGCAAGGGGATAACACCCAAACGCATGACGTCGTAACGAGGTGAACCGAATGCAGCACCCATTTCAATAGCGCAACATGCGAGGCCCCACTGGTACACCCACAATGAATAGGAGCGTCCCATGTTGAAGAGTGTTGTTAGTGGCTTTGGAAGCCGACCGCGATCAACAAGTCCCATAATCGATGAACCTTTTCCCTAGACCCAGCGCAGGACGCCCTTGCGCCATGCGTAGACGAGACCGAGCAGAAGAATGGCAACGAAGATTCCCATTTCTACAAGTCCGAATCCGGCATAGCGCTCGAGTTGAGTAGCCCACGGGAAGATAAACACTGCTTCAACGTCAAAGATGACGAAAAGAAGTGCGAAGACGTAATAACGAATTTGGCTTTGCGACCAGCCATCACCAACAGGATCAACACCACTTTCGTAGGTGAGCATCTTTTCTCTGTTTGGCTTGTTGGGGCGGACGAGCGCAGAAATACCCAGCAACAATCCGGCGACTAAAAATGCGGCAAGCCCGAACCACACAACAGTGAGATAGGACCGTAGAAACTCAGACACAGCCTTTGAAACTACTACGGGGCCCCATAACTACCCCAACTTCACTCGCGGCTTTAGCCTTGTGGCATGTGCCTTTGTGCGATGTCTGCGAGGAACCAGCCAATGAGTTCGTCGCAACGACGTTCCGAATCCAGCTGGTTCTCGCGGGTTGTTCGAAAGAGTCCTTCCCGGTTAATCCCCTGAGACACCAGCTCCTCCACCCCATCTTCCGAGGCCCACATCCGAACGATGGTTTCCGTCGCTTCTGGGTGGAATTGCAGCCCCAATGCACGTCCGCAAACGATGGCCTGGGGTCCTGCGGGTGAATGTGCCAAGGCTGTCGCCCCTGGGGGGACGGTGAAACTGTCGTAATGCCACTGCATCCATGGCCCCTGAAAAAGGGTTTCGGGGGCAAAATGAGCAGTTTCTGGCAGTTTTTCGACCGAAAACCACCCAATTTCAGTACTTTGTGCCTTTGTGACTGACCCGCCCAGGGTATTTGCCAGCTGTTGGCCCCCAAAACAGATTCCGAGCACGGGGATTCCCTTGGCCATCGCCTCCCGCATCAAGTCTTGCTCTGCTTGGACTGGCTCTGCCACGTGGTCCCAGTAGGTGCTCCAGCCCGACCCCATTGCCACCACCAGGTCGAAACCGTCGAGCGATGGCCACTCGTGATGTTGCTCGCGCAGAAAATCAGTGAAGGCATACCCACGGCGACGCAGGGAACGGCCGACGAATCCAGGATCGGCTTCGTTGCTATTCGCGATAAGGGCTGCCCGCATGACCACTACGGTAGTGACGCATGTCCGCGTTCCCTATTGATTCCTCCGACATCGTTGCCGCCCGTCGAGCTGGCGCCGGTGTTGTGAAGAGAACCCCCATCACAGAATCCCTCACTCTGACCGAACGGTTTGGCGGGAACGTGGTGTTGAAGGCAGAAAACTTGCAGCGCACTGGCTCTTTCAAAATTCGCGGTGCGATGAACAAGTTGGCGTCGCTTGGTGACGCGGTGAAAAACGGTGTTGTTGCAGGCAGTGCAGGCAATCATGCTCAAGCTCTTGCTTTTGCAGCAAAGCACTACGGCGTCCCGTGTCAGATTTTTGTTCCTGCTGGTGCATCGCTTTCAAAAATGAAAGCGGTGTTGTCGTATGGAGCAACACTCACTGAAGGTGGCGACACATTGTCTGACGCAGTTGCAGCAGCAAGAGTGCACGCGGAAAAAACTGGAATGAATTTCTGTCATCCATTTGATGATCCGTTTGTTGTTGCTGGACAAGCAACTCTTGGTCTTGAACTTGTTGAAGACATTCCGGACCTTGCAACAGTCATTGTTCCACTCGGTGGCGGTGGACTCACCGGTGGTGTTGCAATCGCAGTGAAACAAGCAATGCCTCATGTTCGCATCATTGGTGTTCAGGTTCGTGCGTGTGCACCCTATGCAGGTGACCCACCTGCTGACGGCCCCATCGTCACACTTGCTGACGGCATTGCAGTGAAGACTCCAGGTGACTTTACGCGCCCCATCATTGAACAATTCGTTGATGAAATAGTTGTTGTGGAAGAAGATCTCGTTGCCGATGCAATGGTGATGCTGATGGATCGCAGCAAGTTATACGTCGAAGGCGGCGGCGCGGTAGGTGTCTCAGCACTTCTCAGCGGACAAGTCGTTCCTTCAGCAACAGGAACCACCTGTGTTGTTCTCTCTGGTGGCAACGTTGATCTTGGTCTTGTGCCAAACCTCATTCGTCGAAATGAAACTCAGGCCGGACGTCGACTCATTTTGTTTGTCCGCATCTCAGACCGCCCCGGTGGTCTTGCGCGACTTCTGACTTTGTTTGCCGGTGCTGGCGCAAACCTCATTGAAGTGGAACATGTGCGCGAAGGTATCTCACTTCATGTCCGTGAAACCGGAGTACAAGTGGTCTTAGAAGTTCGCGGGCGCGAACATTCTGACAGCGTGATCTCAATGGCACGCCAGAACGACTACGTAGTGGACGAAGTTATTTCACGATGAGCCGTCCGCTCATCGCAATTCCTGGTCGACGTTCCGACGAAGCAAAAGGCCATCGCACACCGGTTGTCAGCGGTGGTCGCCTCTACGCAGATGCAGTGCAACGCGCTGGCGGCTTACCCATTGTTATTCCACCGACAGACGATGTTGCACTGATTCGTGCAACTGTTGAGCGCTGTGACGGCATGGTTCTTCTTGGCGGAGGCGATGTGAGTCCTGCCAAGTACGGACAGGAAGAAAACGCACGTTTGTTTGGCGTGAATGAATTCATCGACGACTTCGAGATTGTTGCAGTGCAGCACGCGATTTATTTAGACCTTCCCGTGCTTGCCATCTGTCGAGGGCATCAGATTTTGAACGTTGCACTTGGTGGAACATTGATTCAACATCTGGAGAACTACGAGATTCACCGCGACACCATGCATGAAGTGCAGCTGTCCGCTGATTCTTTAGTTGCCCATGCGATGGGCACTACTCAGCCAATGACTCACTCATTCCATCATCAAGCGATCGATGTCGTTGCTTCTGATCTCACCGTCGTGGGCACGTACGGCGATGGAACAATTGAAGCGGTGCAACACGGGTCTGCATCGTGGGTCGTTGGCGTGCAATGGCACCCCGAAGACACGGCAGAAGAAGACTCAGCTAATCAAGGGTTGTTCAACGCGCTCGTGCAGCGCGCGACACGCTGACGATCAGTTAGGTGCGAAGCGCACCAAGTCAATGGCGTTCAGCAAGATGTTGGGGAAGAAACCAAGGATGAGCGTGAAGGCTACGGAGATGGCAATCACCACATTGATGACCGTTGGAATTTCCAATGCTTCTTCCGTTGTCGGCTCTTCCATCCACATGCTGACGACAATGCGCAAGTACAGGAAGGCACCGATAACGGCACCAACCATCGCAGCGATACCGATGCCATAGGAGTTGACTTCAACTGCGGCCTTGATGACACCGAACTTTGCAACGAAACCTGAGGTGAATGGAACACCAGCCTGTGCGAACAGCAAGGTGCTGAATGCCAATGCAAGAGCGGGGCGACGCTTCGCGAGTCCCTTGAATGCATCAAGAGTTGTTGCGGTGTCGCCATTGCCAGCAACAGCAATGAGAATTGCAAACGAGCCCATGACGAGCATTGTGTAAATCGCGAGATATGCCATTGATGCTGACAAACCATTGCCCTGCATATGTGCTGCAGCTTCCACGCCCACGAGTATGAAACCTGCATGGCTGATCGAGGAATACGCAAGCATGCGCTTCACGTTTGTTTGCACCACAGCCATGGTGGAACCAACGAAAATGCTGAGAACTGCGAGGACCCAGATCACTGGGCGCCAATCATCAACGCGGGCTTCAAGGCCCACGATAAACACGCGCAACATTGCAGCAAACGCTGCGACTTTGCCAGCAGATGCCATGTAGGACGTCACTGATGTCGGTGCACCTTCGTACACATCCGGAGTCCAGATTTGGAATGGCGCAGCCGAGACCTTGAAACCAAGTCCGACCAACAACAATCCAATACCGACAAGCAACATCGCGTCAGAACTGCCAACGGCAACGCGCGCATCCAAAGATGAAGCGATGCCAGTGATGTTGGTCGAGGCTGTTGCGCCGTACAACAATGCAATTCCGTACAGAAGGAAGGCCGAGGCGAATCCACCGAGGATGAAATATTTGAGGCCAGCTTCTTGGCTTTCCTCGCGACGACGATCGCTCGCAGCCATGAGATACAGCGAGAGGCTCAGAATCTCGAGACCCAGGAACAACACGATGAGGTCGTTCGACGACGCCATGACCACAGCACCGATTGCTGACGTGAGCAGAAGAGCGAAACGCTCGAGTGGATCACCATTTGCGGGGTCATTGTGCACTGATGCAAGAAGAGCGCCGAGAGCAACTGCAACCGTAATGATGAGCGTTGCAAGCACAGAAAAACGATCAATCGTGATTGCACCCGAAATGATGCTGAAGCCCTTGCGGTAATACAAGTTGTTCCACTGCACACACGATGCAACACCGGCTGCGATTGCGGTTGCAATCGTGACAATTGGTGTCGCAATACGTGGCCAGTTGGGAACAAGTGTTCCTAACAAGAGAAGTGCACAAGCACCACCCAACAAGATCAAAAGAGGAAGAAAATCACTCCATGGAATCTCTGGAGTGGTCAAGGTTGCTGCGAGAACCATTATTCGCCTTCCTCGGTCGATGAATGTGAGTCAGTGGAATGACCACCTTCATGCATTGGAGCCTTGTAATCCGAGTGCTTCTCGACATGCTCAATGAGCTTGTCGACACTTGGCTCAATGCGGCTCAACATTGGCTTCGGGAAAATACCAGTGAAACCAATGAGACCAATGAAGACCAACAGCAATGTTCCTTCGCGAAGTGTGATTTCCTTGAACGTTGAGTTTGCCTCGTCTGGCTCGCCGTGGAAGACGCGCTGGTATGCCCACAGCAGATAGAGCGCAGCAAGAATGACCCCGGTTGCTGCAACTACTGTCCACCAACGCGCAGTTTCAAATGAACCGATGAGAATCAGGAATTCACCAACGAAACCGTTGAGACCAGGGACTCCGATCGAGGAAAGCATGACGACCATGAACGCTGCAGCGAAAATGGGTGCAACAGCTTGGATTCCCTTGAGTTCTGCAATCACACGAGTGTGACGACGTTCGTAGATCATTCCGACCAAGAGGAACAAGGCACCTGTAGAGAGTCCGTGGTTCACCATCTGCATCACGCCACCAGTGAGTGACTGCGATGTGATCGCGAAGGTACCGAGGACAATGAAGCCAAGGTGAGCAACTGATGAATAAGCCACGAGACGCTTCAAGTCAGTCTGCATTGTTGCTGCAATCGCGCCATAGATAATTCCGATGGTGGCGAGAGTGAGAAGTACTGGCTTTGCCCACACCGCTGCTGCAGGGAAGAGGTACAAGCCGAAACGCAAGAATCCGTACGTACCCATCTTCAACAACACACCAGCGAGGATGACAGAGCCACCAGTCGGAGCTTGAGTGTGCGCATCAGGCAACCACGTATGAAGCGGGAAGATAGGAACCTTCACTGCAAACGCAATGGCGAAGGACAAGAACAGCCACCGACCGGTGTTTGTTGCGAACGAAGCATGTTCCGCAATCTTTACAAGGTCGAAAGTGAGGTATCCGAGATCACGACGAGCCAAAGCTGCTGTTGCAACAATGCCGACGAGCATGAATGCGGAACCGAACATTGTGTAGAGGAAGAACTTTGTCGCTGCGTAGATGCGCTTGTCGTAGCCCCAACCACCGATGAGGAAATACATCGGAACAAGAACGATTTCAAAGAAGATGAAGAACAAGAACAAGTCGAGGCTGAGGAAGCTTCCCATCACGCCTGCTTCAAGGAGCAACAACCATGCGAGGTATCGCTTCTCGTCATGATGCGGGTCAACACCCAAAATCACTAGCGGGAAGAGAATGCCCGTGAGCACAACAAGGAATAGCGAGATGCCATCAACGCCGAGGTGCCAAGAGATTCCCCAGGCATCAATCCACGAATGTTGAGAAACGAATTGGAATCCGCCGTCGTGTGTATTGAACTTCGCCAACATCCACAACGACATCGCACCGGTACCAACACTGATCAGCGCAGCAGTGAGCTTCACATATTCAGGGCGACGGTTCGACAACAACGTCACGATGATTGCACCAATAAGGGGCAACAGAATCAGCGCAGAGAGAATCGGGAACGAAGCCATGGCCTCGCCTGCTTCTGCACTTGCAAAAATTGACGACAACATCAGAGGACTCCCCTCAAGAGGAACCAAGCAAGCATGATGACTGCACCGAGTCCAACGATTGCGGCATATGAACGAACGAGACCACTTTGTACTCGGCGCAGGAGACCACTTGCAGCACGTACTTCCGTGCCCACTCCAACAACCGCACCATCGACAATGTGCGCATCAAAGGCTGCAACTGCATTGAATGCCTTGCGACCTGGCCCGCCGACAATCGAGGCAATCGCGGAGTCATAGCGCCATGCATCAGCCAAAATTTCTGGCTCGATGGCCTTTGCTTTACCCTTTGCATACACCGCAATGCTTGCTGCGATACCAGCACATGCAATGACAACTGCAAGGCCCAAGAGCAACCACTTGTTGTCGCTGGCCCAGGTTCCTTCAATGTTTGCCTCTGAATGATGCACGATTGGCTCAAGCCAGTGCTCGAGCCAATGCGTCTCTTTTGAGAAGGGCAACTGCATCACACCACCGGTGATTGCAAGACCAGACAACACAACCAATGGTGCAGTCATTGTCCAAGGGCTCTCATGTGGAGTGTGATCTCCGTGTGCACCATTTTCTTCAGCATGATCGTGCCAACGAGCTTCACCAAAGAACACCATGATGACCTGACGAGTCATGTAGTACGCAGTGAGAAGTGCGGTGAGAACACCGATGAAATAGAGCAAGCGGTTGTTTGCGAATGCATACAACAGGATTTCGTCCTTTGACCAGAATCCTGCAAACGGTGGCACACCAGCAATGGCCAACCAGCCGATGATGAAAGTGATCGCGGTGATGGGCATCACTTTGCGCAATGCACCCATACGGCGCATGTCTTGCTCGTGGTGCATTCCGTGGATGACAGAACCTGAACCCATGAACAACAGAGCCTTGAAGAACGCGTGAGTCACCATGTGGAAGATGGCTGCAACGTACGCGCCGGAGCCAATCGCAAGGAACATGAAACCGAGCTGAGACACCGTGGAGTACGCCAGGACTTTCTTGATGTCTGTTTGCGCCACAGCGATGGTTGCTGCGAACAATGCTGTAAGCGCACCGACGGTGGCGATGACATCGCTTGACCATGGGTATGCGGCGTGCAGCACTGGTGCCATGCGAGTGAGCAAGAACACACCGGATGTCACCATTGTGGCTGCGTGGATGAGGGCCGAGACCGGAGTCGGGCCTTCCATTGCATCTGGCAACCAGATGTACAACGGAAGCTGTGCGCTCTTACCGCATGCACCAACGAACAACATCATGGCGATCCCTGTTGCAGTGACAGCAGCGAGACCACCAGTTTCTGCAGCATGGTTAATGCCTTCGTAGGAGAGAGTTCCGACTGCTGCGAAAGCAAGGAACATCGCCGTCATCATGCCCCAGTCACCTACACGGTTGGTGACGAAGGCCTTCTTGCCAGCTGTGGCGGCAGAGTCGCGCGTGTGCCAGAAAGAAATGAGGAAGTACGAACAAGTGCCAACGCCTTCCCAACCAAGGAACGTGACCAACAGGTTCTCACCCAATACCAGCATGAGCATGGAGAAGATGAACAAGTTGAGGTACATGAAGAACTTCGGGAACTTCGCATCACCGTGCATGTAGCCAATGGCGTACAAGTGAATGAGCGAGCCAATGCCCGTGACAAACAGAGCCATGGTGATGCTGAGTGGGTCAACAAGCCAGGCCATGTCTACCTGAAGACCACCGACAGGAATCCATGAAAACAACGTGAAAACGTGATGACGTTCTTCCGTGGGAAGTGACAGCAATTCGAAATAGATAGCTGCGACAACGACAAACGACGATGCCGTCATCACAGTTGCAAGGATTCCTGCAAATGGTTCACCAAGCTTGCGTCCGAAGAGGACGATGAGTAAGAAACCAGTCAGCGGAAGAGCAGGGACGAGCCAGATGAGATCCAACATGATGTGTTAACCCTTCAAAGCCGAAAGATCATCGGCAGTGATGCCGTTACGACGACGCATGATGGCCACGATGATGCCGAGACCGACAACAACTTCTGCTGCGGCAACAACCATGACGAAGAAAACAACTACTTGTCCATTGATGTCTGACAACGCAGTTGCCAAAGTGACGAACGTGAGGTTCACAGCGTTCAACATGAGCTCAATGCACATGAACATGACCAATGGATTACGACGGACCATGACGCCAAAGGCACCAATTCCGAAAAGCACGGCAGCAAGGATGAGATACCAGCTGTTCGTGGGTTGGACGACCGACAACATGGCGCTCACTTCCCTGCCCCATTCGACTTCACACGACGTGCCATCAACACAGTGCCCACAACGGCCACCAAGAGCAGAACTGACGTGAGTTCAAAAGCAAAAACATTGTTGCCAAAGATTTGGCGAGCCAACTCTCGAATATTGGCATCGGGGTTTTCAAGAGTCGAAGCGTTCAAACCTGAACCACGTCCACCCAATAAATCCTTTGATGCGACGATGGCCGCAATCACAATGCCCATCACACCGGCACCAACGATGAGCGCCAATGGACGCTGCACCGTGATGGGTTCAATATTTACATCTTCGGTCTGATCAACACCCAAAAGCATGATGACGAAGAGGAAGAGAACAACGATTGCTCCGGCATAGACAATGACCTGCACTGCGGCGAGGAATTGCGCATCATGCGAAACAAACATCACGGCAATGCCGAAGAGTGTGAGCACCAAGCTCAATGCTGCGTGCACTGGGTTGGAACGAGTGATGACACCAAGTGCTCCACCAAGAACCATGAGTGCTGCAACGACGAATACGAACAGTTCCATTAGTGGCTGCCTCCGTCTGATTCATCGCGAATGTCCTGTACTGGTTCAGGAGTGCGAACCCCATATCCAAGTTCACCGCTCCAAGAGACAACACCTTCGAACGATGCATCACCTGCTGGTGCTGTCGCACGCATCCAACCAGAAGTGTTCTGGTCTTCTCCGGGGCGCCAGTCTTCCCATGGCAAGTGCTGTGGCATTCCGTCATCACCCACGAGCAAGTCGCTCTTTGTATAGATGGCGTCACGACGGTTAGTGAAAGAGAACTCGAACAACTTCGTTTCGGTAATTGCCTCAGTAGGGCACGCTTCCACACACATGTCGCAATGGATGCAACGCAAATAGTTGATCTCATAGACGAATCCGAAACGCTCACCAGGTGATGTTGGATTGTCCGGATCATTGTCCGCGCCACGAACATAGATGCACTTTGCAGGACATACACCGGCGCACAATTCGCAACCGATGCACTTTTCCATGCCGTCTTCGTAACGATTCAAGACATGGCGGCCGTGCATGCGCTCGGGCTTGTCAATCTTTTCGTCCTTGTTGTCACGATTCTTCTTGCGGAAGACGCGACCACCGGAATATTCAGTTGTCACCTTGTTCTTTGCGCCGTGCTGGCGCATGGTGACGAGGAATCCGCCGAAGTAACCCATTAGAAGCTTGCTCCGTCCTTCTCACGGTTGGCGCGACTGACCTTGTGGGCAAGTTGCAACAACACGTAACCGAGAATGAGAACAATTGCAGTCACCAAGGTGACAACCATCTGATCCCAACCGGCATCACGACCGACGCGCTGCGCGGCCAACAACATGAACCATCCGAGCGATGCAGGGATGAGGAGACGCCATCCAAGATCCATCAACTGGTCGTAACGGAAACGCGGAAGCGTTGCGCGGAACCAGACGTAGATGTACAGGAAGACAAGCACCTTCAGAATCAACCAAATGGTTCCTTCAAATGCATTCGGAATCAGAGGAATATCGAGGGTCGTGTTTCCGATAGAGATTGGCTGAGGACCACCGAAGAACAAGGTGACGATCAACGCCGACATTGTGATGGTGTTCATGAACTCTGCAAGGAAGAACAATGCGAATCGAATGGATGAGTATTCAGTGTTGAATCCACCCACGAGTTCTTGTTCTGCCTCGACCAAGTCGAATGGAGGTCGATTCATTTCTGCCGTTGCAGCAATCATGAAAATGAAGAACGGCACAAAACCGGTAGCTACGACGTTCCAGTTACCCAAGCTTGACTGCATGTCAACGATGCCTGCGGTGGACAATGTGCCCGAGACCAAAAGAACAGCACCAAGCGAAAGGCCAAGTGCTGCTTCATAAGACACCATTTGTGCAGAAGCACGAACTGAACCCAGCAATGGATACTTCGAACCTGATGACCAACCGGCCAACATGATGCCGTAAACCGCAATCGATGAAATTGCGAGTGCGAACAAGACACCAACTGGTGGATCCGCTAACTGCAATCGAGTCTGATGACCGAACAAAGTGACCATGCCACCCTTGCCGTCACGGAAGTCTCCACCCAATGGAATAATCGCAAAAGCTAGGAACGCAGGGGCCAAGACCAAGTACGGAGCAAGGCGGAAAACCAAGCGGTCAGCGCGGTCGGGAAGAAGATCTTCTTTAAAGAACAACTTGGTTCCGTCTGCCAATGTTTGCAACAAGCCCCATGGACCTGCCTTGTTTGGTCCGACGCGGTTTTGCATTCCTGCAATGACCTTGCGCTCAAACCACACCATCAACATCGTGGCGACAAGACCAACGACAAAGACGATGAGAACTTTGACAAGAACGATGATCAATGGAGTCCACAAGAGACCACCATCGAGAAGCGGATCAATAGCGAACAACGACGACATCACATCGACTCGATTCTTACGTCGACCACGGAATCACCATGGCGTACCAATTCACGAATGTCTGCACCTGGCTGGTTGAACGGCACAACGGCTGTACCGCGTGGAACCTTTTCGTTGGAACGAACCGGCAACACGATGCTGCTGTACGAGTTAGAGACACGAACATTCGCGCCTTCTGCTGCACCGACACGCTCGAGGTCCAGAGGATGAATCGTGATGCTTGCACCAGTTGCCAGGCCTGCAAGCGCCGGGCTGGTGATGGTGCCTACTGCACGGTCATACAACTTGCGGCTGACATCGACGCGGAACTCATATGAGTTGCGAGGAGTAATTGTTGGAGCTGCGAGAGCTGTCCGTGTTGGTGTTGGGACAGAAACAACAACACCATCGCGCTTCACTGCGACCGATGTAGTGGTTGTTCCGAAACCGGCAACTTTCTTGCCCATCAACTTCTGAACATCGGTAATCGTTGTGACGCCACTGTCATGGCCCAACAAGAATCCAAGCTCTGCGGCAATCATCCAGTCGGCACGTGAAGTACCGCGTGGAGTGATCTTCTGCACAACGTTGGTGACGCGACCTTCAAGGTTCATCGTGGTGCCATCTTTTTCACCATACGCAGCAGCAGGCAAGACGACGTCTGCGTGAGCTGCACTTTGCGTCAGGAAGGTATCGATAGCAACGACAAACTTTGCGCCTGCGATACCACGACGTGCGAGATCTGCGTCGGCAACGTCATTCATTGGGTCTGCACCCAAAAGAATGAGACACTCCACTTGACCGTTCGCCGAAGCCTCCAAGATTGCTGCTGCATCCATGCCATTCTGAGGTGCAAGTCCAAGCGACAATGCACCGCGTACGTTTCCGCGACGCAATGCAGGCAACACCGATGCATTTGGTGCACCGGCAAGAACTGCATCAATTGCTGCCATTGTGTGCTCTGCGGCCTCAGCGAGGTTTGCACGACCAGCAACAACGACAACGGGGCCCGATGCCAACTGCGCGGCCACGGTTGCGTCTGCAAACAGTTGCTGTACGGCAGTGACTGCGGTGCCCGACTCTGCACGCACGGAACGCCATGCATTCTTTGTCAGACCGGTTTCACGAGCAGAGATCTCAATGATGCGGATCTTCTTCTTTTCTGCAGCATCGCGCAAACGAATGTGCAGAACAGGAAGCTCTTCCTTCAAATCAGGAGCAAGCAAGATGACAGTTGCTGCCTTACATGCTGCGTCGATTGTTGCTTGCGGGTAACCGAAGATTAATGCTGGCAAACCATCATCAAGTTGCGCATCACGCAATGTGATTCCGGCCGCATCTGCAAGCTGTGCCCACATGAATGCATCTTCGTTTGTTCCGCGTGCACCACCAAGGATTGCAACGGAACCAGGAGATGCATGGCGAATCGTGCGTGAGATGGTGTCGAGAGCAGCAGACCATGTGGTGGTTTCAAATGAGTCACCAGACTTCACCTGAGGATTCTCCAAACGATCTTCGGAGTTCACTGACTGGAAGTTGAAACGACCGCGGTCGCACAACCATCCCCAGTTCACTGGGTCACTGTCAACACCTTGGTAACGAAGCAATTCATCGCGACTGGACTGCACAACTGTGCGGCAACCAACGGAACATGTGGTGCATGTACTTTCGCGCTGTTCAAGGTCCCATGGACGAGCCTTGAATCGGTATGGCTCAGCTGTGAGTGCACCCACTGGACAAATCTGCACAACGTTTCCGCTGAAGTACGAAGCAAATGGTTCGTCAGGGAATGTCATCACCTGTGTGTTGTTGCCACGCTGCGTGAAACTGATGAGTGGGTCACCCGCAACTTCATCGGCAAAACGCGTGCAACGGTCGCACAAGATGCAACGCTCGCGGTCAAGGAAGACCAGTTCGCTGATTGCAATCGGCTTCTCATAGTGACGCTTCTCTTCAACGAAACGACTTTCGCCTGCACCATGACTGAAGGCTTGGTCTTGCAGTGGGCATTCGCCACCCTTGTCACAGACTGGGCAGTCAAGAGGGTGGTTCGCAAGAAGCAATTCAATGATGCCTTCTTGTGCACGCTTCACCTGTGGAGTGTCGGTACGCACCACTTGACCATCGGCCACTGGAGTCATACAGCTCACCACCATCATCGGACCACGTGGTCCTTCGACTTCGACGAGGCACTGACGACACATGCCGACAGAACTCATACGTGGGTGATAACAGAAACGTGGGATGAATTCATTTGCTGCATCAGCTGCAGCGATGATGAGGTCGCCCTTTTGAGCTTCGACAGTACGACCATTGATCGTGATACTGACTGCGTTCGGATCCTTCTCAGGCATCTCTGCAGATTCGGTGTTCGTATCAATAGTTGTCATTGGCCTACCGCCGTCACAGGAATGAGAGTGCGCTTCGTTACGCGAGCTTCGAATTCATCGCGGAACAACGTGAGTGCGGAGTGCACTGGTGCGTACGCAGATGGTCCGACGAAACAAATGGTGTTCATGCGATAAGGGAACGGAACTGCAGCAATGCCGAGCTTTTCGTTTGAAGCATGAGGGAAAGCCCCCGGGCAGATTGACTCGCCCACTTCCAGCAGTTGATCGAGGTCTGCATCTGTTCCCTTGCCATCAACAACGCGAGACAAAATGCGCTCAAGCCATGTGCCACCTTCACGACATGGTGTGCACTTGCCGCATGATTCATGCGCATAGAAACGCGTGAGCGTGAGAGCAGCGCGAGGAATGTCGGTGGTGGAATCCATTACCATGATTGCGCCGGAACCAAGCATGGAACCTGCAGGTCCGACTTGGCTTGCCTCGAATGGAAGATCCAACTGATCTGGTGTGAACCATGGTGCGGAACCGCCACCAGGAACGAACGCCTTCAATTCATTTCCATTACGAATGCCTTGGCAGAACTCTTCTCCGTACAGCAAGTCGCGGAAGGTGGTGATGCCGTTGATGATTTCGTAGACACCTGGACGCTTCACATGTCCAGACACTGCAACCATGCGAGTACCAGGAGACGTTGCAGTACCGATCGCTGTGTACGCGGCTGCACCATTGCGCAACAACCATGGAAGGTTGGCCAAAGTTTCAACGTTGTTCACGATGGTTGGCTGACCATACAAACCAATTGCAGCTGGGAAGTACGGAGGCTTCAAACGCGGCATGCCACGGTTGCCTTCAAGACTTTCGATCAATGCAGTTTCTTCACCGACGACATACGCGCCAGCACCCCAGTGCAACACGATGTCTACAGAGAACTTCGAACCGAGAATGTTCTTACCGACATAGCCCGCTGCGTATGCATCATTAAGTGCAGCAGCGACTCGCTCTTGAGCGAGTGCCATCTCACCACGGATGTAAAGGAAGCATTGCGAAAGACCAGCGGCATAACACGCAATGAGGCAACCCTCAATGAGTTGATGCGGATCGCGCTCCATGAGCAAGCGGTCTTTGTAGGTGCCTGGTTCGGATTCGTCACCATTCACCACGAGGTACCGCGGCCACACACCTTGCGGTGTGAGTCCCCACTTGTTACCTGCAGGGAAACCAGCGCCGCCGCGACCAAGAACTGTTGCGGTCTTTACTTCGTCATGCACTTCTGTTGCAGGACGACCAAGCGCTGCACGCAAACCGGAATAACCATCTGTTGCGAGGTAACGCTGCAGTGTGTAGGAGTCTTCGTATTCAAAACGTGACGTGACGATGCGAGGGCGATCACCTTCGATAAAGCCAGGTGCGTGTGGCCATGTGCCACCGGGATTGCTGGTCATAGCGCAGCCTTTCCATCAAGCCATGCAGGGCCTTCGGTGACATCTTCTGGTGCAACTGCACCAACACCGCGATCAGCAGGAATGTGTTGACGAACTGAAGCGACTGTTCCGTGGGCAGGAATCTCATTGTTGAGTTCGCCTGCCTGCAACTGATCAATCAACGTGTCGAAATTTTCCGATGTGACGCGGAAGCGGTAGCGGTAATTCACCTGCAGACATGGTGCCTCTGTGCACGCTGCTTGGCACTCTGCTTTTTCCAAGGTGAAGAGGCCATCAGGAGTTGTGCCTCCCATGTGAATTCCCAAACGGGATTCAGCATGGTGCATCAGTTCTTCTGCACCCATCAATGCGCACGACATCGTGCCGCAGATGTTGATGAGGTACTTGCCCACTGGTTCGAACTTGAACATTTCGTAGAACGATGCTGTCCCGTACACCTCTGCAGATGTTGCGCCCACTAGCTCACCGATGTGAGCCATTGCTTCGTTAGTAACAAAACCGTCTTGTTCTTGTGCAAGGTGCAACAACGGAATCGTTGCTGAACGAGGCTTTGGATAGCGACCGATGATCTCGCGAGCGAGACGAACGTTCTCTTCAGTCAGGCGTGCCATTAGCGATCAACCTCTCCCAGAACTGGGTCAACAGACGAAATAACCGCAACAGCGTCGGCGACAAGACCGCCGCGCATCATGTGCGGCAAAGCCTGAATGTTGACGAACGATGGTGCACGCATATGCATGCGATACGGATTGGATGAACCGTCAGACACGATGTAGCAACCGATTTCACCGCGAGGACTTTCGATACCGACGTACACCTCGCCCTCAGGAACTTTGAATCCTTCGGTGAAAATCTTGAAGTGGTGAATCAATGCTTCCATTGACTCGTCAATACGCGCACGTGGTGGCGGAGTGACCTTCTTATTCTGAATGCGGTAGTCACCAGAAGGCATGCGATCAAGAATCTGATACACGATCTTCATTGACTCACGAATTTCGTTGAAACGAATTGCGTAGCGGTCGTATGCATCACCGTATTGACCCACGATGACATCGAACTCGACATCTTCGTAACGCAGGTATGGCATGTCACGACGAAGGTCCCATGCGACACCAGTCGAACGAAGAATTGGGCCGGTAGCACCAAGAGCCATTGCTTCACGTGCTGTGATGGCACCAACACCCTGCAGACGTTCGCGCCAGATGGGCTGACCCGTCATCAAGATGTCGTATTCCTCAAGACGTGATGGCAAGTTCTCAAGAATGCTGAGAACATCATCGCGCCAACCTGCAGGCAAGTCGGCAGCAACACCGCCAGGGCGAATGAAGTTGTGGTTCATACGAAGGCCGGTGACCTTCTGGAAGAAGCGCAACACATCTTCGCGTTCGCGCCAGCCGTACAACATCATCGATACTGCGCCGATGTCCATGCCGTTCGTCGCAAGGAACAACAGGTGGCTGCTCATGCGGTTGAGTTCGGACAAGAGCATGCGCATCCACACAGCGCGCTCTGGAATATCGCCGTCAATTCCCAACAACTTTTCAACTGCCAGTGAGAAGACAAGTTCGTTGTTCAATGGAGACAGGTAGTCCATGCGGGTGACGTTGGTGCCGCCTTGCATGTATGTGAGAGCTTCACCGGTCTTTTCCATTCCGGTGTGCAAGTAGCCAATGATGGGCTTGCAACGCAGAACGGTTTCACCTTGCAGTTCAAGCATGAGACGCAACACACCGTGAGTACTGGGGTGCTGAGGTCCCATGTTGATGATCATGGTCTGATCTTCGGGTGCTTCTGTTTGCACCTCAGCCAACTTGGCTGCTTCAGATTCACTCAGACGAAGAACGGAACCAACTTCACGGAAGAGTTCCTTTGCAGTGAGTTCACTGCGTGATTGAAGTTCTTGGCCGCCTTCGTTAGTACCAGCAGAGATAACAGTGCTCACGAGTTCGACCCCTTGAACTGCACAGGAATGAATCCTTGGTCGTAGTCCTTACGCAATGGATGACCATCCCAATCTTCTGGCATGAGAATGCGAGTCATGTCAGGGTGACCTTCAAAGGTGATTCCGAACATGTCATAGGTTTCGCGTTCATGTGCTTCTGTTCCTGGGTGAACATCGAACAATGAAGGAAGTGTTGTGTCGTCTGCAGGAACCTGAACGCGCAAGCGAATGCGCTCGCGCTTTGTCAGTGACAACAAGTTGACAACAACTTCGAAACGTTCTGGCTGTACGCCAGCACCAACGATGCGGTTGGGAAGCGAGAGATAGTCAACGCCAGTGAGGTCGATGCACATATCGAAGCCATCGGTAACCAAAGCTTTTGTTACTGCGACGTACTGATCGCGTCCCACCAACAACACTCGTTGGTCGCGCGAGTACACAACAGGACAACCATGAAGAGTCTCGACGGTTTCCTCCGCTTGTTCCACTTGATCGCTCATAATTACTTCGACCCGAGTGCGACAGAGATAGCGGATGGCGCGTGAGCATCAAGCTCAACACCGGCACCACCATTGTTGGCTTCACGGCGGCGCATGATTTCACCATCTTCGATGAGTTGGTGAAGAGTCTCAATTGCGTGAATAAGAGTTTCAGGCGTTGGCGGGCAACCAGGTGCGTACACATCAACCGGAACGATTTGGTCGACGCCCTGCACGATTGCGTAGTTGTTGAACATTCCGCCGCTGGATGCACAGACGCCCATCGAGATAACCCACTTGGGTTCCATCATTTGGTCGTAGACCTGACGAAGAACAGGGGCCATCTTCTGGCTAACACGACCAGCAACGATCATGATGTCTGCTTGACGCGGCGAAGCGCGGAACACTTCCATACCGAAACGTGAGATGTCATAGTGCGAAGCACCAGTACCCATCATTTCAATTGCGCAACAGGCAAGTCCGAAAGATGCTGCCCAGCTGGAGCGCGAACGTGCCCACTTAACAAGATCTTCGATACGTGCAGTGACGAAGTTGTGATCAAGACCACCAAGACCATCGTCAAGAACATTTTGAGCCACACCCATTAGGCGGCCTTTCCGTCATGTGTTGCACGACCTTCTGTGCCAACAACGCGCACACTGCGCAATGGCTCAAGAGCTGGTGCATCAGAAATTTCACTGCTGCCGTTTGCACGCTTCATTGGGCCCCAATCAAGGGCACCACGCGCAATGACATACACAAACGCAACGAAGAAGACAGCGCTGAAAGACACCATCTCCAAGAAGCCGAAAGTTCCGAGGAACTGACGATCAACTGCATACGGATACGCAAAGATGATTTCAATGTCAAACATGATGAACAACATCGCGATGACATAGAAGCTGACGGGGAAACGCTCTGGTGGTTCACGACCAGGAACGATTCCGCACTCGTACGGCGCTTCTTTTGCAGTGTTTGGACGCTTTGGCGCCAAAAGGCGTGATGCGATGAGGCTAAGCAACCCGAAGAGAACGGCCAGCACCGTCAACGCGACGATGGGAAGGTACTGACCCATGGGCTATGCCGCCGATGACTTCAGTGCAAGGTTCTGACGAAGAAGTGTCTCGCGGCGATGCAACAGCCACACCAGCAAGAAGAAGATCAAGCCAGAACCAATTCCCATGAGGAATCCCGGACGACGCTTCGCACCGAGGTCACGAATCATGACGACATAACGGTGAGGCTTTGTCGTATCGATTTGTGCTCGTGCTGGAGCACGACCTGGCTCTGCGCGCTGAGGAATGAGCGGTGCAACTTCCACGATGGAATAGTGCGGCTTGTGCTTGAACGCGAAGAAGTCGAGAGACTCGCCAATCTTCGGATAGCGCTCGCCACCCTTGTCGTACACAGCAACAGACTGATATTCACCAGCTGCGAATTCTTCTGCTTCGATTTGAAGAATTTCGTCGGAAGCTGCAACAGCCTTACCACGAGCTGGGTCTGCATCGTCAAGAAGTGTCCAACCATCTTCAACAAGAGTGTCTTGCACCTTCTTCGCCGCAGCTTCAGGATCAAGACCGTCAATGTTGACAGAGGTTTCAAGAACTTCTGCGCGATCTAATAACGCACCGTCTCGAACAATGGTGATTGGTTCGTTGGGTTGCCACGTTGGTTCTGGTCCTTTCAGACCAATGCCGTAGATCACCCAAACGAGAGACATGCACATCATCCAGCCAGCAAGTGCTGCTGCAACAACAAGGAAGCCCAAGCGAGCGCCCAAGTTGCTGCCCACGAGCAAGTACGTTCCGCCAATAAGGAAGACGAACATGACGAGCACCACAAGGATGCCGCGAATACCGGGATTGAAATCAATAGAAAGAAGAGCGGACAACATCAGAGACCTCGCACGTATTCGACGATCAACTTGATTTGTTCATCGGTGTAGAGCTGACCGAATGCTGGCATTCGACCGCTTCCCTGACCTTGTTCGCCATAACGCTTTCCAAGTTCAGAGCCGTTGCTGATGAAATTAATCATGTCGGACTGGTTAGGGAACTGACGGATAGAAGATCCACCAGTGAGGTTTGGACCGAATGCTCCGCCGCCTGTGGCTTGTGGATCTCCGTACGACCAACCCTTTGTGTGGCAGCGTGCGCATGAGTACGCGCCGGAGCCGAGATCAAGATTGAACAATGCTTCGCCGAGCGAACCGTACGTACCGGTATCAACGAGACGCTGTGCCTCCGTCATGATTTCCTTGTTGTTCGACTCTGGAAGATGGCCTTCATCGCAAGTTGGGTTGTAGTAACTGCGAGATTCAATACAGCCTTCCTGCGGAATCTGAATCGACTTGATGTAATCAATCAATGTCTGAATCGACTGCTCATTCATTGGACCGCCACCGATAGTGCCCCACGCCGACATTGGCGAGAATGGACGGCCGTAGTTCAGAATGAAGCGAATTTCTTCTTCGCTGAATCGGTAAAGAGTTGTGTTCAGCGCTGGTGCCTTCCAGGTCACCGCCTTCACTTCACCAGTCTTTGGATCGGTGACGGCGTATGGAGCAACACCGCCGGTGCCCTTCATGCCGCCGTGACAACCTGCGCAGTTGAAACCACCGTCAGCTGTTGGAGCAAACAATGAGGAGCCCCAGTTGACGAAACGCTTTTCAAAACCAAAATTTGCTTCAGCCTGACGATTTGGTTCAAGAACCCAATACAACGGCAATGCGATCGTGATGATGACAAGGAACAAGAGTCCAAGAAGTTGAACGCGCTCGAGACGAGGACCTTCAAGGGTCTCGTCGTCGTAGTACTCCTTGCGGTTCGCAGCAAGAGTTTGTTCTGCACCGATTTCAGCGCGACCCTTACGAATATTGAAGATGCCGTAGAGAACCCATCCGCCTATTGAGGCAAGCAGAATGAGCAGTCCAATGGACTTGCTAGTTGCAGCAATCATGACTAGTGACCTCCTCCTGCGGCGCCGACGCAGTGCGGTCCTTCAGCTTCTTGACCTGTTGTGTTCACACCGACTGCAGGACCAGCGAAGACTGAACCTGTATCGATTGTGAGATTTCCGTTTGTGACAGAGACTGCGAAGCGGTCCATTCCGCGAGGTGCGGGACCACCCTTCTTTTCACCGACGCGGTTGTACTGCGAACCGTGGCACTGGCATTCAAACCACTGTGAGCTTGCGCATTCTGGAACACGGCAACCAAGGTGTGGGCACTTCTGGTACAGAGCAACAACACCTGCTTGCATGCCGGCGAACACTGGAGCTTGCGCACCATAGACAGCCTGTGCCTTGCTGAGTGAACCCTTTGGATACTCCGTGACCCATGCACGTGCTTCTGCGAGGTACAAGAAACCTTTGTTTGCACGAATGCCGGCGAGGATGTCGTCGACCTTTCCTGCATTGATCTTGGAACCGAAGCCGCCTTCAGCGCCCTTCCACAAGAAACCAACAACTGATGCACCGAAGGCACCAATGCTTGCTGCCATCAAGGTGATTGCAGTGCGGTTGAAGAACTGACGACGAGAAACTCCGATTGCTTCTTCATCAGGAGCAACGAATGGCGCAACCTCTACTGGTGCAGCCTTCACGATGTCTGTTGTACGTGCTGCTGCTTCAACCTCACGGCCAGTTGCAGCGTCTCCGCCAATTGTTGTCTTGCGATCGCGTGAACGTGTTTCGCGTGACAACGAACCTGCGCCACGAACTTCCGTGGAGCGTGCTGTGGTCATGACCACGATCGCGCCAAACACGACCGCCGCAATAATCACGATTGCGATTACCAATCCGGTACTCATAACTTTTCGTTCCTTATTTCTTTGTCTATACGTCGAATGTCAGTGTGTGGTCGAAATCGAGATCACAACTCGAAGAAGATTCCGTCTCGCCATGGGAAGGTGAAGTTGAAACCAGGACCACGGAAGAACGAACCGATGATGGTGAGCACTGCCCAGAACACAAGGAACATCGTCATCATCGAAGTCATGAACTTGCGATCCTCAGGCTTGTTCGAAGCATTGCGGTCGAGGTACGGAGCGAGGATGAGAGCAAGGATGCCGACACCAGGAAGCGTCACACCAGCGATCATCGGGTGGAACATGGTGAGCAATTCCTGCAATCCAAGGAAGTACCACGGTGCCTTCGATGGGTTAGGAGTCTTGTTGAAGTCAGCTGCCTTCAAGAGCGGTGCATTCACAACCCAAGAGAAAACAAACAGTGCTGAGATCAGCGCCAAGCAAGCAACGAATTCCACTGCAAGAAGGTGAGGCCATGTGTGCACTTTGTCAACGGGTGCAGCCTTTGCTTCCTGGATGGAACCGGACTTGACCACAGTGAGCAAACGCTGCGTGTGTCCACCAGGACCTGCACCAACAGGAACGCCACCAGCAGGTGCAGCAGCGACAACTGCGGCGCCTGCGCCCGCAGCTTTGGTGCGATCGAGCAATGCATCAGGAATGCGGTCGCCAGCAGGAGCTGCGTCTGCAGCGCCAGCACCGGCGGCCTTGTCACGAGCTGCTTGTGCTCGCTTTAAGAGGTGTTCAGGAATTTCAGTCATTGTTCTACTTCCTCAGATCAGAGCGGTCCGGAAATTCCGCCGTCCTTGCGGACGCGCCAGAAGTGAATAGCCATAAAGATGATGATGACGAACGGAAGCATGATCACGTGCAATACGTACCAACGCAGCAATGTTTCCGATCCAATTTCGGTTCCGCCCAAAAGAACGAAACGAACTTGTGAACCCATGACTGGCGTGTAGCCCATCATGTTTGTACCCACCGTTACAGCCCACAGAGCCAACTGGTCCCATGGAAGCAAGTAACCGGTGAAGGAAAGAAGAAGTGTGAGTGTGAGCAACACAACGCCAATGACCCAGTTGAACTCACGTGGTGGCTTGTATGCACCGTGGTAGAAAACGCGCGCCATGTGAAGGAACACGCTGAGAACCATGAGGTGAGCAGCCCAACGATGCATGTTGCGGATTAACAAACCGAACGTCACAGATGTCTGCAACGTCTGAATGTCTTGCCATGCATTCGCACCTGTTGGTCGATAGAAGAACATCAAGAAGATGCCCGTCACTGTGAGCAAGATGAACAAGAAGAAGCTGAGTCCACCAAGGCACAGCGTGTAGCTGACCTTGACTGCATGTCGCTTTACCTTCACTGGGTGCAAGTGGTACAGCACCGAGTTCATGATCACGTACGAACGGTTACGCGGGCTGTCCGTGTATCCCTTGCGGAAGATTGATCCGGGACGGAAGATGGAGTTCCACGCCTGGCTTCCTTGGACTTGCTGTCCAATTTTTGCCGCGCGCTCTTTGAGCGTTGGACGGGGGTTATCGAGCACTTTTGCCATGTTCATTCACCTCAGAGGCGCATTCCGTAGCCGTAGCCATGGTTGTTTGTTCGGGTATGACTGTCACCTTCTGGGTCAGGCGCGCCGGCCTTACCCAAAATGATGACGCCTGTTGGACAACGATCGACGCACAGTGCGCAACGAGTGCACACGTCGTCATCGATGATGAAGATCACATTGTCGGACGGATCCGCGCCGGGCATATCGACTGCTTCAGCTTCAGCAACTGCATCGGGAGACACCATGTGAATGCACTTCCATGGGCAGATGTCAACGCATCCTTCGCACATGATGCATTCGCTCTGGTCGATATGAATGAATTGCTTTGGCTTAACAGCCCTGCCCAAATAGTCGGCATCGACCTCGACGAGTTGATACTGCGTCGACCACTCTGGCATTGGTGGATTGGCGTCGGTGCGTGCCATGAGAAATCAGGCCTTCTTCACCAAAGGACGGCCATAGGAAGAGGTAACAACTTCCTTAGAGGTCTTTTCGCCACGCTTCTGCCACCACACGAAGAGGTAGATCATCAAAGCAATGAAATAAACGTGAATAACGATGGCAATGACGTCACGAAGGGCTTCATAGCTCAATGTGAACGGGAAATTTCCGCCATTTGCTTTTGCCTTCAAGATGTCGAATGGACCATTCAGCATCTTGTCCTTGCGCCAACCGAGTTCGTTGTCTGCATGGATGATGAACTGGTGAGGCACAACGCCAAACGCCAGGAAAATCGTAAAGAACACGTAGACGCTGCCCAACATGGCTTCGCCCCATGTGGATTCCTTATCGGCAGGACGGCGCTTGCCAAAAGGGATAACAGCAAGAGACATTGCTGTGGTGAGCAGCAATGAAAACAAGAAAGCCTGGTTAACTCCGGGCCATTTGAGGATGTCGATCGCGAGCATGGACTCTTCTTCTTCTCCGGTCCTGGGTGACGGTTTGGTCCTGGGGCAGGTGCCTAAGCACTAAGAACACTAGCGAGCCTCTAGGTGCCGAGACCTATTTCGTGGAGAACAACTTTGGTCACTCCCCGAGGCCCCGTCCCCTGCCCACTCCCCAGGGGACGGTTGTGCTTTTGTGCGAAAACATTGTGCTTTTGTGCGAATTTTGGGTCATGACCTGCGGGGACCTGTTTCACCCTCCGCTACGACCCCCGTCGGACTTCTTCAACGAACTTGCTCAGATAATTGCGGTGAGGGGTGCAATTTTGTCTATCGTGGAGAGGTCAGGCGCCGTAAAAGGTGGGTAATCCGCCCATCCAAGGCACCTGAGCAGGTCTCCCGAGAGGTAAGTGCAGTGACCGAGATCCCCGAGCACCTTCTGAATCGTTCCAAGGCACGCCGCGCGGCTGCTTCTGGCGAGTCGACTGGCGACGCCAGCCCGGCCGTTGTCCCATCGGCAACACCGGCAGCTGCAGCGCCAGCAAAGAAAGAAGCACCCGCACCAAAGGCTGCTCTTCCCGACCCTCCATACGTTGCGGCTGCAAAGTCACGTCGCAAGATTCCGTTCTGGGCCATGTCTGGCCTTGCACTCTTACCTTTGTGGGCATTCGTTTATATGTGGGCAATCTCACCTTCCGAAAAGGTTGTTGAAGGTCCCACCACTGCAGGTACCGCTGTCTATTCGTCTTGTGCGGGCTGCCATGGCGCCGACGGCGCCGGTGGTGCTGGCCAGGTTTTGTACCAGGGCAACGCTTTGAAGACCTTCCCTCACATTGAGGACATGTTGAACTTCGTCTACAACGGCAGCCAGAAGTACGTCGCTGCTGGTCTTGCTACATACGGTGACCCCAACCGCGAAGGTGGCGCACACAAGCCACTTGGTTACAACGGAAACCCCATGCCACAGCAGGGCGAGAAGGCTGGCGGCGGTTTGACCGAAGCTCAGATTCTCGCTGCGGTGTGCCACATTCGTTACGACCTTGCTGGTGCAGATCCAAAGAGCGAAGAGTGGGCTGCTGAATACGAAGCATGGTGCTCACCTGAATCAGAGATCTACAAGGCTCTCGAAGCTGGAAGCACAAGCTTTGACACCATTGAGAAGGACTTCTCAATGCTTGAGGCCAAGCCAATCGCTGTTGGCACAGAGCCTCGTCTCGGCACCACTAAGTAATTCCTCGCGCACATGCGCGATACACCGTTACTAATTCTGCAATCTCTATTTGCACGTCACAGACACGACGTTGTCTGTAGTCAGATTCATTGAGGACGTACTTGCGTCATCAGGAAAACGGTTAATGAAATCACGAAGCGTTGTGGTGTCTGCATTCTCACAATTGCGTTTCACTGGTGTTGCGAGTTTGACAACCCAACCGTTGCGCAAAATTCCTTCATCACCGTTTGCTTGCATGTCGACCAGCCCAGGCAATGTCAATGTTTGCATTCCAGAAACTTTGTCGGCCGGAACAAGTGCAAACCACACCACTGCATCACCCAACATGTCAGCTAACAACACACAAGCGTTAGGTGTTGTGAAGTCAGTGCATTGAGGCATCGCGTCGTAATCGTCAACCAACGTTCCTTCAGGGATCATCAAGACACGCATGTCATCGAGTGATAACTGCAATGTTCCATTGCTTGTGACACCGTCTTGTTTCCAGTTCGCATCAACACTGATGGTGTTCACACTTGCAACAAGATCAACTTTGTGGCGCACATCCGTTTCCACACTCACCGAAGAGTTATTGAAGGACG
>JBEDFA010000071.1:0-7760 GCA_041175365.1 Actinomycetota bacterium | reverse complement strand
TTGAACGTGGTGATTGCAACGCCTAATTGCACATTGCGAGTGGGTGCTGTCGTCGTGCCCCATTCACCGCCGTGAACCACAACGCCATCTTCAAGCGCAGTGACCGCGACATAGAAAGATTCAGCACTGACTCCACGGATGTCGTCACACGAAACTGCTTGGCCTTCATCAGAGGATGCAATCACGGTGTCTACGCCGTTGGCATACGCGATCAGTTCCACGAGCGCACGACCCGAAACGTTCATCGTGGCAACGATGTCCGCAATCGAGGTCAGGCGGCTCCAACGACCGGCAGCAAAGACTCCGAAGGCGGTATCGAATGTGGCCCGGTCGTCCTTTGGAAGGCGAAGCCCTGCAGAGTCGATGACGCCAGCCATCGATCGAACGTAGAGCGTGGGCTCTGAGAATTGGGGTGCCGGAATCTGGATCCGGGCAAGGGGGTGCACGCTCACCCCCCTAGTTTCACAGGGCGTCGACCACCAACGGTGGCATTGGACGGTTGTCACGGCGGCAATTCAGGAACATTTCCGCCACTTCGAGGGCTTCTTTAATGGTCACGTCCATATCGAGGTACCGGTAGGTGCCCAGACGGCCCATAAAGGTGACCCCTGTAGCGGCCTGAGCTGCCTGCACGTACTGGAGCAACTGTTCCTTTTCCTTCACCTGACGAATCGGGTAATACGCGATGTCGCCGGGCTCGGCGAGGCGGCTGTACTCCGTATAGATCGTGGTGCCCTCATGTGATTCCCATGGAGCGAAGTGCTTGTGCTCGGTGATGCGTGTGTACGGAACATCTACGTCGCAGTAATTCATCACGGGACAACCCTGGAAATCTCCGGTGTCTTCACTCTCCACAAAGTCGAGCGTGCGATAGCCAAGGTTTCCGAACTTGCCGTTGAAGTATTCGTCAATAGGACCAGACCAGAACACATGCTCAGCATCAGCAAGTTCTTCAGGGGTCACGGTCTTGTTCAACGTGACTTCAATTAGCGGATGATCAAGCAATGCTTCGACGATTGGCGTGTATCCATCACGAGGGATTGCTTGATACGGATGATTGAAGTAACTGTCTTCGTACGAAAAGCGAACCGGAAGTCTCGCAAGAATTGATGCGGGAAGTTCTGTTGGCGAGACACCCCACTGCTTCTGTGTGTAGCCCTTGAAGAATGCTTCGTATAGTTCGCGACCCACAAACTTCAATGCTTGGTCTTCAAAACTCACAGGGGTATCGATACTGCTGTCGGCATTCTCTGCGATGAATTGCTGCGCTTCTGCCGGCGAGAGTGTCTTGTCAAAGAACTGATTGATGGTGTGCAAGTTGACGGGCAACGAATACACCGCACCTTGGGACGTTGCCTTCACGCGATGGTTGTACGGCACCATGTCGCCGTACTTATTGATGTAGTTCCACACATTCTCAAAGGCGGTGTGAAAGATATGAGGACCATAGACATGGACCATCACGCCATTGCTACGACGCTCCGTATGCGCATTACCTGCAACATGTGAGCGTCCGTCGACAACCCATGAGGCGATTCCGGCTTCAGCGAGCTCACGTGCAACAACTGCACCTGAAAACCCGGCTCCGACAATGACGATTGGTGCTGGCACCTAGGAAACGCTAGTGCGTGAGCCAGGGAGCACAGAGACCATCGAGGTCTCGCACTTCAATGCGGTCACGATTTTCGTATGTCACCACGTTGTTGGGGTCTGCGCGAAGCTTGAAAACACGGAAGGACATCTCGGTGGTGTCCACGCTGAGAATGCGACCAATCAGCGGGTCACCCAATTCGAGGATGATCTTGATTGTTTCCAATGCCTGAATTGAACCAATGATTCCGGGCAATACGCCAAGAACGCCAGCCTCTGCACATGATGGTGCAAGTTCTGCTGGAGGTGGCTCTGGAACCATGTCGCGATAGGTCGGACCCTGCTTTGGATGGAAGACAGACACCATTCCTTCGAAGCGGAAGATGCTGCCGTGCACAACGGGAATGCCGAGCTTCACGCTGGCGTCGTTTAAGAGGTAACGGCTTGGGAAGTTGTCTGCACCGTCCACAACAACGTCGTAACCCGACATGATCTCCATGATGTTGCTGGCGTCAAGACGTGTGTCATACATCTTCACCTTGACATCCGGATTCAACTTCTCGATTGTCATGCGAGCAGATTCAACTTTGCGCTCGCCGATGCGATCCATGTTGTGAAGAATCTGGCGCTGCAAGTTCGATGCATCAACATCGTCCATGTCAACAATGCCGATTGTTCCCACACCTGCGGCGGCGAGATACAACGCAGCCGGCGAACCGAGGCCGCCTGCACCAAGCATGAGCACCTTTGCACCCAATAACTTTGCCTGGCCTTCAACACCGACTTCAGGAAGCAACAAGTGACGCTGGTAGCGGTTGCGCTGATCAGGAGTCAGTGTGACTGGTTGACGCCACTCACGTCCTTCGTCTTTCCACTTGCCGAAACCACCCGCCATTGACAACACGTTTGTGTAACCGAGTTCCTTCAGTGTCTTTGCTGCGAAGGCACTGCGCACACCACCGGCGCAATAGACAACGATCTCTTGGTCACGATCTGTTGCGCGACCTTCGATTTGTGCTTCCAGGTGTCCGCGAGGGATGTGTAACACGCCTGGTAGCGCGCCCTGTTCGTATTCATCGGGCTCACGAACGTCAAGGATGAGAACGCCGCCAGCTTGAATACGTTGCTGCGCTTCTGCCGTATCAATTTCGATGATTTCGGACTTTGCCTGGGAGAGGAGGTCACGGAACGATGCCATGCCAAAACCCTACCAACTAAGTCGGGAATTCAGCGCTGGCAACGATCGCCTGGAGGAAGGGCGAAATGGAGCCCAACAACACACGGTCTGCGTAATGGTCCATCTGGGTGGGCTCACCGTTGATGATGACCACCTTGGCGCCGCCATTTCGCGCACGCGGCACCACACCATTGGCGGGTGACACTCCCAATGAACTTCCCACCGCAATCAACACATCGCACTTCTCAGCTTCCGTGAATGCGCGATCGATTACTTCTGGCACAAGTGACTGCTCGAACAGAATTGCGTCGCTCTTCACGACGCCGCCGCACAGTTCACAGTGCGGATCGGGGTCTCCTGCAATCACGCGCTCGATGTACTCGCCCATCGGACGGCGATCATTGCATTCCCAACAACGACCAAAACGAATTGTTCCGTGTACTTCCACCACGTTCTCTTCAACGATGCCAGACGCTTGATGCAGACCATCAACGTTCTGTGTCACGACAGCAGAAAGTTTCCCTGCGTTCTGCATCGCAAGAATTGCTCGATGTCCATCATTGGGCTGTGCCGTTCCGTTGAAGTTACGAACGCGACCTTCCCATGCAACCTTCCGCACTTCAGGGTCATTCAAGTAAAAACTCAATGTTGACGTTTTCTCTGCCAAAGGATTCTTGGTCCACAATCCATTCGGGCCACGAAAGTCCGGGATGCCTGAATCCGTGGAGATTCCTGCTCCGGTGAACACAACAATGCGCTGTGCTTCACGCAACCACTGTCCAATTTCGTTCACAGCATCTTGTGGGACTTCTTCGCTATACATCGCCTCCATTCTTGTCCAGCCGTCCACATCTCCTGCACACCAACACCAGGAGGATTCCATGCACCCCAGCCACAACGAAGAAGAAGCGATCATCCACATCGTTCCGTGGAAAGACTCACTTGTCGAGCAAGGCGGATACGCCATCGACGATCCCTACATCGAGATGTTCTGGCTACCGATTCTTGGCCCCACTGCTACCTGGCTTGTTCGACGGCTAGCAGGCGGACTGCAGCATCAGCCCGAGGGATACACCGTGGACATGGTCGACCTGGCTCGAGGCATCGGGGTGAGTTACACACCAGGCCGTCACAATCCGTTTGCCCGTGCTCTCAGCCGTTGCACCATGTTTGGGGCCGCACAACAGATTGCGGTACAGCCGCATCGCACCATCGCCGTTCGTAGCGTCCTTCCACAGCTTCCCGCTCGGCATCTCTCGCGACTACCCCATCCGCTTCGCATCGCTCATCACGATTGGATACATATGGGTGCACATCTACATACTCAAAACGAAGATTCGACGCTGACGAACGCATAACCTCAGGGGATGTTCTCCCTCCGTCGCCGACTTGCCTTCACAGCCACAGCACTCTGTGTTGCAGCGACGACTCTTGTGGCACCACCAGCACATGCGGAACGCTTCAATGTTCTAATTGTGGGTGATTCGGTTGCATCTGTTCTGCGTTGGGCACCCGAGAGTATGAAGCCACTTTGGGGCACCACATACAACGCAACTCTCGAAGTGTGGGGCTGTCAGAAACTCCTCGACAAGGGTTGCATTGATTCAGCAAAACTCAGTGCCCTCGACCAGATCGTGAAACATCGCAATGACAATATTGACATCGTCGTGATTGCAACGGGCTACAACGACACCGGTGCCGAATACGTTCGCAAAGCAATTCGAAAAATCAATGCCGAGGTGAAATCTCAAGGGGCAGCACTGATGTGGCTGACGTATCGCGAAAATGGAAACGTCAAGGTCAAGAACCGTGCATTCAACGCAGTTCTGAAAGCCGAAAGCAAGAAGTTGCGCATCACCTTGTTGGACTGGGAATTCATTGCACGCAAGAACAAACACTGGTTCACCGGCGACCGTGTCCATATGAACAAGTTCGGTGGGCTGCAGTTGGCGCGCCAGATCAAGATGGCACTGGATATCAAATACGGCTTTGCAAAAGCCACCACGACGACAACCACTCTGGTTGCCGCCACCACCACTCTGCCCAGTTAAGTTGTGCGCGTGGAACTACGCGTATTTACAGAGCCTCAACAAGGTGCCAGTTATGGCCAACTTCTTGCCGTTGCACAGTGTGCAGAACGAGCAGGATTCAATGCCTTCTTTCGCAGTGATCACTACCAAGTCATGGGAACGCACTTCAATGGATTACCTGGCCCCAGCGATGCGTGGATCACACTGGCAGGCATTGCCCGAGAGACAAGCACCATCCGTCTCGGCACATTGGTGAACTCAGCAACATTCCGCAATCCAGGCGTTCTTGCCATCAGCGTTGCGAACGTGGATGACATGTCAAATGGTCGAGTGGAACTCGGACTCGGTGCGGGTTGGTACGGCGTCGAGCACACGTCGTATGGCATCCCGTTTCCTGCCTTGGGCGAGCGCTTTGACATTCTCAGCGAACAACTCGAAGTCATCACCGGACTCTGGAATACACCACTCGGTGATTCGTATTCATTCACAGGGAAGCACTACTCCATCACAGACTCTCCTGCTCTTCCCAAGCCCATCCAGTCACCTCCCCCGATCATCGTTGGTGGTGGTGGTCCGAAGCGCACATCGATGTTGGCTGCGCGATTCGCTGCTGAGTTCAATATGCCGTTCCAAAGTCCAGAACGTTTTGCAGAACAACGTGATCGAGTGCGAGCTGCCTGCACAACGATCGGACGCGACCCTGAGAGCCTCGTGTATTCCACTGCTCAAGTGGTTTGCATCGGACGCAATGATGCAGAGATTGCTCGACGTGCCGCTGCAATTGGTCGCGAAGTAGACGAGCTGAAGCAGAACGGACTCTGTGGTACTCCCGCAGAAGCACTGCAGAAGATTGCAGATTGGGGCGCACTGGGCGTGTCTCGTTTGTACTTACAGTTCCTTGATCTCAGCGATCTTGACCACATTGAACTTGTTGGTTCGGAAATCATTCCGCACCTCTGATTACAAAACGTTGGTCAACAGCAACACGCCGCACACTGCAGCGGCGGCGATGCGATACCAACCAAAGATGGCCAGCGATCTCGTATTGAGGTAACCCACCATCCATCGCACCGCAATGAGGGCGGTGATGAATGCGCATGCAAGGCCAATCAATGGTGTAGCTATGCCGAATGTGTCGACCAGTTCTCCACCATGCTTCAACAGGTCGAAGGCGGTCGCTGCACTCAACGTCACCAAGCCAAGCAGGAAACTGAATTCAATGGCGGCCGAAAGCGTCAGCCCCACCGCAAGCCCCGCCACAAGGGTGACCAAACTGCGACTGACACCTGGCCACAAGGCGATGCCTTGTGCGAGTCCAATAAGGAATGCCGAGCGTGTGGTGAGTTGATGTAATTCAAGGACACCTGCCTTAGGAACCCAACGCAATAACAAAACACCGCCAATTGCCCAAGCCGCTGTGACCGGCACCGGCCCAAACAGTGCATCTTTAATTGCATCGCCAGCAAGAACTCCGAGAACTGCAGCGGGAACAAAAGCAGTGATGAGTGCGACAAGCGTTGAACGACCTTCAGTGTCCGAACCTGCAATGCCTCGGACCATAGAAAGAATTCGTGTGCGATACAAAACAAGCACAGCAAGAATCGCGCCGAACTGAATTGCGACGGAATACGTGTCGCCCGCAGTCTTGGACGTACCAGTACCGAAATTGATGAGATCACCAACAACTAACAGGTGCCCCGTCGAAGAGATCGGAAGAAACTCTGTGATTCCTTCGACTATTCCAAGAAGGACGGCTTGAGGGACAGAAAGCAAGCCAGCGAACATACATCCCAGTCTTTCACTCCTGCTGCAGAAAGTATGTACATCTCTCGCACAAGAATTTTCCGCTGTTTACCGTGAATACATGAGCGATGAACATATTCAAGAATTCCTTCGTGACCACGAGAAGCAACACCACAATGGACGACCAAAACCATCGCCTGTTGATCCCGCCAATCGAACCCGCATCATTTTGTGGACGTTGGTCATCCTCGTTATTTCATTCTTCGTTATGGCATGGGTCGCGAACACGAATCGAGATTCCTTCCCAAAAGGATTAATGGTCTTCGCCATTGGCGTGGCCATCATCCCCTTTCTCGCTTCCCCCATTGAGTGGCTCGTACATCGCTTCGTGTATCACCAACCAGTGATCAAGTCTCTTTCACGCATCTACTCTGTGCACACTGCCCATCACTACGCGTACTTTCCCACGTGGCGTTACATCACTGGTGGCACAGCGCGCCGATTGCCACTTCGATCTGATGAAAGCGACATCTCCGATGACCCCATTGCGAATGCCGTCATCCGAGTTCTCCACTTCAGTTGGTACATGGCATTCGGCATTGTCTTCATGTGGATTCCCGGTTGGTTCATCACACGCGACGGTGTCTTTCTCGCTGGCCTGATCACCGGTTCGGTACTTCTATCGAATCTTTTCATCGTTGTTCATGACACGATTCATCGACCTGGTAGCCACCGAATTCTGGAAGCTCAACCATGGTTCCCGTTTCTCGACAATCACCACTACGTCCATCACGTGGCGTTGGGGTGCAACCTGAATTTCCTGTTGCCGTTAGGTGACTTACTGTTTGGAACGTTGCGACTTCATCTCACCGAAGAGGAACTACGAGCTCATGGCTCTCTTGCTCGGGCAAAATTGCTGCGAGTCGGTGAAGGCGAACGCGCCCACCGTTGAAGGGCAATTGGCACTCCCAACGGGATTCGAACCCGTGCCGCCACCTTGAGAGGGTGGTGTCCTAGGCCACTAGACGATGGGAGCCTGTAGCGGGTTCTCAGGTTACAGGGCAATGTTCTTAGTGTCATCTGAATCATCTGTCAGGCAGAGTTCGGTACAAAGAAAAAGACCCCCGCACTGCGGAGGCCTTACAAGCGAAACGCTTATTTTGTTGGGGAACAAGGACTCGAACCCTGAATAACAGTACCAGAAACTGCTGTGTTGCCAA
>JBEDFA010000070.1:0-41090 GCA_041175365.1 Actinomycetota bacterium | reverse complement strand
GCAAAGTTTGAGCGCAATAAGCCTCACGTAAACATTGGAACCATGGGTCACATTGACCACGGCAAGACCACGTTGACGGCTGCTATTTCAAAGACTCTGGGTGACCGTGGGTTGGCTGAGTACACACCTTTCGATCAGATCGACAAGGCCCCTGAAGAAAAAGCTCGTGGTATTACGATCTCGATCGCTCACATTGAGTATGAGACAGAGAAGCGTCACTACGCACACGTCGACATGCCAGGTCACGCTGACTACATCAAGAACATGATCACTGGTGCAGCACAGGTTGACGGCGCGATCCTTGTGGTTGCAGCAACTGATGGTCCTATGCCTCAGACTCGTGAGCACGTGTTGCTTGCACGCCAAGTTGGTGTGCCATACATCGTTGTTGCACTTAACAAGTCCGACATGGTCGAAGACGAAGAGCTTCTTGAACTTGTTGAGATGGAAGTTCGTGAGTTGTTGAACGAGTACGAGTTCCCTGGTGACGATGCACCAGTGGTGCGCGTGTCTGCGTTGAAGGCACTTGAAGGTGATGCTGCTTGGCAGGAAAAGATCATGGAACTCATGACTGCTTGCGACACAGCAATTCCAGAACCAGAGCGCGATCTTGACAAGCCATTCCTCATGCCAATTGAAGACGTGTTCACCATCACTGGTCGTGGCACTGTTGTGACCGGCAAGGTGGAGCAGGGCAAGGTGCACACCGGCGACGAAATTGAAATCGTTGGTTTGCGTGACACACAAAAGACCACATGTACTGGTGTTGAAATGTTCCGCAAGCTTCTTGATGAAGGTCATGCTGGCGACAACATTGGTGCGTTGCTTCGTGGCACAAAGAAGGAAGATGTTGAGCGCGGTCAGGTTCTGTGTGCTCCTGGTTCGATCACTCCTCACACCAACTTTGAAGGTCAGGTGTACGTGTTGACAAAGGAAGAAGGCGGCCGTCATAAGCCGTTCTTCAACAACTATCGTCCACAGTTCTTCTTCCGCACCACTGACGTGACTGGTACTTGCCAGTTGCCTGCTGGCACGGAAATGGTGATGCCTGGTGACAACATCACAATGACTGTTGAGTTGGGTAAGCCCATCGCTATGGATGAGGGTCTTCGTTTTGCTATCCGTGAGGGTGGCCGTACGGTGGGCGCAGGCCGCGTCACCAAGATCATCAAGTAACGGTTACGAAAATGGCAACTAACTCCATCCGCATCCGCCTCAAGGCATTTGATCACGACATCATCGACAAGTCGACACGCATGATTGTGGAAACAGTTCTTCGCACCAACGCAAAGATCCGTGGACCAATCCCACTTCCAACCGACAAGCACCGCTTTACGGTTATCCGTGGACCACACATTGACAAGGACTCACGCGAGCACTTCGAAATGCGTATTCACAAGCGTCTCATCGACATCGTTGAGCCCAACAACAAGACAATCGATTCGCTCCAGCGCATCGAGCTTCCTGCGGGCGTTGACATCGAGATCAAGATTCAGGGCTAAATCCCCTCAAACGATTTATAGAAAGGGGCGGTCGCAAGACCGCCCCTTTTGTATTTCCCGCATCAATTTTTTCTTACGAGATTCTTTGATTTCTGCGCACTGTGAGCCACCGCTGGGATAGATACTTAATGCATGAGCAACGATTCACATTGGGTCAATACACCACCACAACTTCCTGGGCAGCGCGCAAAGCGGCCACGCGTACTTGCGTTGGCTCTTGTTCTCGTTACAGCATTTGCCGGTGGCATCGTCGGAGGCGTTGTCGGTTCCTCATCAACAGAGAACACCAGTAGCAACAGCCCACTGGTGACTGCGGCGCCTATCAAGGCAGGTCAAGCAGGAAACAGCAGTGTTGCGAAAGCTGCGAACGTCATTGCTCCAAGTGTCGTGACCATTGACAGCGTGACGGCCAACAGTGAATCTGTGGGCACTGGCATCATCGTGACAAGCGATGGAGAAATTCTTACAAACCAACATGTGATTGATGGCGCGAAGGAAGTGCGCGTTCGTCTCAGCGGCGGCACCGATCCAATCATGGCTGATGTTCTTGCAACCGATGCAAGCAACGACATGGGACTCATCAAGTTGCGCAACACCACAGGTTTAACTCCAGCAACTTTTGCAAATGCAAATTCAATTGCGGTGGGTGATCAGGTTGTTGCAGTGGGTTATGCACTTGCACTTGATGGCGGCCCCAGCGTCACATCAGGAATCATCTCAGCGTTGAACCGTACCTTGCAGATGGATGAAGAGACTTTCTTGAACGGACTCATTCAAACTGATGCTGCAATTTCTTCTGGCAACTCCGGTGGACCACTCATCAATATGAGCGGACAAGTCATCGGCATTAACAGTGCCGTTGCAAACGGAGACTCAAATAGTGCGGCAAATAACATTGGTTTTGCTATCGGAGTTGCTGAAGTGCAACGTGTCTCCAAAATTCTTCACGATCAAGCCAATGGCGTGGAGCGTGAACAAGGTTTCCTCGGAATCAGTCTTGGCAGTCGCAATGACGGTGGTTCCGGCGCAGTCATTGGCGAAGTGACGTCCGGGTCTCCTGCAGCAAAAGCTGGTGTCCGTGTGAATGACATTGTTCTTGCGGTGAATGATCAACTCATCACTGGTGATACTTCTCTGGTTGCAATCATTCGAGACTCTGCACCAGGAGACAAGATCACCATCACCGTGGAACGCGGTGGAAAGAAAATGGATCTCGTCGCAACATTGGTTGCGCGTCCGAAAGAGTAAGAACGAATTAGTTCAGCGATACGCGAGGGAATCGCGCATCATCTAAAACGTCGCCATCGTTCAAACCTTCGGGTGCGAATGGTGGCGACGTTTTCCATGGACGTGTTATCCAACGTGCATCGTCGCCGACATAACGGAAACTCACGATGCGACGACGTAACGGATGTTCCATCGTTCCTGGTGCTGAGTGAAGTGTGCGGAAATGAAACGCAACAACATCTCCAGGTGCAACATCGCACACCACTGTTTCGCCGAGTGATTCAAGTTCTTCAACACTCGGGAATAATTCGAAGCCTGCTGCTTCGGCAACGTATGGAGAATCATCAACGAAACGATTCGGAATGAATCGTCGTGGAACGTGATGGCTGCCTTTAATGCATCGCAATGCAATGGTGGAAGGGATCGGGTCAAGTGGAACCCAGAGGCTGACATTGTCCATGCCTTCGACTCCGTAATACGGGTCATCATGGTGCCAGGGGGTGGGGGTCCCTGTCCCTGGCTCTTTGACCAGGACGTGCTCATGGAAAAAGCGGGGCTGTTGGGTGCCCATCAGTTGGCCGGCAATCTCGGGGAGAGCCCCGGAAAGGCCGGTGTCGGCAAATTCGGGGATTCTCTGCCAGCTGACATAGTCATCAAAAAAACGGCCGGTGGAGCCCTCGGGGGTGTAATCGTTCGACCAGATACTGGGTGAAGCCAGGTTGGCTTCGACTCCTTTCTCAATGCTGGTAAGGGTTTGCGGGCTCAATACTCCTTTGAGGATCACAAAACCATCGCGCTGGTAGGACTCAATCTGGGCAGGGGACAGCATGACCATGGCTCCGATGGTACGTCTCGGGAGCGAGAGCTCTTTGATTACATAGAATTTCACAAATGCACATGATGAACTCTGGGGCCGGCGAGAGCGGCTTCAAGGACCTGGAAATCCCTGGGTTGTCCCCATTGTTGTCGGGGCATTCCCCCGATAGCGTTCCTACTCCGTGCGATTCGGACTTCGGTCCGAAAAGCTAGATCGATCGTCGAAAAACACAATCGACGTCTGTGAAGGCCGCGATGCAGAAATGCAAAGTGGAACCACACAGCAAAACCCAGACAGATGCTCCGTCAACAGAAATGTTGTCGGAGCATTTGCGTGAAGAACCAACGAGAAAAAGGGTTGCCGCCATGGCACAAAAAGCGATCGTCGGCGAGAAAGTCGGCATGACACAGGTGTGGGGAGATGACCAACGCGTCATCCCTGTCACCGTTCTGCGCGTCGAGCCAGTGCGCGTCGTCCAGGTCAAAACAACTGACCGCGACGGCTACACAGCTCTTCAGGTCACATATGGCCATAAGAACGCGTCCAAGCTCACGAAGCCTGAACAAGGCCACTTCGCCGCAGCAAATGTTGAAGCAGGTCGTCGACTTGTCGAGCTTCGTCTCGACTCTGTTGACGGCTTTGAAGTCGGTCAAGAAATTGGCGCAGATCTCCTCGCAGCAGGCGAGAAGGTCGACGTCACCGCGGTGAGCCGCGGTAAAGGTTTCGCAGGTGGAATGAAGCGTCACAACTTCAATGGCCAGGGCGCAAGTCACGGTAACCACAAGCACCACCGTGCACCAGGATCCATCGGATCATGCTCCTTCCCAGGTCGCGTGTTCAAGGGTCTTCGCATGGCTGGTCACATGGGTCACGAGCAAGTAACAACGCTCAACCTTGAAGTGGTGCAAGCAGATCTTGAGCGTGGTCTCATCCTCATCAAGGGTTCTGTTCCAGGTCCAAACGGTGGCGTTGTCATCGTGCGTAACGCAGTGAAGGCGAAGTGATTTAGATGGCATCTATCGCACTCAAGAACGCAGCTGGCGCAAGCGCAGGAAACGTTGATGTAGCAGACGAGTTGTTTGCTGTTCAGCCAAACGTTCCAGTGATGCACCAAGTTGTCACCGCACAACTTGCAGGCCGTCGTGCAGGTACATCAGCTACTAAGACACGCGCCGAAGTTGCCGGTACAGGTAAGAAGCCGTTCAACCAGAAGGGCACCGGCGGTGCTCGTCAGGGTTCAACACGTGCACCTCACTACACCGGTGGTGGTATTGCACACGGCCCACAGCCACGTAAGTACACACAGCGCACACCTCGCAAGATGGTGCGTCTCGCACTTGCATCAGCACTCAGTGACCGCGCACTTTCTGGTCGTGTCATCGTGCTTGATTCATGGGGCCTTGACACACCAAGCACAAAGGCAGCAATCAAGACACTCGCAGCCGTTGGCGCAAGTGGCAAGGTGCTCGTCGTTGTTACTCCTGCAGAAGAAAACGCAATCAAGAGCTTCCGCAACCTTCCTGAGGTGCAGTTGATTCTTGTTGGTGAGCTCAACGCTTACGACGTTCTCTGCAACGACTGGATTGTCTTCTCGAAGGACAGCCTTCCCGGAAACAAGGAAGCGAAGTAATGAAGGATCCACGCGACATCATCCTCAAGCCAGTGGTCTCTGAAAAGAGCTACGCACTGATGGAAACCGACGTGTACACATTCCAAGTTCACGTTGATGCAACTAAGCCCGAGATTCACGATGCAATCGAAGCAATCTGGGGCGTGAAGGTGCTGAAGGTCAACACTCTTAATCGCAAGGGTAAGTACCAGCGCACTCGTAACTCCAACCGAATCGGTCAGCGTCCGCACACCAAGCGGGCCATCGTCACACTCGCAGCGGGAAGCAAGATCCCGCTGTTCGAAAGCTGAGCACATCATGGCAATTCGTAAGCGCAAGCCAACTAGCCCGGGACGTCGTTTCCAGACCGTCTCTGACTTCTCCGAGATCACAAAGTCGACACCAGAAAAGACACTGCTCGTTTCTAAGTCGAACACTGGTGGTCGCAACGTATACGGTCGCAAGACTGCTCGCCATAAAGGTGGAGCACACAAGCGTCAGTACCGCATCATCGACTTCAAGCGCGTGAAGGACGGCGTTGTCGCCAAGGTCGCCGCAATTGAATACGATCCAAACCGCACATGCCGCATTGCACTTTTGCATTACGTCGACGGCACCAAGGCATACATCCTCGCGCCGAAGGGCCTCGAGGTTGGCATGCGTGTTGAATCCGGTCACGGTGCAGACATCAAGCCAGGCAACGCAATGCAGTTGCGTTACATGCCTGTCGGTACCGTCGTGCACAACGTTGAACTTCGTCCTGGTCAGGGCGGCAAGATTGGCCGTTCCGCAGGTATGGCAGTGCAGCTCGTTGCAAAGGATGGCGACTTCGCCACTTTGCGTTTGCCTTCAACAGAAATGCGTCGCGTCCTTCTCGACTGTCGCGCAACTGTCGGCGAAGTCGGTAACTCCGAACACGAACTCGTGAAGATTGGTAAGGCCGGTCGTAACCGTTGGAAGGGCGTTCGTCCTCAAACTCGCGGTGTGGCTATGAACCCTGTCGACCACCCACTCGGTGGTGGTGAAGGTAAGACCTCCGGTGGTCGTCCACCAGTGTCTCCTTGGGGCAAGCCAGAAGGTCGTACGCGCAACAAAAACAAGCCGTCGCAGCAACTTATTGTTCGCCGTCGTCGTGCAGGAAAGGGACGGAGGTAACACATGTCTCGCAGCCTCAAGAAGGGTCCATTCATCGACGAGCACCTGCTCAAGAAGGTGGATGCCGCAAACGCATCTGGCGATCGCAAGGTCATCAAGACCTGGTCACGCCGTTCAACAATTGTTCCCGACATGGTCGGTCACACCATTGCAGTACACGACGGTCGCAAGCACGTGCCCGTTTATGTCACTGAATCAATGGTCGGCCACAAGCTCGGCGAATTCTCTCCTACCCGTACGTTCCGCTATCACGCCGGACAAGAGAAGAACGCGAAGAAGTAGTCATGACCGGTCCAAAGCTCAATGAAGCAAACCGCGTTGCCGGCTCGAAGAGCGGTAGCCGCGCTGTTGCTAAGTACCACCGTTCGTCCGCATCAAAAGTGCGCGTCGTTCTCAATCTTGTCCGCAACAAGGACGTTCGTAGTGCAGATGAAATTTTGCAGTTCACCGATCGTGAAGCAGCACGTGTTGTTCGCAAGGTTCTTGCATCAGCAGTTGCAAACGCAGTGAACAACGATGAACTTGACGCAGACGAATTGTTCGTGAAGGCATGTTTCGCAGACGAGGGTCCAACCTTGAAGCGTTTCCGTCCTCGCGCAAAGGGTCGCGCAGGCAAGATCAACAAGCGCACCTGTCACATCACTGTCATCGTCGACCGCATGGACGACTCGCAGCTCGCAGTTCGCGAAGCGAAGACAATGGCAAAGGGTGCACCCACAAGTAACCGTCGCGCACGTGTTGCTGCAAGCCGCAAGACAGTTGAAGAACCAACTGTTGAAGCACCTGCAGATGACGCAACCGACACCGCAACCGAAGAAGCAGGCAACTGATGGGCCAGAAGATCAATCCATACGGCTTCCGTCTCGGAGTCACCACTGATTGGAAGAGCCGCTGGTTCTCCGAGCGTGAGTACAAGAACTATCTCACTGAGGATTGGAAGATCCGTGAGTACCTTATGACCACACTCGAAGACGCAGCTGTGAGCCGTGTTGAAGTAGAGCGCACACGCGACAAGCTTCGCATCGACGTTCACACCGCACGTCCCGGAATTGTTATCGGTCGTAAGGGTGCAAAGGCAGACGAGCTTCGTGCTGGTCTTGCACAGATCACCGGCAACAACCGTTTGCAGCTCAACATTGTTGAAATCAAGCAAGCAGAACTCGACGCTGCTCTCATCGCACAGGGTGTTGCCGACCAGTTGGTCAACCGCATCGCTTTCCGTCGTGCAATGAAGCGCGCTGTGCAGAACGCACAGAAGTTCGGCGCACTTGGTATTCGCGTTCAGTGTTCCGGTCGTTTGGGTGGCGCAGAAATGAGCCGCACCGAGTGGTACCGCGAAGGCCGCGTGCCCTTGCACACACTTCGTGCAGACATCGATTACGGATTCCGTGAAGCACGCACCAGCTCTGGTCGCGTTGGCGTCAAGGTGTGGTTGTACAAGGGCGACATCGTTCCTTACAAGACCACAACACAAGACAAGATTTCCCGCGAAGCAGCAATGGCCGTTGGTGACACCTCCGGTTCCGTTGTTGCAGAGCAGCAGCAGTCACGCAAGGTTGTTTCTTCAGCCGGTCCTCGCGCCGCAGCAGAAGCACCAGAGGCTGAAGTTGCTCCACTCGTGAAGCCTGCAGATCCTGAGTTCGAGCGCTTGCTCGAAGAGGAAGAGGCCATCGAGGCTCGCATCCATGAGTCGCACGAGACTCCAAAGTTACGTGGAGAGGACTAACCCATGTTGATGCCCCGTAAGGTCAAGCACCGCAAGCAGCAGCGCGGTCGTATGACCGGAGTCTCTAAGGGCGGAAACGCACTCGCATTCGGCGAGTACGGCATCCAAGCTCTTGAGCCCGGCTGGATCACTGCTCGTCAAATCGAAGCAGCACGTATTGCAATGACCCGTCACATTAAGCGTGGCGGCAAAGTGTGGATCAACGTGTTCCCCGACAAGCCTGTAACGAAGAAGCCTGCAGAAACCCGCATGGGTTCCGGCAAGGGCAACCCAGAATTCTGGGTAGCTGTTGTCAAGCCAGGTCGCATCCTCTTCGAACTTTCGTATCCGACACCGGAGATTGCAAAGGCCGCTCTCGAGCGCGCCGTGCAAAAGCTCCCAATCAAGGCTCGCGTCATTAGCCGCGACGAGCCAATCTGATTTGAAGGGACCTAAGTAATGGCACGTTCAATCTCTGACCTCCGCGACATGGATCTCGCAGCCCTCGTGGCCGAGCTCCGTGCATGCAAGCAGGAGGCCCTCAACCTGCGATTCCGCAACGCAACCGGCCAGCTCGACAAGCATGACGAGCTTCGCAAGGTGCGTCGCCAGATCGCCCGCATCAACACCCTCATCCGTCAGCGCGAAATCGTTGCCGCTGAGGCAGCCGGGAAGTGAGTAGTCACATGGCAGAAGAAATCACCAACGAGCGCAACGCACGAAAGATCCGCGAAGGCTTGGTCGTCTCTAACAAGATGAACCAGACCGCAGTGATCGCAGTGGTCGAGCGCGTCCGTCACGCGAAGTACGACAAGTTCGTTCTTCGTACCAAGAAGCTCTATGCACACGACGCAGAAAACGATGTCAACATCGGCGACCGCGTTCGCGTGATGGAGATCCGTCCGATGTCAAAGCTCAAGCGCTGGCGCATCGTTGAAATCCTGGAGCGTGCAAAGTGATCCAGCAAGAATCTCGCCTTCGCGTAGCCGACAACAGCGGCGCAAAAGAAGTACTCGTCATCAAGGTGCTCGGTGGTACACGCCGTCGTTACGCATCAATCGGTGACGTCTTCATCGCAACAGTCAAGGATGCAATTCCTGGTGCTGGTGTGAAGAAGGGTGAAGTCGTTCGTTGCGTCGTCGTTCGCGTCAAGAAGGAAAAGCGTCGTCCAGACGGCAGCTACATCCGCTTCGACGAGAACGCAGCAGTTCTTATCAAGGAAGACCTCACGCCTCGCGGCACCCGCATCTTCGGACCAGTGGGACGCGAACTGCGTGACAAGAAGTTCATGCGAATTGTTTCGCTTGCACCGGAGGTGCTCTAAACCATGAAGTTCAAGAAGGGCGACACCGTCCAGATCATCGCAGGTAAAGAAGCCGGTTCCCAGGGCGAAATCATTCGTGTTTTGCCGAAGGAAAACAAGGTCGTGATTGAAGGTCGCAACATTGCGAAGCGTCACACCAAGGCAACCAGCCAGAACCAGAAGGCCGACATCGTCGAGAAGCCAATGCCAATGGATGCATCCAACGTGATGCTCGTTGTCAAGGGCAAGCCAACTCGCGTCGGTTTCAAAGTCAACGCCGACGGCACCAAGGTGCGCGTCGCGAAGAAGACAGGAGAGGAAGTCTGATGGCAACCACCACAGCTCCACGCCTCAAGGCTCGTTATGACGCCGAAGTGAAGCAGGCATTGCTTGCACAGCTCGGTCTCGAAAACGTGATGCAGGTCCCCAAGCTCGAGAAGATCGTGATCAACATGGGTGTTGGCCGCGCAACACAGCAGCCTTCGCTGCTCGACAGCGCAGTTGCTGACCTCACCGCGATCTCTGGCCAAAAGCCAATCGTGACAAAGTCACGTGACTCCATCGCCGGCTTCAAGCTTCGCGAGAACCAAGCAATTGGTTGCAAGGTCACACTTCGTGGCGATCGCATGTGGGAGTTCTTCGACCGTTTGTTGGCAATCGCCATCCCACGTATTCGTGACTTCCGTGGTCTTCCTGCACATTCGTGGGACGGCCGTGGCAACTACACGTTTGGTCTTTCAGAGCAGACAGTGTTCCCAGAAATTGATTACGACAAGATCGACATTCCTCAGGGTATGGACATCACCATCGTGACAACAGCAAGCAGCGACGCAGAAGGCCGTGCCCTTCTCGATGCATTCGGTTTTCCCTTCAAGCGTGGCAACGAGGGTGGAGCCCCCGCACGCAAGAAGCCAAAGTCCCGTGGCCCAGTCCGCGGCGGCAAGAAGAAGAAGTAGGTAGAGGACAATGGCAAAGAAGTCTCTCATTATCAAGGCAAACGCCAAGCCGAAGTTCAAAGTTCGCGCTTACACACGTTGCCGCAAGTGCGGCCGTGCTCGTTCGGTGTACCGCAAGTTCGGTTTGTGCCGTGTCTGTTTCCGTGAAATGGCTCACGCAGGTGAAATTCCTGGCGTGACCAAGGCGAGCTGGTGAGGTACCAAAAATGATGACCGATCCAATCGCAGACATGCTCACACGCATCCGCAACGCCAACGTCGCGTTGAAGGAAGTTGTCGTGATGCCATCGTCGAAGCAAAAAGTTGCTTTGGCTGAAATCCTGAAGAAGGAGGGCTACATCGCTGATTTTTCAGTTGCGCCATCCACCAAGGGTCCAGGCAATCAGCTCACCGTTCAAATGAAGTACTCGAATGATCGTCACCGCACCATCAGCGGCTTGACACGTATCTCGACACCAGGTCTTCGTGTGTATCGCAACTCAAAGGAAGTCCCACGCGTGTTGGGCGGCCTTGGTGTTGCAGTTCTGTCCACTAGCCAAGGTCTCATGACCGACCGTGAAGCGCGTAAGCGCAAGGTCGGCGGCGAAGTCCTTTGCTTCGTCTGGTGATCCCGGGACGAAAGTAGGAAACGAAATGTCACGTATCGGCAAAGCCCCCATCGCAATTCCATCAGGTGTAGATGTCACGATCTCTGGTCAGCACATCACCGTGAAGGGTCCTAAGGGAACACTTTCGCGCACCATTCCTGGTGAGATTGTTGTTCGCAAAGAAGAGTCCACACTTCTTGTTGAGCGTCCAAACGACGAGCGTCAAAACCGCTCATTGCATGGTCTCTCACGCACACTCGTCAGCAACATGGTCATTGGCGTCACCGACGGTTTCGCCAAGGAGCTTGAGATTGTTGGTGTTGGTTACCGCGCAGAAGCACAAGGTGCAAACCTTCGCCTCGCACTCGGTTTCTCGCACCCAGTCAATGTTCCTGCACCAGACGGAATCACTTTCGAAATCCCTGTACAGACTCGCGTCATTGTTAAGGGAATCGACAAGGAACTCGTTGGTCAAGTAGCAGCAAACATTCGCAGCATCCGCAAGCCAGAGCCTTACAAGGGCAAGGGCGTGCGTTATGCAGGCGAGCGCATTCTCCGCAAGGCCGGCAAGACCGGCAAGAAGTGATTCGGTAGCAAAGGTTTCACCATGGCAAATATCGCAAGAATCCGTCGCGAATCGCGACTTCGCCGCCACCGTCGCGTGCGTAAGAAGATCCACGGCACAGCAGAACGTCCACGTCTTGCTGTTCACCGTACAAACAAGCATTTCAACATGCAGCTCATCGACGATGATCTCGGCCACACAATCGCCGCAGCATCATCTGTTGAAACCAGCATGCGTAGCACCAGTGGTGCAACCGTGTCGGCAGCAACTGCAGTTGGTGCATTAATCGCACAGCGCGCCAAGGCAGCCGGCGTCTCCACGGTCGTGTTCGACCGCGGTGGCTTCGCCTACCACGGCCGCGTTGCCGCTGCGGCGGAAGCCGCCCGTGAAGCAGGACTGGAATTCTGATGAGCAATTTCAATAACTCGTTCGCAAACGCGACACCAGAGCCAGGCGCACTTCGTGAGTCTCGCGTCATTCACATCAACCGCGTTGCAAAGGTTGTGAAGGGTGGACGTCGTTTCTCCTTCACCGCACTCGTTGTTGTCGGTGACGGCAATGGCCGCGTTGGTCTTGGTTACGGAAAGGCAAAGGAAGTTCCTTTGGCAATCCAAAAGGGAACTGAAGAAGCAAAGCGCAACTTGTTTGACGTTGCTCTCGCCGGTTCCACCGTTACTCACCCAATCCTCGGTATCTCCGGTGCAGGTCGCGTGCTCTTGAAGCCCGCATCTCCTGGTACTGGTGTTATCGCCGGTGGTGCAGCTCGCATCATTCTTGAAGAAGCTGGCATTCACGACGTGCTTGCAAAGTCACTCGGTTCAGCAAATGCAATCAACGTTGCACGCGCCACCATCGAAGGTCTTCGCCAGTTGCAGCGTCCCGATGTTGTTGCAAAGCGTCGCGGCATTCCTGCCGAGTCATTTGTTCCAAAGGGAATGCTCAAGGCATACACCGATCGCCAGAAGGCAATCGCAGCTGGAGAGGCTCACTAATCATGGCTGAGAAGACAATCACCGTCACCCTCAAGCGTTCAAAGATCGGCTCGAAGCCAAAGACACGCGGAACACTTCGCGCACTTGGTCTCAGCAAGATTGGCGACACCAACACCGTTCCTGATCGTCCGGAAATCCGCGGCATGATTGCTCGCGTTCCGCACTTGATTGAAGTACAGGAGAACAACTGATCATGCGCGTAGATGAACTCGCACCAGCACCAGGAAGTGCCCATCGCGCAAAGCGCAAGGGTCGCGGTACAGGCGGTAAGGGCGGTAAGACCGCAGGCCGTGGTACCAAGGGTCAGCAGTCCCGCGGACGCGGCAAGGTTGCACGTGGTTTCGAAGGTGGCCAGATGCCACTCAAGCAGCGCGTGCCAAAGCTCAAGGGATTCAACAACCCCTTCCGCGTTGAGTACTACGCCGTCAACCTTGATTCCCTCCAGGAATTGGGCTTGAACGAAGTCAACCCACAAATCCTCGTTGATAAGGGTGTCGCTCATAAGGGAACCCTCGTGAAGGTTCTTGGCCGTGGCGAACTTTCCGTCGCAGTCAAGGTCTCCGCACACGCAGTATCAAAGAGCGCCGAAAAGGCAATCCTTGCTGCTGGTGGATCCGTGACCATCTTGCCATTGCCGCACAAGGTTCGTCCTCCGGCAAACGGCAACCAGTTCACCAACCGCTAACCCGCGTCGCGCTGTACTAGCTCGACTGGGACAAGGAGTCACACGTGTTCGCGAACTTGAAAAACATTTTCAAGGTAGAAGATCTGCGCAAGAAGGTGTTCTTCACTTTCTTGATGATCATGGTGTACCGATTCGGTACTGCATTACGCGTTCCTGGCGTTGACCCCAGCGCTGTTGCTCAGCTTCGTGAAGCTGCAAAGTCGCAGGGCGCACTCGGATTCCTCAACCTGTTCTCAGGTGGAGCATTCGGTTCGTTCTCCATCTTTGCTCTCGGCATCATGCCGTACATCACGGCCAGCATCATCATGCAGGTACTCAACGTTGTCATTCCTAAATTGCAGGAATGGCAAGAGATGGGTGCCGTTGGTCAGCGCAAGATCACACAGTGGACTCGCTATGTCGCAGTAGCGATTGCATTGTTGCAAGGCTCCGGACTCACATTCATTTTCGGTCAGGGCAATGGCAGCGCATTCTTCGGTGCTGCTGCACAAGCACCTGATGTTGTGTTGCTTGATCCGTTCATGCCACGCGCGTTGTTGGTCATTCCCACACTTGTTGCAGGTACTGCGTTCCTCATGTGGGTCGGCGAACTCATCAGCCAGCGCGGCATTTCAAACGGAATGTCCGTTCTGATTTTCGCTTCGATTGTTTCTGGACTTCCGTACAGCTACTACTCAATTTTGCAAAGCAAGAAGTTTGTTGTTTTCGCTCTGTTAGTAGCGGTTTCATTGGGCATTCTCGCTGCGGTTGTTCGTGTTGAACTTGGTCAGCGTCGTATTCCGGTGCAGTTCGCAAAGCGTGTTGTTGGTCGTCGTATGACTGGCGGACAAAGCACGTACATCCCACTCAAGGTGAACCAAGCCGGTGTTGTTCCCATCATCTTCGCGTCATCAGTTCTCTTGCTGCCTGTTCTTCTTTCCAACATGTTGGGAAGTGCTGAAGGTTGGCGCGGATCAATCGCAGGATTCGTGAATGACTACTTGGTGAACAGTCAGAACATGGTGTACATCACCACGTTCTTCTTGCTCATCATCGCGTTCGCTTACTTCTACAACTCCATTGCATTCGACCCGATTCGTCAGGCCGATCAGTTGCGTCAACAGGGTGGTTTCATTCCTGGTATTCGCCCTGGACCGCAGACCGAGCGTTACCTTGCTCGTGCCGTCAATCGCATCACATTGCCTGGCGCAGTGTTTGTTGGAACAATCGCAATTCTTCCGTACATCATCTTGTGGGTGGGCAACGTTCAGTCGTTCCCATTCGCTGGCACAACTGTTCTCATTGCAGTAGGTGTTGCTCTTGAACTCATGCGTCAGATCGACAGCCAGCTCATGCTCCGCAACTATGAGGGCTTCTTGAAGTGATCCTTCCTTCGGGAGCGGATTGCTAGGTATAAGTCAGATGAATTCCGGAGCGCGGTTAGTTCTTTTGGGTCGCCAAGGTGCGGGCAAGGGCACACAGTGTGTGCGTTTGTCGCGTCACTTTGTCGTTCCCCACATCTCCACCGGAGACATGTTGCGCGCTGCTGTTCGTGAGGGCACAGAGCTTGGTCGCATGGCCAAGGCCGTCATTGATGCAGGCAACCTCGTCGGTGACGAGATCATGATTGGTCTCGTCGAAGAGCGCATCCAGGCCGATGATGCTCGTGACCGTGGGTACATCCTTGACGGATTCCCCCGCACCGTGGCACAGGCCGTCTCTTTGGATGCCATCACCAAGGCAAGCCCCCTCGACGTCGTCGTCGACCTGGTGGTGCCTCGTGAGCTCGTTCTCTCCCGTCTTTCCGCCCGTCGCGTCTGCCGCGACTGTGGCGCCAACTTCCAGGCCACCGGCTCCGAGCCCAGCCCCTGGACCTGCGACAACTGTGGGGGAGACGTGGTCCAGCGCGACGACGACACCCCTGACGCCATCAACAAGCGTCTTGATCTCTACGAGACCCAGACCCAGCCCCTCATTGATTTCTACGGGGAATCTGGCCGTCTCGCCCAAATCGACGGGGTGGGTAGCCCCGACGAAGTGTTTGCCCGCCTCACCAAGGCGGTCGAACAAAGGCTCTAAGTACCACTTGGTGCTTAGGAAATGCGCCGATAGCATTGCCACTCGCCCCTATTGCAGTTCTGCTATTGGGGGCAACATGTCCCAACAATTTAAGGAGGCCATCCTGGCCAAGCCAAAGGAAGATGCGATCGTGCTGGAAGGCACGATTCTCGAATCATTACCGAACGCAATGTTCCGTGTTGAGTTAGAGAACGGCCACAAAGTGTTGGCGCACATCTCCGGAAAAATGCGTATGCACTACATCCGTATTCTTCCAGGCGACAAGGTTCAGGTTGAGCTGACTCCATACGACCTCACCCGCGGTCGTATCACATACCGCTTCAAGTGAGAACGCAATGAAAGTACGCCCGAGCGTCAAAAAAATCTGTGAGAAGTGCAAGATCATCCGTCGTCACGGGCGTGTGATGGTGATCTGCGAAAACCCCCGGCACAAGCAGCGCCAGGGCTAAGAAAGTCAACGAAGGAAACGTAACAAAATGGCACGTATTGCTGGAGTCGACATCCCACGCGAAAAGCGTTTGGTGATCTCGTTGACATACATCTTTGGTATTGGAAGTTCAACAGCACAGAAGATCTGTGTTGCAACTGGACTCAACGAGAGCACTCGCGTTCGCGACCTCACCGAGGATGAAATCAATCGCATCCGCGCATGGGTGGATCAGAACATCACTGTTGAAGGTGACCTGCGCCGCGATGTGCAGCAGGACATCAAGCGCAAGATCGAAATCGGATGCCTCCAAGGTGTTCGTCATCGCAAGGGTCTTCCCGTTCGTGGTCAGCGCACGCACACAAATGCGCGCACACGTAAGGGACCCAAGAAGACCGTTGCAAACAAGAAGAAGGCAGTGAGGTAGAACCATGGCCAAGGCACAAGCAGGTGGACGTCGTCCACGCAAGCGCGAGCGCAAGAACGTCACCTCTGGTGTGGTTCACATCAAGAGCTCGTTCAACAACACAATCGTTTCCATCACCGACATGGAAGGCAACGTCATTTCATGGGCGTCTTCCGGTGGTGTTGGTTTCAAGGGTTCACGCAAGTCAACTCCGTTCGCCGCACAGATGGCAGCAGAGAAGGCAGGCAAGGCTGCAATGGAGCACGGTCTCCGTCGCGCTGAAGTGCATGTAAAGGGACCAGGTTCTGGTCGCGACACTGCATTGCGTTCAATCCAGAACTTGGGTATCGAAGTATCAGGCATCAAGGACGTCACCCCCGTTCCACATAATGGTTGCCGTCAGCCAAAGCGTCGTAGGAGCTAATCATGGCCCGTTATACAGGACCAAAGGTGCGTATCTCGCGCCGTTTGAACACCAACATTTTCGAAAACGAAAAGGGCGCAAAGGCTCTTGATCGTCGTCCATTCCCACCAGGTGCACACGGCCGTACACGCCGTCGTAACGCTGGTTCGGAATACCTCGCTCAGTTGCAGGAAAAGCAGAAGGCTAAGTACATCTACGGTGTGCTCGAGCGTCAGTTCCGCAACACATACGAAGAAGCAAACCGTCTCGCAGGTCCAACCGGCGAAAACCTTTTGCGCCTTCTTGAGCTTCGTCTCGACAACGTTGTGTTCCGTGCAGGTTGGGCTTCAACACGCCCACAGGCACGTCAGTTCGTGAACCACGGTCTCATCCTCGTTGATGGCAAGCGCGTTGACATTGCGTCATTCCGCGTGAAGCGCGGTCATGTCATTTCATTGTCTCCAAAGGCAAAAGAAATGATTCAGATCCAGCACAACATCGACACTCTTGATCGTTCACTCGTCGGCTGGCTCGAAGGTGGAGAAAAGCAAGTCACTGTGCGCGATCTCCCACAGCGCGAGCACATCGACATCCCCGTCCGCGAGCAGCTCATCGTCGAGCTTTACTCGAAGTAATCGAAAGCCTTTCCAGAGGAGAGCATCATGCTTGTTATTCAGCGTCCTTCCGTCGAGGCAATCGGCGAAGATCATCCAACACGTCAGCGTTTTGCTGTCGGCCCACTCGAGCCAGGCTTCGGCCACACCATTGGTAACTCGTTGCGCCGCACATTGCTGTCGTCCATTCCTGGTGCAGCAATCACCACTGTCAAGTTCGACGGCGTTGAGCATGAGTTCACCACCATCAAGGGCATGACAGAAGACGTCACCGAGTTCATCATGAACTTGAAGGACGTTGTTGTTGTGTCGCAGAACGACGAGCCAGTTGTTCTTCGCGTTGACATCTCCGGTCCTGCAACGTTCACCGCTGGTGACATTCAGACAACCGCAGACGTGCAAATCCTCAACCCATCGCTGCACCTTGCAACGTTGAACGCAGGTTCTTCACTTGGTCTCGACATCACCATCGAGCGCGGTCGTGGTTACCTCTCAACAGAGCGTGATGCAGAGAGCCGCGTCATTGGTGTTATCCCCATCGATGCAATCTTCTCGCCAGTGCGCCGTGTCAACTTCGATGTTGAACCAACACGCGTTGCACAGAGCACCAACTACGACAAGCTCATCGTCGACATCGAAACCGATGGTTCCATCTCGCCACGTGAGTCGCTTGCATCAGCTGCAGCAACATTGCGTTCGCTTGTTGACCTCATCGCAACATTGTCCGAAGAGCCACAAGCACTTGAGCTTTCCGAGCCAATCGGTGCAAACGTTGGCGTGCCTGACCTTGATCTTCCTATCGAAGACCTCGACCTCAGCGAGCGTCCACGTAACTGCCTCAAGCGCGGTCAAATCAACACCATCGGCGAGTTGCTCCTCAAGAGCACCGACGACCTTCTCAACATCACAAACTTCGGCCAGAAGAGCCTCGACGAGATCATTCAGAAGCTCGACGAGCGCGGTCTCTCACTGCGCGCGTAAGACCGGAATCTAAGGAGCATCACAATGGCAACACCACGTCGCGCCCCCCGCTTTGGCGGTAGTGCAGCGCACCAGCGCCTGCTCATGGCAAACATGGCAGCTTCACTGTTCGCAGCTGAAGGCATCACCACAACAGAAGCAAAGGCAAAGGCTCTTCGCCCTATCGCCGAGAAGCTGATCACCAAGGCCAAGAAGGCTCAGGAAGACAGCCCATTGCGCGTTCACCGCATTCGTCAGATCCAGGGTTACCTCGGTGACAAGGAAATGACAGCCAAGTTGGTCAACGAAGTTGCACCAAAGTACATGGCACGCAACGGTGGATACACCCGCATCTTGAAGCTCGGAACACGCCAGGGTGACGCTGCGCCAATGGCGCGCATCGAACTGGTCTGAGTGACACCCGGTCATGGAACCGGTCAATAACGAAACGCACGAGCCCGCCACTAGGCGGGCTCGTTTGCGTGTGGCGTACCATGGCGGTTTCTTTCACGGCTTTGCATCAAACGGTGAAACAGAAGCCATCGAAGATGTTCTCGTGAATGCAATGCAAACAGTGCTGCGCATTCCGATTTCATTTAGCACTGCAGGTCGCACCGATGCAGGTGTGCATTCGCGCGGTCAAATTATTTCTCTCGATTTGCCAGCTGAGACACATCTTCCATCTTTCATGCGCAGTATCAATTCGCTAGTAAAACCGCACATATCTGTCAGTGATGTGCAGTGGACACAAGATGACTTTGATGCGCGGTACAACGCAACGTGGCGTCGCTATCGATACTTCGTGTACAACGCTGATGCACCTGATCCATTGTTGCTTGATCGTGCGTGGCACATCTATCGACCGCTCTCCATTCCGTTGATGAACCTTGCGAGTGATGCACTCATCGGGCACCTCGACTTCGGCGCATTTTGTAAGCGGGCACCTATCCCTGGCACAGACGAACCAAAGTCGATGATGCGCTATGTCCTGGACGCCAAGTGGGTGGACGAGGGGGAGGGGCACCTCTATTTCGAGATCCGTGCCAACGCCTTTTGCCACCAGATGGTCCGGGGCATTGTGGGGTTCTTGGTGGACGTTGGCCTTGGCAAGCGCCCGCCCAGCGACACCCTGGCAGTCATGCGGGCAAAGGACCGCTCCCACGGGTCAATGGTGGCACCGCCTCACGGTTTGGTGCTGTGGGACGTGGGCTACGAGGGCACCCGGCTCCACCCATAAATCGGGGCACTTCTGCGGTTGTTGCAGGGGTAGATACGCCCCTATCCTTACCAAGCCCCCATTTCGGGGTTCCGGCGGTCCATGTGGGCCCCCACTAAGGAAGTCTCATGCGTACATATTCACCAAAAGCAAGCGAGATCCAGCGCGCCTGGCACATTGTCGACGCTGAAGGCCTCGTACTCGGCCGTCTCTGCACAGAAGTTGCGCGCATCTTGCGTGGCAAGCACAAGCCAGTGTTCGCACCTCACATGGACATGGGCGACCATGTCATCATCATCAACGCATCAAAGATCGTGATGACCTCTGGCAAGTCAGAGAAGAACATGGTGTACACCTACTCCGGTTACCCAGGTGGTCTCAAGAGCGAGACATACCAGAACCTTCTTGATCGCAAGCCAGCTGATGCAATTGCACGTTCAGTTGCAGGCATGTTGCCAAAGGGACCACTTGGTCGCCAGATGGTAAAGAAGCTCAAGGTTTACCCAGGTGCAGAGCATCCTCATGCTGCACAGTCCCCAGTCGTTCTCGATCTCAGCGCCGCCAAGGCACGCTGATCTAATTAGGAGTCATCGTGGCTAACGCACCTCTCACCCAGACAACAGGTCGTCGCAAGGAAGCTGTTGCACGCGCTGTTGTTCGTAACGGCAGCGGAAAGATCGTTGTTAATGGCAAGCCAATCGAGGCTTACTTCACCACTGCAACACAGCGCATGGTTGTTACAGAAGCACTTCGCGTCATCGAGCGCGAGCAGTCATTCGACGTCAACGCAAACATCTTCGGTGGTGGCGTGAATGGTCAGGCCGGTGCATTGCGCATGGCGATCGCGCGTTCACTCATTGAGATTGATCCAGAGACACGTCCTGCTTTGAAGAAGGCTGGCTTGCTTACTCGCGACGCACGTCGCAAGGAAAGCAAGAAGTACGGTCTCAAGAAGGCCCGTAAGGCTCCTCAGTTCACCAAGCGCTGATCTTCCGGCGCGTCGTGCTCCGCACGACTTATTAGGGAACACACACAATGCTTCACTTCGGTACCGATGGTGTCCGTGGCGTCGCGATCGACGAGCTCACTCCTGCTCTTGCGCGCGACCTCGCACGTGCCGTCGCACGCGTCCTTCAACCAACGGCTGTTGTTGTTGGCATGGACACGCGCGAAAGCGGACCTGCATTAGAGCAAGCAATCATTGATGGTTGTGCAGCCGAAGGTATCCCTGTGCATCGCATGGGCGTGGCGCCAACGCCCGCCATTGCATTTGCTGCAGAACATCATCAGTGGGTGGCGATTGCAATCACCGCTTCGCATAACCCATGGACCGATAACGGCATCAAAGTGTTTGCATCTGGTGGTTTCAAACTGTCGGACAGTGAGCAAATTGAAATTGAACGTCAGTGGCATGCATTGGTTGCAGAGCCAGCTCCAGTTGCGCTCGGAACAGTGCATGATGCATCGCATGTGGTGGATGAATACATCCAGCACCGATTGAACGTGGTGGGCACAGGTTTTGCAGGCATGCGCATTGTTCTTGATTGTGCCAATGGCGCGATGAGCGTTGCTGCTCCCGCATTGTTTGCAACAACAGGAGCAGACATCGTTGTGATGAATGCCGAGCCGAATGGGCGCAATATCAACGTCAAGTGTGGTGCAACGTCGACAGCAAGCCTTGTGTCCCGCGTAATTGCTGAAGGCGCAGATATTGGCATTGCATTCGATGGCGATGGTGATCGTCTCATGGCTGTCACCGGTAGTGGTGTTGTCGTTGATGGTGATTACCTCATGGCAATTGCGGCAGCAGATCTTTCGCAACGCGGATTGCTTCGCCATAAAGGTGTCGCAGTCACCGTGATGACAAACCTCGGTTTTCATCGTGCGATGGCGGAATTGGGAATTGATGTCGTCGTCACGCCAGTAGGCGATCGCAGTGTGTTGTCAGCGCTAGAGGAGTATGACTACGTACTCGGTGGTGAGCAAAGTGGTCACATCATTCACCGTGCATTGGCAACTACCGGTGACGGTTTACTAGCCGCTCTCATTCTCATTGAAAATCTTGCTCGGACGCAGGTATCGCTTGACCAAGCGGTCACAGTGATGCAGTCATACCCCCAGATGTTGATCAACGTGCGTACAACTGAGCGAGTGCTTGACCCCGTGAGCGATCTTGCTGATGAAATTCGTGCAATGGAAGAATTCTTAGGCGCTGAAGGTCGCGTATTGGTCCGTGCATCGGGCACAGAGCCATTGGTGCGCGTGATGGTGGAAGCCCAATCAGAATCACTGGCAATGTCCAGTGCTCTGTCTCTCGCAAATGCAGTGATTGCACGACATGGTGGCGCCGTGGAGGGCGCTCACTGAGTCGCCTCTGGCACTCAGTAATCTCGTCGTATGTGCGGCATCATCGGAATTCTCCCTCGGCCGTGCACCCGAGTTGCTCCGCAGCCCTCTGAGATTCTTTCGTTGTTAGATGCCGCACTGGCGGCTGGCAACGACATGGTGGCCCTTGCGGACGCCTTGATGGCCGCCGACCAGATGCTTCGCGGAGACGCAGGTATGCAAACACTCGCTGGCAATATCTCGCTCACCAATGAGATTCAGTCACGACTCGATGTCATTGACTCTGTTGCCAATATTGAAGAAGCTCGTATTGATGCGCTACACGTTGACACTGCAACGTTAGATACGGAGGCATTGCGTTTGTCGCGCGTGCGCGATGCGTCTTGGGCAATCCGGCGTGATCGCCTGCGCACCGCCGATGCAGTCCATACGCTCGCTGGCGCACAGGCCGCTGCTTCTTCTCTTGCCGGATATCTCAGCATTCAGCAATCACTTTCTGCAATTGACCGCATGGAAGTTCGCGGTCGCGATTCCGCTGGCATCAGCGTGATTGTTTCATCACCATCATTCGCAACAATGACGTCCGCTCTTGCAGAAGCTGTTGCTGCTCGTAGTGATGATCCATTGTTTACAAATCGCAGCGTGCGTCACTCTGGCAGCACCATCGTGTTTGTTTACAAAGCAGCGGCAGAGATTGGTGAACTAGGAGACAACACGCGCCACATGCGAGAGGCCGTCGCATCCGATGACCTGTTGCGTACTGTTCTTGCTGTTGAAGGCGCTCGCACGTCTGTGCTGGGTCACACTCGTTGGGCCAGTGTCGGAATCATTTCTGAACCTAATGCACACCCTGTGAATGGTGAAGAAGTAGAGACAGAGAACTCGGCTGTTTCTGTTGCTGTTCTCAACGGTGACGTGGACAACCACGCCGAACTGAAGGTGCGTCACAGCCTGCGTTTTGCAGATCCCATCACCACTGACGCAAAAGTGATTCCAGCGTTAGTTGATCGTGGTCGTGCGAGCGGCATGTCAACACTGGATGCATTCTTGAATGCGGTGACGCAGTTCGAAGGTTCCGTCGCCATTGGGTATAGCAATGCTGATGAACCAGAGGATTTCTACCTTGCGTTGCACGGTAGTGGTCAAGGTTTGTATGTCGGTCTTGCAGAAGATCGCTTCATCGTCGCAAGCGAGCCATACGGCACGGTGGAAGAAACATTGCAATATGTTCGCCTCGATGGTGAAACTCCCGTGCATGCAGATCAACCATCTTCTCGCGGTCAAGTCATGCGCCTTTCTGCAGCTGGTGCAGGAACACTCGCCGGCATTTCGATGTACGCATATGACGGCACAGAGATTTCACTCTCGGAGAGCAATGTTCAGATTGCTGAAGTAACAACACGCGATATTGATCGCGGTGATGCTCCGCACTTCTTGCTGAAAGAGCTCGGCGAGGCGCCTCGTAGTTTCCGTAAGACAATTCGTGGTCGCACTTCAGAAGTTGATGGGAAATTGGTTCCCGACCTTGACGATTTCACTTTGCCTGCATCAATCATTGAGCGCTTGGCGAATCGAAGCATCACCCGCATTCGCATCATTGGTCAGGGAACTGCAGCTGTTGCTGGTACCTCTCTGGTGCCCGTGTTGAATTCACTCCTTGATTCATCAATGCACGTGGAAGCGTTAACAGCAACTGAGCTATCCGGTTTTGGCATGCACCAGGACATGTCGGACATGTTGGTCATTGCAGTGAGCCAAAGCGGAACAACAACAGATACCAACCGCACCGTTGACCTTGTGGCATCGCGCGGAGCAGCAGTACTGGCAATCGTGAACCGTCGCGGTAGCGAGCTGGCAAGCAAAGCGCAGGGTGTGTATTACACCAGCGATGGCCGAGACGTGGAAATGAGTGTTGCAAGCACGAAGGCGTTCTATGCCCAGGTTGCTGCTGGTGCAGTCCTGTCATGCGCAATAGCTCGCGCAACTGGCTTTGCTGATGCGGATCGCATGCATCGCATTCTTGACTCATTGGTGCACATGCCTGCATCAATGGAAGCTGTATTAGCGAAGCGAACCGAGATTGGTGTGGTGGCTCGTCAGTATGCGCCGTCTCGTCGTTATTGGGCTGTTGTGGGCAGTGGTCCAAACACGGTGGCCGCAAATGAAGTGCGCATCAAGTTGTCAGAGCTGTGTTACAAGTCCATCTCATGTGATGTCACCGAAGACAAGAAGCACATCGACCTTTCTTGTGAACCAATGATTTTGGTCTGTGCAGCAGGACTCGCTGATGGCACAGCGACAGACGTTGCAAAAGAAGTGGCCATCTTCAAGGCGCATAAGGCTGAGCCGATTGTGGTCGCCACAGAAGGCGAGACACGTTTCGATGCAGCCTCAGCGGTCATCACTGTTCCGGTGTCAGACCCAGCAATTGCCTTCGTGCTCTCGTCGATGGTGGGCCATCTATTTGGATACGAAGCTGCATTGGCGATTGATGAACTCGCTCGTCCATTGCGAGCTCTGCGCGAAGTGATTGACCACGTTGTCGAACGCGGTGGTGATGGTGACGGCGCACTTCTTCGTGTTGAGCGTGAGATTGTGACGACGGCCAACAGTTTCTTTGCTGCACTGTCGACGGGTCAATACAACGGCAATCTTGAAGCATCCACCGCGGTGCAAGTTGTATCGCTCTTGCGCATTGTGACTGGACCACAACCGTTGCAGTCATATCAGCGTGAAACAGGCAAAGTGGCATCACCATCATCGTTGTTGGAAGATTTAATCAATGCGTTGACAAAAGCGATTGATGAACTCACACGTCCGATTGATGCAATTAAGCATCAGGCGAAGACGGTGACTGTCGGAATCTCGCGTAGCGAAGAAGGGCTGTTGGATCGCGCACTTGTCCGTGCTGTCATCGATGCCGGCGCACCACGCGAGAACTTGCCATACGAAATTCTGAAGGTGCTTGCGGCGCTTGATTCTGCAGTGGAATCCGTCCTTGGTTTTACTCGCTATGCAGTCACTGGTGATCCGAAATCAACGACGTCGACAATTTCGATTGTCGATCGTGGTGGCTTAGCCCGTGAGTTGTCATCACGCGTGGAAATGAATCCTTCACTTGTCGGAACAAAGCGACGTGTTGCGGCCGAACAAGAACTTTTGGTTGCTCGTGGTCGCAAGGATTCACGCACGGTCATCTTGGTGCCAGAAGTGCATGGCTCCGTCACCGTCGGAATCACGTTGTTGCATGTTTTATTCCGTACCCAACTTGCGCCAGCTGCTGTGCGACAAGTGCTGCAGGGATATGACCGTCGCTATGACCGCCTAGTCGACTGGGTGACAGAAACAGAAGGGTCCTTCCGCGAAGAACGCTTGGGCGAAGTTTCGATTGAGGACTTGTTGATTCTTCCTGTGTCGGAGAGCGCCAACTTGTGGCGCACCGAGGTGTAAGCACAATGCGCGGGATTGGAATTGATGCCGTCGATATCGCGAGGTTTCGAGATCTTTTGGTGCGTCGCCCGAACCTTCGGGCTCGACTATTCACTGCAGACGAATTGGCGTCATTGGCAGAACGGTCTGATGACGCGCCGTCGCTTGCAGCTCGATTCGCTGTCCGTGAGGCGACGATGAAGGCTTTAGGTGTTGGCCTTGGCGCTTTTGATTTCCATGATGTCTCGGTGGAGAAGCTTCCGTCAGGTGCGCCTGGTCTTCAAGTCACGGGTCGGGCTCAACAACTAGCCATTTCGCAAGGTGTGGGCGGGTGGCATGTGTCCATCACCCATACCGACACGGTCGCGATGGCCGTTGTAGCCGCCCTCTAGGGCCTTTCCGCTCATACGCTTACAGGGTGATTCCTGTCCTCACCCCAGAGCAGATGCGTGCTGCAGATGATGCCGCTCTCTCAGGCGTCGGTGGAGGCGATGTCTTTATCAAGCGTGCGGGTCATGCAGTGGCTCGAGTCGCGCGAACGATGTTGGGCGGCACATACGGCCGTCGCGTCCTCGTCATCGCCGGCAAAGGACACAACGGTGATGATGGGCGGGTTGCTGCCGAGTGGCTCACCGAATGGGGCGCGAACGTTCAGATCATTGATGCTGTTGAAGCCGCTGGTCAGCTTGTTGATTCTCGTGTGACAGATCTTGTGATTGATGCGGCGTATGGCATTGGTTTTCGCGGCACATGGTCGCCACCGTTTGTTCTTGATGTTCCCGTTCTTGCGGTGGACATCCCCAGTGGTTTGAACGCGTTGGATGGAACTGTCGAAGGCGGCGTGCTTGTCGCTGATCGCACTGTCACTTTTGCGGCCGTGAAGACCGGCATGTTGTTTGGTGACGGTCCATCACTCTGCGGTGAGATTGACATCGTTGACGTTGGCATTGACCCGCTCGACGATGTGAGTACGTATCTCGTTGAATCTTCTGATGTTGCAACATGGTTGCCGCCACGAGATCGTCTTGCGCATAAATGGGATCACGCTGTGCGTGTTGTGGCCGGAAGCACCGGAATGGGTGGAGCAGCGTCACTCGTCAGCGCTGCTGCAATGCGTGCAGGTGCAGGAATGGTGCATCTGTCGTGGCGTGGTGATGCCCTTGCGGTCACACCACCAACAGAAGTTGTTGGTCGCCCTTTGCCAGCAGAAGGTTGGGCACAAGATATTGCTTCCGACATTCATCGTTTCGCATCGATGGTGATTGGTCCTGGCTTAGGCCGTGGTGATGACATCGGAGTCGAAGTGCGCGCTGTGTTGTCTGCATGTGATGTGCCAGCTGTGATTGATGGCGACGGCATTGGCGCATCGGTGGATCCACGAGCAGGCCATTCCGTTTTGACTGCACGAACAGCGCAAACGGTGCTCACGCCGCATGATGGTGAGTTTGCTGCGCTGGGCGGCGACGTTGCGAACACAGACCGCATTGCTGCAACGCGTGAACTTGCTGCGCGTACGGGGTGCACGATTCTCCGCAAAGGCCCCACCACAGTGATTGCTGATGTGGATGGAGCTGTGTACTTAGTCGTGGCCGGTGATGAACGCCTGGCGACCGCGGGAAGCGGCGATGTGTTGTCGGGCATTATCGGTGCGTTTCTTGCACGAGGTCTTTCCGCTCATGAAGCAGCCGCAGCCGCAGCCCATGTGCATGGCATGGCGGGGTCATCGTGCGCAAACGAAGGCACCATCGCTCGTGATGTTGTTGCAATGATTTCAGATGTACTTACAGAGGTAGCAGAACATGTCCGTTGATTTCTCTGGACGCTGGGCATGGTCAGAAGTGCACACGGGACTTATTCAGCACAACGTTGCAATTATCGCTCAACGAATTGCTCCTGCACAGATTTGGGCAGTAGTGAAAGCAAATGGCTACGGACATGGTGCTGTTCCTGTTGCGCAGGCTGCGCTTGCTGCGGGTGCGACAGGTCTCTGCGTGGCGATTGCAGACGAAGGCGTGGCACTGCGTCGCGCTGGTATCACCGCACCGATTCTGATTCTCAGTGAGCAACCTGCAGAGATGTCGGAGTTCATTGTCGGGTATGGCCTGACCCCCACCATTGCGAGCACGCGTGGCGCAGCAACGATTGCGCAGGCTGCAGCAAAGGCTGAACGAACAGTGGGAGTCCATCTCAAGGTTGACACCGGCATGCATCGCGTCGGTGTTGCGCCGAATGAAGCACTCAACCTTGCAAGCTATGTGCAGTCGTTCGGTACTTTAGAAATTGAAGGTATCTATACGCATTTTGCGGTTGCAGATGATCCATCGCATCCTGCAAATGAAAAGCAGTTGAGTCTGTTTAATGATGTCATTGCAAAGTTTGCGGAGCGCGGCATGAACCCACCAATGGTGCACGCTGCGAATAGTGCGGCCGCATTGGCAAACCCCAATGCACGTTTCAACATGGTGCGCCTCGGAATCGCAATGTATGGCCTTCGTCCTGGTCCTGGCGTTGCTGAACTGTGTGAAGGTCTCATCCCTGCGATGTCATTGAAGGGTCGCGTCTCTGCTGTGCGTTTAGTGAAGGCAGGGGAGGCTGTGTCGTATGGACTGCGTCGTCCTCTTGACTCTGAATCGCTGATTGCAACGGTTCCCATTGGGTATGCCGATGGCGTTCCTCGTGCGTTAACAAGCACCACTATTCAAGTGTTGGTCAACGGTGAGCCACGCTCATTTGCGGGCACCATCACCATGGACCAATTGATGTTGGATTGCGGAAATGATTTCGATGTCACCGTTGGCGATGAAGTTGTTCTCATTGGTCGTCAAGGTGAACATGCGGTGACCGCGGATGCCTGGGCCGATGCCTTGGGCACGATCGGATACGAAATTGTGTGTGGAATCGGAGCGCGTGTATTTCGGAGATATCAGTGATTGATCTGCAGTCACGTTCCGTCTCCGACACGCACGCCATTGCTGGAGCTATCGCAGCAATAGTGCGCCCGCGCGATGTCATCGTTCTTGCCGGAGAAATGGGCGCAGGAAAGACTGCCTTCACGGTTGGATTTACGCGTGCGCTTGGCGTGAGTGAGGACGACCAGGTGTCATCCCCCACGTTCACGCTGGTGCATTCGTATAACAGCGGACGTATCCCTGTTTTGCATGCAGATCTCTATCGCCTCAATAGTTTGGGAGAGGTCGCAGATCTTGGCTTGCGCGAACAAGTAGATCTCGGTGCCATCGCTCTGATCGAGTGGGGTGATGTCGCATCCGAAGTGATTGGTGACGCTCTCACAATTGAACTTCGCCACGATGACAATGATGATGACGCGCGTGAAATCACTATCTCTGTAGACGGTCATGGATGGGATTCCCGTTGGGACAAACTTCGTGAATCTCTTCGTCCGTGGAGCACCCAATGATTCTGGGAATCGAAACTGCCGTCGAACATGTTGGTGTTGCGCTTGGAGATCACCGGGGTATTCGTGCTCACACGATGGTGGCTAGTGATCGGCGACATGCAGAGTCACTGACACCCATGATTCGGTTTGCAATGCAACAGGCCGGTGTGGAGATGACTGATCTCTCTGCGATTGCAGTTGATGTTGGCCCTGGTCTCTTCACTGGGATGCGCGTGGGAATGGCGACGGCACAGTCGATGGCATGGGCTCTGGAATTGCCCATTGTTCCCATCTGCAGTCTTGATGCATTGGCAATGAACGCCGACATGAGCGACGTCACCGTTGCTGCTGCACTTGATGCACGTCGTGGTGAGGTGTACTGGGCGTTGTATCGCATGCGCGGTGTTGGCATGGAGCCGCAACGATTAAGTGAACCTGTGGTGACACCGCCAGAAGACTTGGCAATTCACCTTGCTGACCGTGCCGAAGACATGGTGTGTGTCGGTTCTGGTTTCGATCGACATGCCGAACTATTTGAATCATCTCCTTGGGCGCAAGTGATTGGTCGCGACGCAATGTTCCCATCTGCTGCTGCCGTCGTAACTCTGGGCGGTCATCGGGTGTTGGCCGACGACACGGTGTCTGCTGCAGAGTTGCAGCCGATGTACTTGCGTGCACCTGATGCAGAAATCAATTGGAAGACACGCGAGGGAAACAAATGAGTTTCATGCGCGAACGTGCCATTGATGCACTCACCACGGAAACCATGCGTCGTCGTCATCTGCGTCGTGTCATGGATATCGAGGAGCAGATCTATCCACGTCCTTGGACACATCGCACGTTTGTGAGTGAACTACAGCAGATGCGTGCTGGCTCTCGGTATTACCTCGTGTCCTATGTGGGCGACACGATGGTGGGATATGCCGGCTTGATGTTCTCGGGTGATGATGCTCATGTCACGAATATTGCGGTGGACCCGGCATGGCAAGGTCGCGGCGTCGCAACGGAGATGATGCTCGACCTTGCCATATTGGCGCACGACCGTGGATGCACAGCGATGACGCTTGAAGTACGTCATACGAACGCTGCTGCACAGAACTTGTATCGACGCTTTGGTTTCGTGCCCGCCGGTGTGCGGAAAAAGTATTACGAGAACACTGATGATGCGATCATCATGTGGGCACATGGCGTGGATACACCAGAATTCATGGAGCGCATCCATTTGATTGAATCGAGGCGCTCATGAGTTTTGCAGTGAATGAATCAACGGTTGTGCTTGCAATCGAAACCAGTTGTGATGAAACCGCAGCATCGGTGGTGATGGGTGGCAACGATGTGCTGTCGTCCATCGTGTCCAGCCAGATCGATATTCATGCGCGTTTTGGTGGCGTAGTGCCTGAAGTAGCCAGCCGTGCACATTTGGAATCAATTGTCCCTGTCATTGATGCGGCGATTGCTGAAGCGGGAGTATTACCCACTCGCATTGATGCCGTCGCTGCAACTGCGGGGCCAGGTCTGATCGGTGCGTTGTTAGTAGGTGTTTCTGCTGCAAAGTCACTTGCTCTGGTGTGGGACAAGCCATTCATCGGCGTGAACCATTTAGAAGCTCACTTGTATGCAGGGCTTCTTGATGATCCGTCTCTTGAGTTCCCGCTCGTGGTTCTTTTGGTGTCGGGTGGGCACACCATGATCATTCACATGAAGGGCCATGGCGACTACACCGTTCTCGGTCGCACCATCGATGATGCCGCGGGTGAGGCATATGACAAGGTTGCGCGTTATCTCAACCTTGGTTATCCCGGTGGGCCAGTGATTGATCGAATCTCTGCGGATGGCAATCCTCATGCTGTCGAATTCCCTCGCGCAATGATGAATGACGGTCTTGATGTGTCCTTTAGTGGTTTAAAGACCTCGGTGATTAACCATGTACGTCGTAACCCTGAGATGTCGAATGTCGATATCGCTGCTTCATTCCAAGCGGCAGTTGTTGATGTGTTGTGCGCAAAGACAATCAAGGCTGCGCAACAGGTGGGCGCCAAAGGAATCGTGTTGGGTGGAGGAGTGTCCGCCAACTCTTTCCTTCGTTCGGAGATGACACGTCGTGGTGGAGAAGCAGGATTCAAAGTGGCATTACCTAGTCGTGCAATGTGCACAGACAATGCAGCAATGATCGCAGCTGCCGCATGGCATCGCTTGAAGTCTGACGGCCCCCGTGATCTTGATTGTGGCGCGTATCCCAACTTGAAGTTGGCAGAGGTGCCCCGATGACTCGCATGCCTTTAGTTCTTCGCGGTCGTGAGTTTCCGATTCCGGTCGTGTTGGCGCCAATGGCCGGTGTCACCAACATTCCGTTTCGTGCGCAATGTCGCCAGTTTGGTCCAGGTCTGATTTACGTCAGCGAGATGGTGATGGCTGCAGCGTTGGTCCATGGCAATGAAAAGACCAAGAAAATGGTCGCATTCGGTCCTGATGAAGATTTCCGCAGTCTGCAGATCTACGGCAGTGACCCTGATTTCGTTGGTCGAGCAGTGCGTGCATTGTGTGAACAAGACATCGCTGATCACATTGACATGAACTTCGGTTGTCCTGCGAACAAAGTGACGCGCAAAGGTGGCGGTGCTGCTGTTCCCGTAAAACGCAATCTCACTCGCGCCATCATGCGTGCTGCTGTGCAAGCTGCTGAACCATATGGCGTGCCCATTACATGCAAGTTCCGCATTGGCATCAACGACGACATCGTGACATTCCTCGACACCGGCAAGGCCGCTGAAGAAGAAGGCATTGCGATGATTGCGCTACACGCACGTACTGCAGAACAGCACTACGGCGGCACCGCGCATTGGGAATACATCGCAGAACTCAAGCAAGCAGTCACCAGCATCCCGGTTCTTGGCAATGGTGATATTTGGGAAGCATCCGATGCAGTTCGCATGATGAATGAAACTGGATGCGATGGCGTTGTTGTTGGTCGAGGTTGTTTAGGAAAGCCGTGGCTGTTCCGAGACCTTGTTGACGCGTTCTCTGGCAAAGAGATTCAACAATCTCCCACTCTCGGTTTTGTCCTTGATGTGATGTTGGAACATGCACAAGGTCTGATGAGCATCATGGGACCTGAATTCGGCATCCGTAATTTCCGCAAGCACTGCGGTTGGTATCTCACGGGTTATCCCGTTGGTTCTGAAGTGCGTCGTGCTTTCGCAACGATTGCATCGTTCGAAGACCTGCAACAGATTGCCGCGCGCATTGATCATTCGATGCAGTTGGTTCCTGGTGGTGAACGTATTGCTCGTGGCCATACGAACGGCCCGATCAAAGTTGTTCTTCCAGAGGGCTACTTGGAAAACCGTGACGACATGACATTGCCCGACGATGCACATGAGACGGCCGTCAGCGGTGGCTGATCACGAGCAGTTGCGTGTCGTGTTGGCATCTCGTTCGCCACGACGCATTGATCTCATCGCACAATTGGGCGTCACTGCAGAAGTAGTACCTGCAGACATCGATGAAACACCGCACGCAGGGGAGCAACCCGCGGAGTACGTAATACGTCTCGCAGAATCCAAAGCACGCGCTGTGCAAGAACGCCTTGCCATGGACGCTTTGGTTCTTGGCGCCGACACCACGGTGGATCTGGATGGGGTCATCTTTGGCCAGCCCGAAGACGAAGCTGATGCTCGGCGCATGCTGAAGCTGTTGAGCGCCCGGACCCATCGCGTCCACACCGGAGTAGCCGTCATCGGACCAACGTCCGCTCAGGCCCTTGTCGTGACTTCCATGGTCACCTTCGAACCCGTCACGGACGCGCTGCTGGACTGGTACATGGGTACTGGGGAATGGCAGGGGAAAGCCGGTTCTTATGCCATCCAGGGCTTGGGGGGCACCCTGGTGCAGTCCACACGGGGGTCCATGAGCAACATCATCGGGCTTCCCCTGCGGGAAACGGCCCAGCTTCTCGGTCTCGGTTGCTAGGCGCCCGCCCCGTCCGTATCATTAGCAGTCGCACTCCCTGAGTGCTAACGCCGAACTGGTTCGCCAGTGCGGAGTTCATTTTCGAAATGTTGATTCATCGGAGGAAACCATGAACCTGAAGCCACTCGACGACCGCATTGTCGTTCAGCCCAGCGAAGCCGAGCAGACCACTGCATCGGGTCTCGTCATCCCCGACACCGCAAAGGAAAAGCCACAGCAGGGCACCGTTCTTGCAGTTGGCCCTGGCCGCTGGAGCGATGACGAAGGTCAGCACTTCGCACTTGACATCAAAGTCGGCGACGTCGTTTTGTACAGCAAGTACGGCGGCACCGAAATCTCTCATGGCGGACAGGATCTCTTGATCCTCACCAGCCGTGACGTTCTTGCAGTTGTTACCAAGTAGGTCTCAACATGGCAAAGCAATTGAAGTTCAATGATGAGGCGCGTCGCGCTCTCGAGGCAGGCGTTAACAAGCTTGCCGATGCGGTGAAAGTAACGCTCGGACCAAAGGGACGCAATGTCGTTCTCGACAAGAAGTTCGGCGCACCAACAATCACCAATGACGGTGTTTCCATCGCGAAGGAAGTCGAACTCGACGATCCATTCGAGAACATGGGCGCACAGCTCGTGAAGGAAGTCGCCACCAAGACAAATGACGTCGCAGGTGACGGCACCACAACAGCAACTGTGCTCGCACAGGCAATCGTTCACCAGGGCATGCGCAACGTCGCAGCCGGTGCAAACCCAATGGGTTTGAAGCGCGGTATCGAAAAGGCTGTTGCAGCTGCTGTTGAGTCCATCAAGGGCCAAGCAAAAGAAGTTGATGACAAGAGCGACATTGCAAGCGTTGCAACAATTTCTGCTGCAGATGCAAGCATCGGCAAGGTCATTGCAGACGCAATCGACAAGGTCGGCAAAGACGGTGTTGTGACAGTTGAAGAAAGCAATACCTTCGGTATTGACCTTGATTTCACTGAAGGAATGCAGTTCGACAAGGGCTACTTGTCTCCATACTTCGTGACAGATCAAGAGCGTCAAGAGGCCATCATCGATGAGCCATACATCTTGTTCTACTCATCGAAGATTTCTTCGGTGCAGGCACTTCTTCCAGCACTCGAGTCCGTCATGAAGACAGGCCGTCCACTTCTCATCATCGCTGAAGATGTTGAGGGCGAAGCGCTTGCAACTCTCGTGGTGAACAAGATCCGCGGAACTTTCAACTCCACAGCAGTGAAGGCTCCAGGCTTTGGCGATCGTCGTAAGGCAATGTTGCAAGACATGGCTGTTCTTACTGGTGGCCAGGTCATCAGCGAAGAAGTTGGTCTCAAGCTTGAGAACGTCACGCTCGACCTTCTCGGTCGTGCAAAGCGCGTCATCATCACTAAGGACGAAACAACAATCGTCGATGGTGCTGGCGACAAGGACGAAGTCAATGGCCGTATCAGCCAGATCAAGACCGAAATCGACAACACCGATTCTGATTGGGATCGCGAGAAGCTCCAAGAGCGTCTTGCAAAGCTCGCCGGTGGCGTTGCACTCATCAAGGTGGGCGCAGCGACTGAAGTTGAACTCAAGGAAAAGAAGCACCGCATCGAGGACGCCATCTCGGCAACTCGCGCAGCTATCGAAGAAGGCGTTGTCGCCGGTGGCGGTACTGCTCTCTTGCGTAGCCGTCCTGCAGTTCTCAAGGTTGTTGAGTCACTCACCGGTGACGAAGCAACTGGCGCACGCACTGTGTATGACGCACTCATCGCACCTGCGAAGCACATTGCAGACAACGCTGGCCTTGAAGGCTCCGTTGTGGTGCAGCGTGTGGAGTCCGAAAAGGGTGGCATGGGCCTCAACGCAGCGACCGGCGAATACGTCGACCTCGTTGCTGCTGGCATCATCGACCCTGCAAAGGTCACACGTGCAGCGCTTCAGAACGCAGCATCCATTGCAGCTTTGGTTCTCACCACTGAGTGCCTTGTTGCCGACAAGCCAGGAGCCGGCGGCGCCGGTGCTGGCATGGGCGGCGGCATGCCTGGTGGCATGGGGATGATGTAAATCAAACCCTGGGAATAACAGCCGGCGTTGGTCGGTTGTACATAGAGCCTCCCGTTAATGGCCCGGACCGTATGGTCTGGGCCATTAATCATTTCCGCCTACGGTTGAACCATGGGCAAGGAAAAGGTTGCAGACATCGTGGTGAGGCGTTTGTGGTTGACGCAGATCATCGAATACGGCATCGGATTCGCACTTGCAAGCGTCGCGGCGAAGTCCAGCACCCCACTAATTCCTGCAGTGTTCTCCGCAGTGGTGATTGCGAATGCAGCAACAGTGAAGGCATCGCTTTCTGCATTCCGACTTACTAATGGACGTACGCATCAGGTCATTGGTGTGGCAATCGCAGTATCTGCTGTGATTGCGGCAATTGTCATTGATCTTGACGTCTCTACTCGTGCAATGTTGATCGGTCTCGCGGGTGCAGAGGGCTTCGTCTCGGTACGCTTCGGTCATGGCTTTTGAACGACCAGCACCAGATCTCAACAAATTGATTTCCGCATGGGAAGCATGGGAAAAGGGCGAAGAAATGCCTGGCCGTGTTCTCGCCAACTTGAAGACCGCAGGACTGGCAGAGATTCTTGCTGAACTGAAGGCATCGGGCTGGACGCCCACTGCTCAGTGAATCGTCGACGCGGAGGTGATCAAGTCATCCCGCGTCCTTCTCAGTGGCGCGAAGGCGAAGCACCTTCGTGGTTCGCACACGATCGTGCAATGTTGCACGACATGTCGCATGTTCTTGCATCGTTGTCTTCTCATGTTGTCAACCGCAACGAAGACAGTTCAGAAATGTCTCAGGAATGGGTGGCGACAGCGCGAGTCTCGGCAGTGCTCGTGGCACTTGTGCAGCAGCCCAACGGTCCTTCTGTCATCTTGACGCGTCGTACAGATCATCTTCGTAATCACCCCGGACAGATTTCGTTTCCTGGTGGTCGAGTCGAAGAATCAGAAACCATTCACGAAGCAGCAGTTCGTGAAGCACATGAAGAGATTGGCCTTGACCCCAACTCTGTTCACATCATTGGTGAACTTGATCCGCTCACAACATTTGTCAGCAACAGTTTGATTATTCCTGTGGTGGCTCGTGTTGAGGGAATGCCGCAATTCGTTCTGCAGGACCAAGAAGTGGCCCGTGTGATGGTGACACCGTTGCACGAACTAGCGCGTGAAGATACGTATCGCAATGAGTGGTGGGCACGCCCACAGGGCGACATCAATATTCATTTCTTTGAATTAGATGATGAAACCGTATGGGGCGCCACCGGACGCATCTTGCGTCAACTCATCGACGTAGTTGCCGTGTAGTTACTTGCCGGCGTATGCACGAACGGCTTCGTAGAAAATACTCATCCATGCCATGCAGGATTTTTTGTCCACCAGGCTTCGCGCGGCGCAATCAAGAGCCATGTCTTTCTTGAAGACTGCATCAACACGCGCCCTCAAGGCTTCGCTCCACCACTTTCCCTTATCGAGGCGTGAAAAGTTGCGGTAGGCGAAATCGTGACGCCGACATGCGTTGTAGAAGTTGAACGTACGCCCGGTACTTCCGATGACGGGTGCTGAACACCCATCGCTCGACCAGTCAAGACGCTTGTCGCGAGAGTTGTTGTCTGCTGTTGCAATGAAAGCTTTCAGTGACTTGTTGAAGACAAGTGATTTGGCAACTACGTGCGCAGGTGGAGTGGGGGAAGCGGACACCGACAAACACGCGGTGGCGATCAGAGTGCAAAGAATGGCCATGCACACCTCCTGTACATGGCCAAGTGTGCGGGACTTCTTCCGCACGGCATCGCTTTTTCTAATTATGCGGTGAGACACTTCACGAGCAGGGCCATTTCTACTGCACCAACGGCAGCTTCATCGCCCTTGTTGTCAATGCCAGGTCCGCTGCGATCAATCGCTTGCTGTTCTGTATTCACAGTGAGGACACCAAACATCACAGGAACACCGGTGGACATTTGTGCGTCCTGGATGCCACGCGCTGCTTCACCACACACGTAGTCGAAGTGTGGTGTGTCGCCCTTGATGACAGTACCGAGACAAATGATTGCATCGACCTTTCCAGTCTGTGCAAGCACCTTTGCAGCGAGCGGAAGTTCAAATGCACCTGGCACCCACGACTCCATGATGTCGCTATCGGCAACACCGAGACGCTCAAGACCCCGCAATGCGCCATCACGCAGGTTGGTCACGATGTGGTCATTGAATCGTGCGCCAATGATGGCGATACGAAGTCCCTTGCCATCGAGCTCGGGAATTGCGCTACTTGATCCTGCACGTGTCATTTTGTTGTTCCTTTTCCGTCGTTCAAATCAATCAGGTGCCCCATGCGCTCACGCTTGGTGCGAAGGTAGCCCTCGTTCTCTGGTGTGGGAATGGTGTTCAACGGAACACGTTCCACAACACTGAGTCCGTAGCCACCCAAACCGCCGTACTTGGCTGGGTTGTTGGTCATGAGGCGAATATCGCGCACACCAAGGTCAGCGAGGATCTGTGCGCCGATTCCGTATTCACGGCTATCAACGGGTAGGCCAAGTTCGGTGTTGGCGTCAACGGTGTCGCGACCCTGGTCTTGCAAGGAATAAGCGCGGATCTTATGGCCGATTCCGATGCCGCGTCCTTCGTGACCGCGAAGGTACACAATGACGCCGCTGCCAGCGTTGTCAACGATGCTCATTGCAGCTGCCAACTGTGGTCCACAATCGCAACGGCGAGAACTGAACACGTCGCCCGTGAGGCATTCGCTGTGCACGCGCACGAGAACTGGTTCGGATGTTGTGACATCACCCTTGACGAAAGCAAGGTGTTCTATGCCATCAATGGTGCTGCGGTATGCCACGCAATTGAACGTGCCGTATTCAGTAGGCACTGTTGCTTCACCCATGCGCTCTACAAGTCGTTCATTGTGGCGGCGGTACTCAATCAATTGTTCAATTGAGGACAACAGCAAACCATGTTCCTTGCAGAACTTGCGAAGGTCTGGCAAACGCATCATGGTGCCGTCGTCGTTCTGGATCTCGCAGATAACACCTACTGGTTCACAACCAGCAAGACGTGCAAGGTCAACTGCAGCTTCCGTGTGGCCCGCACGCTTCAACACACCACCTGTGCGCGCACGCAATGGGAAGATGTGTCCTGGGCGAGCAAATGCTTTGAAATCAATATCGCGGTTGGCGATGGCGCGAGAAGTCGCTGCACGATCTGCTGCGCTGATGCCCGTGGTGGTTCCTTCAATGAGGTCAACAGTGACGGTGTATGCAGTGCGCTGGCTTTCTGTGTTTTGCTCAACCATGAGTGGCAATCGCAGTTCTTCGCAGCGTTCGCCCGTTAGTGGAACACAAATAACGCCAGTGGAGTAGCGCACGATGAACGCAAGCTTCTCAGCAGTCGCATGCTCTGCAGCCATGATGAAGTCGCCTTCATTCTCACGGTCTTCGTCATCAACCATGACAACGATTTCTCCGCGCGCCATTGCAGCAATGACATCTTCGATTGGATCAAGACCTGATTCGCTCATGATGCTCCAACTTTCTCTGTAAGGGGTTGTAAAACGATTTCCACATCGTCACCAAGTGCGGTAGTCGAGATGACTGCACAATGTGAGAGCTCTTGTTGAACGTCTCCGATGAAGACGCCCGGTGCATCAGCGCTGCCCGAAAGAACGGGCGCTACATGAAATACATATTGGTTGATGAGGCCTTGATTATGGAAAGACGTGGCAACACTTGGCCCACCTTCCACCATCAATTGAAGAACGCCTTCGCTACCCAATGAATCCAATAACGATTCAAGGTCATCGGACCAGACGGTGCACGGATTGATTTTCGCCGATGCATCCACAGCATGCTGAGTCAGCACGATGCGGCGAGGTGATGGGCCATCAACGTGGCGCACGGTTAACTCGGGGTCGTCGTTTCGAATTGTTCCGGCTCCCACGACAATTGCATCGCTCTGTGCGCGCAACTGATGAACACGCGTGCGAGCAATGTCGCCAGTCAGCCAGCGCGGGCCGTTTGGAATAGATGTGCGTGCATCAAGTGTTGTTGCCATCTTCAACATCACATATGGACGACCAGTGCGACGGTGGTGAAGGTAGGGAGAAAGTTGTTGCGCAACTTCGTCAGCGCACACTCCTTCGGTTACTTCGATGCCTGCAGCACGTAAAGACTCAAAGCCAGTGCCTGCAACTTTGGAATCTGGATCAGCAATGGCCGACACAACATGCGTAATGCCTGCAGCAATGATTGCCTCGGTACAAGGACCAGTGCGACCAGTGTGGGAGCAGGGCTCAAGAGTTGTGTAGAGCGTTGCTCCGACGGTTGAGTCCCCAGCGAGGGCAGCAGACTTCAGCGCAACAATCTCAGCGTGCGCATTGCCGGGGGATTGCGTGGCACCTTCGTGCACTGCGCCATTGATACATACAAGGACAGCACCGACCCACGGATTCGGACGCGCGTGTAAACGCGCTGTCTCTGCCATATGCATGGCACGGCGCATGAGCGCCTCGTGGTTAGTCATGTTGTGTCCTTGCTCCCATCCGGACTGTGACCGTCGGCCTCAGAATTTCACTGAGTCGGCCCCACCACCGAAGTGATGAGGTTCGCGGGCTATACCGCCGGTTGGGACTTGCACCCGACCCTGCAAGGGGTGTTCTGAATATGTACTGCGCAGCCGAAGCTGAACGACTTCAGGCTATGCGGGTGGGTACTTCGCCAACAACCCGATGATGTGGCGCCACAAATCCATCACGGGTTTTGCCTCTTTTTGGTTGTCCATTCCCAAGATGGGGGCAAAAGTGCCAGCGCCAAGACCGATAGCGATGGCTTGGATAGCTGCCTGTCGCGCAATTGCGGGATCAATCTTTTCCACATCGATGTATCTCGCTGTCAGAGCATCAAGGATGGGCATATTGCTGAAGAGGTTGCTGGTGTCGCATCCTTCAAGATCAAGCCACAAGACAAGCCGAACGACACCCACCACTTCAGGGTCAAAAAAGTCAAGTGCTGGCGTGCCTGGCTCGGCAGCAAGGACATTCTCAGCCAGAACCTGAAATTGCCGACGTACAACCGCAAGTAACAAGTCGTTCTTTGATCCAAACCACGTGTGGACGAATCCATGGTTGACATCAGCCACGGCCGCAATGTCACGAACTCCCACCTCTGAGTAAGGGCGCTCCTTTGTCAATTGAGTAGCCGCATCAATCAGGCGTCGTTCGCCCTCCGCCCGAGTTATCGGAGAGCGGCGCTTTGGTTTTTGAGGAGTCGTTGCCTTGACCATAAGTAGAGAACCTGACTGTACAACGGGAGGAGATCCCTCTTTGCATTAGACAACAGTCCTTGGCTGTTCTTAAGAAGTCTCAGACTGTTATGTTCGTAATTATGCATAGACCTAACAGTTTTCGTCGTCTCTTCCTTGCGATCACGATTCTCGGGGTGAGTGCCCTTACAGCGGCTGTACCCGTTGCATTGAAGACGAGTCCGGCTGAGGCAGTGGCTCCTCCTATGTTCGCCTACACGTCGGCTCATTCTGGCCACTGGTCTTACAAAATTAACGGCGCCACACATGCCATTGACGCGAGTCTTGGTGACTTCAGCACGAACACAAACTGGCGGTGTAGTTGGAACACCAACATGGTGAACCGTGCAGGAACAAAGGTGTATCAAGGTCGTTCATGCGATGGCGCGATTACTGAAATCAATGTTGCGACAGATACGTATCGAAACTTGGGGACAACATCACGAAGCAACGCGATGGCAATCAGCCCAGATGATCGTTATTTGTACACCGCTGAGGCTTATTACATCAATAAGTGGGACCTCAGCACCAACCCACCGACGAATGCAGCGGGCGGAAGTCGTGATGACAACAATGCTGGTATCAACTTGGGAATTCTGCCAAATGGTTCAAAGCTGTATTCACCAGCAATTCAGGCTGGGAAGAACAAAGTGCAAGTGTTCAACACAAGTTTGCAAGTCGTTGCAACCATCACTCACTCGTTGATTGTTGGTCCGGCATGGGCATTATCAAATCCAGCCGGAACTGAAGTGTGGATTGGGATGGGGCAAAGTTTTGTCATCGTTGATACTGCGACGGACACCGTCTCTCGTACTTACTCGACGGCGTACGGAACTGGAAGCCTTCCCTCGTTCAATTCCGACGGAAGTCGTTTGTATTTGTCGTCAGGTGCCGGTCTTTTAGAAATCGATACAGCTGATGCTTCTGTCGTGCGTACCATCGCAGGCTTGGGCAGTGGCTCTCACGCTTCAATCAGCCCTGATGACTCGCTCGTGTATGTCGCATATGGTCAAACCCAAAAGTGGGCAAAGTTGTCTGATGGCAGTACGGGAACCATCACCCTGCCAACGCAGACGCCTAACAACGACACGCCCCGCACAATTGTGTGGGCACAGCCAGTTGCGGCACCTACTATCTCCCTCTCGCGATCATCTGCAACTGCAAATGTTGACAACGCTGTCAGTGGTTTGTATTCCATCTCGAACACAGGTGGTACACCGACGTCGTATTCCATTAGTCCTTCGACGCTTGCAGCAGGACTTAGTTTCTCAACGTCCACCGGATTGATTACAGGTACTCCTACAGCGACACGTGCTGCTACGACTTACACAATCACTGCGACAAATGCAGGTGGCTCGTCCTCTGACACTTTCTCTCTCACAGTGACTGATCCTCCCGATGCGCCGACGCCGACTTTCTCGGCA
>JBEDFA010000069.1:0-6025 GCA_041175365.1 Actinomycetota bacterium | reverse complement strand
TTGCTTGCGAACGCTGGACGTGTGTTGCCACGTGAAACTCTCATTGATCGCGTGTGGGGCATTGACTATGTGGGCGATACCAAGACTCTCGATGTTCACATCAAGCGTTTGCGCTCCAAGATTGAAATTGATCCTGCAATGCCAACGCGCATCATCACAATCCGTGGCCTTGGATACAAATACGAGAAGCCTCGTACCGCATAACATCGTGGCGTGACGCGCCGACCACAATTCAGCCCAAACAGGGATCATGGGCTTCCGCCAATTCCCGCATTACAGCGGTTGAAGCGCACACACTCTCTGATGACCGCTGGTGAAACAGCGATGGCAATTGCTCTGGCTGATTCTCTGTTTCTCTCGGTGAGTCCTGATGCTGCACGCGGGAAAATTTTCCTTTTCCTTGTGGTGAGCATGGCACCGTTTGTCGTCATCAGTCCGCTCATTGGGCCACGTATCGACCGGATCAAGGGTGGTCATCGCATGGTGGTCATACTCGTGGGGATCATGCGAGCTCTTGTTCTCGTTGGTATTTCCCAAGTGGTGAAATCAAAAGAAATCATTCCGTCTATCGGCCTGTACATCTTGGTCTTCAGCGCAATGATTCTTGGAAAAACCTATGCGATTGCAAAGTCTGCAATTGTCCCTTCAACGGTGGAATTCGAAGAAGATCTCGTCAAAGCCAATAGCAAATTGGGTCAGATTGCCGGTATCACCGGATTCATCGTGGCGATTCCGGTAGGTCTTTTGCAGTTCTTCAGTACGACTGCTGCCCTTGGCTTCGGAGTGTTGGCTTATTTGTTCGCTGCACTCAATGCCTACCGAATGCCCAAGATTGCGGTTGCAACAAAGCCGGCAGAAAAGATTGAAATTGAGGAACTGCATTCAGCGTCCATCGTGAGCACTGGTAACGCAATGCGTGTCCTGCGTGGCTGCGTTGGCTTCATGTTCTTCCACTTGGCGTTTTGGTTGCGAGGCGAAGTGGCGGGAACAGCCTGGTTCGGTTTTGCTCTTGGCATGATTGGCGTGTCGGTCCTTCTGGCAAACACCGTGAGCCCATTTCTGAAGAATCACATGCGTGAATCGATGATGATGTTGGGCGCGTTGTTGGCTGTGGCGATTTCAGGAATCATCGCCGCTTGGTATGACCGAGTGGTCGGTGGCATTTTGTTGGCCGCAGTTGTGAATGCTGCCGGAACCGTTGGGAAATTGGCATTTGATTCAACGGTGCAAAGTGATGCGCCTGACGCAAACCGAGGGCGAGCATTCGCACAATTCGAAACGAGAAATCAGGTTGCATGGGTCATCGGTGGAATCATCCCCGTGATCTTTAGCCCCAGCGGTGAAATTGGATTCGCCATAGTTGCGTTAGTCGGAATCGTCGGATCGGCGATGTACTTCCGTGCGAGTGGAATTTCTATGAAATCTCGAGGCGAGCGAGCCACAGACCAGGAGCATCCACTTCGTTCGGAGTAGGCAAATTCTCTGCCTTCTCCAACATCGGAATTAATGCTTGCGCACCATTTCGTTCAACGACACCTTCGATAAAAGCCCGTCCACGTTGCTGTTGAGTACGTGAGAGTGAGATACCGAGGAGTCGTTCAATCAATTGACCGTCTGTTCCGTATTCCACTCGGCGGCGGCGTACAGCTTCTGCGATTGGTGAAGATGCGCCTAGGAGGCGTGCACTAACGGTGTCAACAACAAAATCGATGTAGCCCGAGACAGCAGCGATGTGTGCATCGAGGAGTGGAGCCATTGCTTCTTGTTCTGCGGAACGAACTGCACCCATCAACACCATCGGGTCGGAGAACAGCCCTTGGATGCGTCCCATTGCATCAGGATCATTGGGGTCCAATTCTCCAACGCTGTCCATTAACGCTTGTGGGTCAGGCCGGAATGCAGACACATGTTGTTGCACCAGGGAAGTGAGTCCACCTTCGATTGCAGAGGAAGCAAGGATTGCGTGAGATGCAAGTTCATGAATCAAAACCCACATCCGCATGTCGTCGGTAGCAATGCTCCATTCCGAAGCGAAGGAATCAACCGAAGATGACACCACCAAAATTTCAGAGGCATGGGGACGAGAAAGAGGTAATTCATACTGTCCGAGTGCATGCGAAGCAAGTGCACCGATCATGGACCCGATTGACATGCCCATCATCGCTGGCGCCATCATGGTGGAGAGGTTGGCCAGCATTGCTGCCATGGGGTCATCGGGCGTTTCGCCGTTGTCGTCTCGACGATTGAGAGCAGTTGCCAGATTGTTGAACAGTGGTCGCAGGTCAGTCAATGTGCGTTGCGCCCAACGTGCACGAGTGGTGGTGAGAATTTCCACGTGACGATTGCGCGGGCCTGTCGACAGTGTGGTGATTTCGCGGACATGCATATCCGCGATATCTGCAAGTGCGTTGTAGGCAATTCGTGTCGATGCATCGGGTTCAGGGTCCGTGGTGTCGCCGACGGCTCCGAGTTGGGCGAACTGTTGTGCAAGGTCCCAATTCATCGGGCCCTGTTGGGCCATCGCCCGCATCATGTCGTTAAAGAACGGCATGCCTCCAAAAGGATTAAACGGTGTTGGGTCGTCGTCCGCCATGCACTCAGGTTAGGTGCCGTGGCGTTGGGTTAGGGGGCAGCAACAAGTTGTGATTTCAACATGGAGTGCAAGGACTCCTTCCGGAGAAACCAAGTGCCATGATCGGAGACAACTGCAACACCAACGACGGATTCCTTCTCATCAAGGATTGCAGCAGCGCCTTTGATGGGAGTATCAACGGTGAGTGGAAGTGCGGATTGGTCGCCACGCAATTGAACACTCTCTTCATCTGTGAGGTGGTGAACTCCGTGTATGTCCAGCATGGAGTACGACCGAAGCTCAGTTGCGGACTTCGGTACTAGATAACTTTCCCAGTCCTCAGGGATCTCCTGCGGGAAATTGGTTGTCAGGTGAAGAAGCGCAGCTGAGCCATCTTCGCTTTTCGAGAGATACTGGACTTGAACGATCTCCCCGGTCTCCAGTGTCAGCCAGATGGGTTCGGAAATGTCGACCGCATCGGCGGCCACCACCCAACAGTCGTGCCCAAGTGAGACTGCAGTCGTTGGCCCCTTCGAACCTTCGGCGACAGCGATGAGGGGCTTGGTTGAGCCCTTGGTCGGGAGAATTGGAACCGTAGTGGTGATGATTTCCGCTTCTGATTCTGCGTATTCACTGATTCCTTTAGGGACGGCGATGACGAGAACGGAGATGGAGACGACAACACAGACGGTGGCGGTGAGGGCGGCAAGTCGACGGCCCAATGGCGGAATGATGGAGAGGTGTTTGTTGCGCTCGGCGTCGGCGTGTTCGGCGGGGTGTCGCCACATGCGTTCGTCGGGGGAGAGCGGTGCATCGTGTTCTCTCTCAAATTCGTCTGACGTCACGAAGGGTCGAGAGTAATCGCAAACTCAGTGCAAGTGCTGTCGGCATCACAGGTTCACCCCATCTAGGTAGGGGTACGATGAAAGGGTGATGGCACAAGGACAAGGAGATGAGTGGTTCGCTTTGACCACTGAAGAATTGCCTGTCGCCAGGATTTATGAATGGGCTGTTCGTCCCGACTGCGGTGCTGTCGTTCTCTTCTCGGGTACGGTCCGTGATTACGCCGACGGCCGCACTGGTGTGACCTCGCTTGAATACGAAGCATATGAAGATGCGGTCATTCCATCCTTCAAGAAGATTGCAGACAAGACTCGTGTGCGTTTCCCTGAGGCGCGTCGCATTGCCATCTTGCATCGCACCGGCCTTCTTGCGCTTGGCGAGTCATCCGTGGTTGTTGCAGTGTCATCGGGTCACCGTCCCGTTGCATTTGAAGCTGCGCGATTTGCAATTGACGCATTGAAAGAGAGTGCTCCTATCTGGAAGAAGGAGAACTGGTCGGGTGGTTCTGACTGGGGAACGGGTGCACACGAGATTGTGCAACCAGATGGAGTCGGAGGCACTCAATGATCGCGATGTCATTCATCACAAGTTTCTTTACATTTATGGCAGTGGTCTCAGGTGGGACGTTGTTGGTGCTTGTGTACCTCGACAATCGCAAGAGCCGCATTGATGATGGCATTGCGCAATTCCGTCGTCACATTGATGCACTTTCGCCAGAAGCACGTCGTTCTTCTGTTCACCACAACAACCAAGATGATCGGTGGAGCCGCTAATGGCACGTGACCTTGCAATCGACCTCGGCACAGCGAACACGCTTGTGTACATGAAAGGTCGTGGCATTGTTCTGAATGAACCCTCGGTGATCGCTGTTAATCGCCAGTCGGGCGAAGTATTGGCAACTGGTCATGAGGCGTGGGACATGATTGGTCGTACGCCCAGTTACATCGTGGCGGTGCGGCCCTTGCGCGGTGGCGCAATTACCGACTTTGACATCACAGAACGCATGATTCGCCTGCTTTTGCAGCGTGTTGGCGTCTCTCGCTTCACCCGTCCGAAGGTTGTTATTTGCGTACCTTCTGCCATTACGGAAGTGGAACGTCGTGCAGTGACAGACGCAACCCGCCGTGCAGGAGCGTCGGATGCTCAACTGATTGAACAGCCCATGGCCGCCGCGATTGGTGCAAACCTTCCCATCGATGAACCTGTTGGAAACATGGTCATCGACATCGGTGGCGGTACCACTGAAACCGCAGTGATCAGTCTCGGTGGCGTTGTTGCGCTTGAAGCAATTCGTGTTGGCAGTTTTGATATTGATGCCGCGATTCAGAACTATGTGCGTCGTGAACACGGTGTTGCAATTGGTGAACGCACAGCTGAAGAGATCAAGATTCAGATTGGTTCAGCTGAACCTGGTCCAGAGGATCGCAGCGCTGACATTCGTGGTCGTGACTTAGTAACTGGTTTGCCAAAGACAGTGCGTCTCACTGCAGAAGAAGTTCGTTTCGCAATTGATGAACCAGTTGCGGCGATGGTGTTGTCGGTGAAGCGCTGTCTTGCAAAGGCTCCGCCGGAACTTGCTCAAGACTTTTTGTCGCGCGGTATGTATCTCGTCGGTGGTGGCGGAATGTTGCGTGGTCTTGCACAACGAATCGAACGTGAAACTGAAGTGCCGGTCAAGATGTCGCCGCAGCCACTTGAAGCAGTCGTGCTGGGAGCCGGTCACTGTATTGAGAACTACCAAGCACTGCGTGGCATGTTCATGGGTGCTCGTCGCTAATTACTTTCGCGTCACAATCAGTTTTCGCACTTCGCCAGATTGCGAAAGCATGTATAAAGCATCGCGTGTTGACCGAATCGCTGTGATGTTTCCCATGTCGGTGAGAACTTCTTCGCTGGCCACTGTTGTGGAGCCGTCCGAGAGAATTGCTGAGACAGTCCCCGTGCAGTAATCGCCAAAGTAGAACCAGCCTGCACGGCCCATGGCAGAAGAATTTGTCCCAATGGCACCACCTGAGATGGAGCAGGCGCCATTGTCATGGGGGTACTCGTAGACAGGCGTAATCGCATTCTGCGCGATGACATCTGAGTTGAAACGGTGAGTGCCCTCGTAAGCGCTCCAGCCAAAGTTATGGCTGATCTGTCCCTCGGCGGGCCCAGTTCTAGGGGCAATGCTGATCTCTTCCCATTTGTTCTGACCGACATCCGCAATCCATAAGTTGCCAAATGAATCAAAGGTGAAGCGCCATGGATTGCGCAATCCAATGGCCCAAATCTCTGGGCGAGCACCAGCGGTGCTGACATACGGGTTGTCCGAAGGAATCGTGTATCCCTCGTTGCCGACTCCATCAATGTTGTTGGGGTCGATACGCAAAATCTTTCCCAAGAGCGATGAAGTATCTAGAGCGCGACGTTCTGGGTCATTCGCACTGCCGCCATCGCCAGTACCGATGTACAAAAAGTTGTCAGGGCCAATTGCAAGGCCGCCACCATTGTGGTTTGCGTACGGTTGTTTGATCGTAAGGAATGCAGTGCCAGTGATGCTGCGTGAGTTATCAAGAGTGCCGTCGTCATTCACTGCAATCCACGAGATGACAGTGTCGCCATCATTGT
>JBEDFA010000068.1:0-13637 GCA_041175365.1 Actinomycetota bacterium | reverse complement strand
CGCTCATTTGATTCAGGACGACCTGCACGCTCAAGAACTTGTGCGAGTGCACCAAAGTCAGCGCTGACGGGCAACAACTTGCCAGCACGGTTAGCGAAAGCTGCTGCCACTGTGTCAGCAGTGAACGGAACTTCGCCGGTCATCGATTCAATGAGGATGAGCGCTAACGAATAGATGTCCGATGAGGCACCACGGGCTCCACCCTCTGCCAACTCGGGCGATGAGTAGATGGCCTGTTCAAGACCCAAGGAATCAAGTGACTTCAACGGAGCGCCGAAGCCCACCAAACGAACTCGCTTATCAAGCCCAAAGACCAAGCGGGATGGACGGAGGTCTCCGTGGGTGATTCCCTGCTTGGCAGCGGCATCAAGGGCACGGCAAATGTCCACACCCACGATGAGGGCTTGCGATGGGGTGAGGCGACGGCCACGGTCGAGGAATTCACGAAGGGAGCCACCTGAGAGGCGCTCACCGACGACGTAGACGTACTTCTCGCCATCAAGGATGGCTTCACCGTGGTCCAGCACCGTTTCGATGCACGGATGACGAAGGCTGCTGGCGATGTCGGCCTGCTGCTCGAATGCCAGTTGGGCATCGGCTGCAGTGGTGGAGCCAAGGGCGGGATCGACGAGACGGGATAGCGGAACGATGCGCACGGACACTTCCTCGTGGGAGGAAAGATCGGTGGCGTCGAATTGCGTGGCTCCGGAGGCCGACTGAGTGGCTTCGCCCCTGGCTTGGTCGAGCTGGTAGCGCCCGCCCAAGACGGTGCCCGGCATGTTCTCTGGGTCCCTCATGACCCAAAAGAACCTAGCGTCTGTGGCCCCCTGAGGTGTATCGAGGCTCAAAATCAGACAGAATGAGCCCGTGAAACGCCCAATTGACAAGCAAATGCTCATCGTGAGCGCCGGAGTCGCCGTCGGGCTGATCCTCATCGTGATGGGCCTTCAGAGCGCCACCACCGGCCGGGATGCTCAAAACATCCCCGCCGCCATCGAAGAGATGAGCCCCGGGCCAGGCGACCAAGTGGTGCAGCAAGCACAAATCTCCGTCGACTTCATCGAAGGGTATGAAGCGAGCTTGTTGATCGATGGCATCGAAATTGAGACCACACGTCTCGATGAATTGTCCGCCGAAGGCAACGCCAAGCTGGAGCCAGGCGCACAGGTAGAGATTCCTCCCACTGCAATCTTCGACCCAGGCAACTACATCATCAGTTTCACCCCGCAAGAAGGTGCACCTATCTCTGTGTTCACGCAGGGCACACACAAGGCCACCGTGATTTATTGGAAGATGGTCGACGGCCGAGAAAAGGCGCGTTCGTATTCCTGGGAGTTCGAAGCGAACTAAGAGTTTGGCAACTCGCCTGTTGCCAACAGAATCTCAAAACCTGCTTCATCGAGAACAGGAATCTTCAACTGCTCAGCCTTGGTGACTTTGCTTGCGCCAGGAGACTCTCCCAACACCACAGCAAAGGTTTTTGCACTGACGCTTCCTGGGCTCTTTCCGCCTCGGGACTTGATTGCTGCTTCCGCCTCGTCGCGTGAATAGTTTGCAAGCGTCCCGGTAACGACAACGGCTTTACCGACGAGCGTTTGTGGCTCGTCACTTTTTTCCACTCGTCCAAACTCAACACCAGCAACACGAAGTTTCTCGATGATGACAGCGCTCTCTGGTTTTGCGAACCATGCGGCAATTGATGCGGCGATGACTCCACCAACTCCATCGACCGATGACAATTCCTCTTCAGAGGCCGAAGCAATTGCATCAACAGTTCCGAAGTGAGAGGAAAGTGAATCAGCTGCCGCAGGCCCGAGATGTTTGATGCCAAGTGCAGTCAACAACTTCGGCAATGGCCGCGTACGGGAAGCTTGAATACCTGCAACGAGATTCTGCGCTCCTTTTTCAGCGAAGCCGTCAAGCGTAAGTAATTGTTCGACTGTGAGCGCGTAGAGGTCACCAACATCAGCGACAAGGCCAGCATCAGACAATGCGAAAACGGTGCGTTCACCGAGCCCTTCGATATCCATTCCGCCACGAGATGCGAAATAGATAATGCGCTGATCACGCTGGAATGGACATGAAGGTTCAACACAACGCGTGTCTGCCTGATCATCCATCTTCACCAGAGTGGAACCAACGTTGCACGGACAGGTAGAAGGAAACTCCCATGGCTGCGAGCTTTTCGGACGCTTTGAAAGAACTGGCCCCACTACTTCAGGGATTACGTCGCCGGCTTTACGCACGACAACGGTGTCGCCAGGGCGAACATCTTTTGCTGCCACCTGATCTCGGTTATGCAATGTGGCCATGCCAACGTTTGAACCACCGACGAAGACGGGCTCTAACACTGCAAACGGCGTGACGCGACCGGTACGGCCCACTGAAATTTGAATGTCTTTGAGAATCGTGTGTTTCTCTTCTGGCGGAAACTTAAATGCGATGGCCCAACGCGGTGCACGTGATGTGAATCCAAGTTGTTCACGCTGACTGAGATCATCGATCTTGACTACTGCACCGTCGATTTCGTAGCCCAACTCATGGCGATGCTCTTGCCACTTGCGACAGAACGCCACCACTTCATCAAATGAATCAACGACTGTGATTTCAGGATTCACCGGGAACCCAAGTCCACCCAAGAACTCCAGGGTTTCATGATGACCAACAAACTCTGGACCACCAATGACTTCGCCAAGCTGATACGACCACAACGACAAATCGCGTTGTGCAGTAATTGTTGGGTCTTTCTGACGAAGGCTGCCAGCGCCTGCATTGCGCGGATTCACCGGGACGGACAACGTTGCGCGGTTGTTCGCAATGCGTTGTGCGTTCTCTGCTTCACGTTCCGCTTTTAATTTCTCAAATGCGGCGGTTGACATGTAAATCTCGCCGCGCACTTCAACAACTGAAGGTGCGTTCTTCCCCAACTTTTTTGGAAGCGATGAGATGGTTGCAACATTGGCCGTGACATCTTCACCAACTTTGCCATCACCGCGAGTAGCGGCTTGCACCATGACGCCGTTTTCGTAACGAATGCTGATGGCAAGTCCGTCAATCTTTAGCTCGCACACGTAACGCACTGGCTGGTCACCCAAGCCTTTTGCTACACGATCACCCCACGCGCGAAGTTCGTCTTCGTCCATTGCGTTATCAAGGCTGGTCATGGGCACGGCATGCACCACAGGATCAAACGTGGTGACCGCTGCAGCACCCACAATTTCTGAGGGGCTCTCCGCGTCAGCAAGTTCTGGGTGTTCTGCTTCAAGATCGCGCAGCTCACGCACCATCAGGTCATATTCAGCGTCACTGATTTCGGGGCTGTCTTGTCCGTAATAGAGATCGTTGTGCGCGCGGATTTGTGCACGCAATTCTTCAATTCTCTTCTTGGGTGAAGGTGTGCGCGCCATTGCCTACAAACTACCCAAGGGGTACGGCGGCGAAGATTCTTCTCAGCCCAAGGTCATACGCGAGACAGTGGATTCATCGGCCACTTTTGCGCTGAGCTTCTGCGCCAACGAAAAAACACGTTCCGCAACACCATCTGCATGGGTGCCAAGACCACACGCCGGAGTGACATAACTGTTTCGACGCAATAGGTCTGCGCTCACCCCTGCTTGCACCAATGCACACATGGATTCCATCAAGGCTTTCCATGAGCGTTCTGGGTTGACCGAAATAGGACCATCGGTGCGGACTGCGCCCCACGCAATATGTCCGCCATGTGCAAGGTGATCTGAGATACGACTTGCAGCAACAAGCATTTCGGACATGTCTTCTTGATTTGATGCGTTGGGAACAGGAACCGAAATGATGTTTGCACCCGTGGCGAGAATGGCACCCCAATCGGTGCGCGCACAACAGTGAAGACCGCTGATATTGCGTGGCTCCACTGCAGCAAGTGCACCAGAGATGAGGTCGATGATGTATTCGATGCCCACGGGATAGCCGGGCTCTAATGCTTCTGCAAGCGATGGTTCGTCCAACACAATGATCTGAGTGATGTCACCACATGCGCGGGTGACTTCTTCTTCCAATGCAAGAACGTGCGAACGCACTGCTTGCAATGCAAGCGGGAATGCAATTCCCGGCTCCAGGCCAAGCCGAAGCAATGCCGCACCCAGAGTGACAGGGCCGACAAATTGCCACTTCACGGAAGTGACATTGCGAGAGTTTCGTTCCGCGAAAGTGTCAAGAAATTCTTTGAAGGCACCATACGCATCAGCGTGAAGATCGGTGGTGATGAACTGGTCCACATCAAGGTGCGAAACATCAACACTGATGCCGCCGTATTGCCCGACCGAAACACCTTCGATACCAACAAGCGCCTGCGCAATCATTCCTTCAGCTGGCGAGAGTCGTGGCAATGAAGGGATGGTGGGAATGTCCGTGGATCTCCAAACGAAGTCAAGAGCTTCCTGCATGCTGCGATGAGGAAGGCTGCCCACGCCAAATGTTGCGCCTGGACGTTCATGCGTCAACTCTGTATTCATGGTGCCTCCTCCCTGATCATCTGCAAATGCGACTACCCATTGGTAGCAGCACGGAGGCGACCTCTACGAGGCGGGGATGTGCACAATTGTCCCCTTTTGGGGCAGGCTAGAGAGATGGCTCGCACCCCTTCGGTGAACCCCAAGACCTTCATCATCGCCAGCACCCTCGTGGTGTGGGTGGTACTTGGCATTGCCGCTCCGTGGCAGTCCATTGCAAACGACCATTCGTCAGTCGTTGGAGGGGTCCTCATCGCCTGGGGATGGAGCATGTTTCTGGCGGTTGCAGTCGGCGTCTTGGTGCCTTCACCGATTTCGCTCACTGTCACAAAGTGCGTGACACCTCTCATGACACTTGGTGCATTCGTTGCAGTGTCACCCGCCGGCATCTTTGGATCACTCGCCGCACTCATCATCACTTGGTCTGCTTTGTTTGGCGACGTGATGGTGCAAGGCAGTGCATATGGCGAAGAAACACGTTTCGCATTGCGCACGCCGGTTCCCTACCTCGCACCCAGTGTTGTTGCTTGGGCATTGTTATCAGGTGGACTCATTGGCGGATCCTTGCTTGTCGCCGCACAGAATTATGCCGTTGGCGTTCCCGTACTTCTCGTCGGACTACTTCTCACCAGCACAGTGCCCCGTCGTCTTCATCGTTTATCGCGTCGCTGGCTCGTCATCGTGCCCGCAGGAATAGTGCTGCACGATCATCTTGTCCTCGCGGAAACAATGATGAGCATGCGCAGCAAGATTCTCTCCATCACCAAAGTCAATGAGTCAGGCGAAGCTGTTGACTTCACTGGCGGAATTGTCGGACCTCGCATCTCAGTGCAGTTGAAGGAAGCAGACAAAGTGGTGCTTTCAAAAATCACGGCAAAGACTTTGGGAACACTCGATGCTCTGCACGTCAAGGCGTTTAGTTTCGCACCGCGACGTCTTGACGTTGCCCTTGCCGCAACGAAGTAGCACTGCATTTATGCAGTGACGATGCCCCCACCAAGAACGACTTCGTCATTGGCGTCATAAAACACCACGGTTTGCCCTGGGGCAATTCGACGGTTCGGACGCGCCCAGACCATTCGGTAGCCAGAATCGGTGCGTTCGATACGTGCCGCAGAGCGTTCGCCGTGAGCACTTCCCTGCACTAGCACTTCGGCGCTCAATACAAGTGCTTCGTCTTCAGTATGCGGCCACACCATGCTGGTGAGATTCTCTGACTCCACGAACAAACTCGCTTCATCACCCACGGTGACTCGGCGTGCAGGAACATCAACAGCAACGACATAGCGCTTATCGCCGCCACCAAGACCTAATCCGCGTCGCTGACCCAATGTCACGAGTTCCACTGCAGAAACATCGCCCACTTTGTTGCCCGATTGGTCAACGACTTCAGCAGCATTGAACGTGAGACGAGGTTCGAGGAACCCGGCGCGACCAATGGTGCTGCCGATGAAGCACACATCCTGGCTGTCGGGTTTTGTGGCGGTGCGCAAACCAAAATCAACACCGAGCTGGCGCACATCTGACTTCTGCATGTAGCCAACGGGGAACATCATGTACGCGAGGTCTTCACCAGACAGCATGTGCACCACATAGCTCTGATCTTTCAGCGCATCTTCGCCACGTCCAACTCGCAACACGCCGTTGTCATCAACAATGCGCGCGTGGTGACCTGTCGCAACAGCATCAAACCCCAACGCACGACCACGTTCAATGAGTCGATCAAACTTCAGGTGGCGGTTGCACTCAATACATGGATTCGGTGTTGTGCCGGCGACATGTGATGCCACATACGGGTCAACGACATGTTCATTGAACTCTTCGGAGAAGTTGAAGACCAAATGGTCTATCCCAAGCTGTTGCGCAACTCGACGTGCATCATCAACGTCCGACACCGAACAGCAACCCGTATCGCTTTCGCCTCCCCACAAACGCATGGTGACACCAACAACGTCATGTCCCTGATTACGTAACACCAATGCCGCAACGGAAGAGTCCACTCCACCCGACATTGCAAGAAGAACTTTCATTTCTTTGCCACCGCCATCAATCGTTCGGCCGCAGCCACTGTTGCCTCAACTGCCTTTGTGATGTCCTCACGCGTTGTGGTGTGTCCCAAGCTGAATCGCAAGGAACCATTAATGCGCGAGCGTGGAACATTCATTGCTGCGAGCACATGTGATGGCTCCATTGCGCCACTGGCGCATGCTGACGCTGCTGAAACACACACGTTGGCGGTGTCCAAGAGATACAACACCGATTCGCTCTCAAGTCCGTCTAGACAAACGTGTGCGGTGCCGGCGATGCCAACACCAGGCTGCAAGGTGGGCACAGCACATGGGATACGCGATGTCAGCTCCACGACTAATTCATCACGAAGAGCGCCAAGCCGGATGACTTCAGCATCGCGGTGCTCGTCAGTGAGAGCCAGTGCAGTTGCCGTTCCGACAATGCCTGCAACATTGTGCGTTCCGCTACGACGATCACGTTCTTGACCACCACCAAGAATGAGTGGCTCAAGATGAACACCGTCGCGCACCACCATCACACCCATTCCCTTTGGGCCACCGAACTTGTGTGCAGACAAGGTAAGCACATCGACATGAGGCCAGATGTTGCGCAGATCCAACCAGCAGGCAGCTTGCACCGCGTCGGTATGCAACACAGCGTTCTCTGCACGACCGCGTACTGCATGCGAAATGTGTTCGATGTCGTTGATTGCACCTGTCTCGTTGTTGACAGCCATTACAGAAACAACAGAGACATCCTGCAACTGCGAAAGAGTTTCACGTATCACATCAGGATTGACCGGACCTTGTTCCGTGACAGGAACAACGACTCCGCCCACATGTTCAACACAATGCAGCACCGCGTGATGCTCCGAAGCAGAACACACTGCAACACCACCCACTCGACGAACCGTACCCAAGATGGCCGAGTTCGCACCTTCCGTGCCTCCGCTGGTGAACACAATCTCTCCAGGGCGACAACCGATGAGTTCGGCAATCTGGTCGCGAGCCTCATCAATGGCTCGTCGTGCTTCACGCGCAAACCGGTGTGAACCTGATGGGTTCGCATACATCACATCACCGAATGGCTCCATGGCAGCCCGAGCCTCCGGGCGCAAAGGAGACGTGGCGGCATGGTCGAGATACACATACTCAGATCCAGGCGCAGATGACGTTGTCATTGCCTCTCAGGCTACCGATGCGCCCATCAGCGAACTGCCGTGGTGGACTATTGGAATGAGTGCAGGCGACAATCCCTTTGGAATCCCTGGATATGACGCCACTACATATGGGGACTCCTTCGCCGATGTCTATGACGATTGGTACGCCAATCTTGAGGACGACGATTTCATTGCCTCGATTGCTGCCTCCCTTCCTGCAACTGCTCTTCGCATTCTGGAACTAGGGGTCGGCACTGGACGTTTGGTCCGCGCGCTTCGTTCCCTTCGTCCGAACGCGAACGACACCATCATCGGCGTCGACACATCCGAGGCAATGTTGAATATCGCTCGTCAGGCTGATCTTGGTGACACTGTCCTGTTGAATGCCGACTTCTCTCGGTCGCTGCCGGATGGACCTTTCGATGCCATCTTCGTGGGTTACAACACTCTTTTTAATCTGCCCAGTTCCGATGCAATTCAGAACTGTTTGAAATTGGTTGCAGAACGACTGGCCCCTGGGGCTGTCTTCCACATTGATGTCGTGAACCCCACACCTGCAGAAGAAACCGATCACATGCGAATTCGCACGATGACAACCGGTGAAGTTGTGCTGAGCATCAGTCGTCACGATGTTCAATCTCAACGAATCATCGGCCAATTCGTGCAATTCATCGATGGCCAACAGACCCGACTGCGTCCGTATTCGGTGCGGTATGTGAATCCCGAACAATTAGATGAACTTGCTCGGTTAGCGGGGCTTCAACTGGTCAGCCGTCACGCCGACGGCAATGGAACCCCCATCACTGCGGACTCACATCGTCATGTGAGTCGGTACACAAGGGCTCAATAGCCAAACACTCGGTGAACTCCACCCATTCCCTTGAACTGGCACCTATCCTGAAAGCACCGTGAGCCAGTTACGTTTGAACCTTCTTACTGGCCGATGGGTCACCGTGGTGCCCGATCGAGCCAATCGCAGTACCGACTTTGCGCCGCGCGCCAAGCAAGTCGAGAGTGGACCGGAGCACGAATGCCCGTTCTGCCCAGAGTTCACAGAACCAGATCCGTCACTCTTAGAGAACACCAACGGCAATGGCGAATGGACAAGTCGCGTTGTTGCCAACCGTTTCCCTGCCTTCGTGGGTGATGAATCACTCGCAGTGCGCAATCTTGGCCCTGTTCACGTCATGGCTGAAGCAAGTGGCACGCACGAAGTCTTTGTGTTCTCGCCCGACCACACCACACGCCTTGACATGTTCTCCGACGAAAAGATTCGCGAACTGATGCTCACATTGCGCAGTCGCTTCATTGCCCACAAGAACACACCGAACATTCGCTACACACAAGCCATCGTGAACCATGGTCGTGAAGCTGGTGCATCGTTGTCGCACCCACACGGGCAACTCCTTGGTCTTCCATTCGTACCGGGTGAAATTCTTGAAGAAGAGCGAGCATTCGAACGCTTCAAGGGCGGCTGCATTGTGTGCACCACTGTCGAAGCAGAATCACAAAGCGAGCGTTTCGTACTTGACAATGAGCACGCAGTTGTTGTGTGTCCGTTCTGGAGCTCCAGCCCATACGAATTGTTGATCATGCCGAAGGACCACCATCGCCATCTTCCCGACTCCACCGAAGATGAACTCACGTCGGTCGGCATTGCCATCCGTGACGCGCTTGCACATCTTGTTGCACGTCTCGGCGACATTGCTTTCAACTTGGTGTTCCACACCGCACCATCGCATCACGAGGGCATGTACCACTGGCACGTGCACCTTTGGCCAAAGCTCACCACTGCTGCCGGCTTCGAGCGCGGCACTGGCGTGATGATCAACATCATGCCTCCAGAAACTGCTGCGGCAGAACTGCGCAATGCCGCAGTGAAGGGATAACACCGTGAGTATTCGCGTCGCCATCGACATTGCAGCACCCGTACAAAAGGTGTGGGACATTGTCGAGCCAGTGGAGCGCCACATCGACTGGATGGCAGACGCAGTTGCAATTCGTTTTCAAACAGAACAAACGCGTGGTACTGGCACCACTTTCTTCTGCGACACCAAAGTCGGCCCCATCAAGCTTGTTGACGTCATGACCATCACTGCATGGGAGCCCGGCAAAGTCATGGGTGTCAAGCACACTGGCGTTGTCACAGGCAGCGGTGAATTCACCCTTGAAGCCATCGACGAGAACAACACTCGTTTCACATGGACAGAGACACTTACTTTCCCTTGGTGGCTCGGTGGCCCTCTTGGCGCATTCGTGGGCGGTCAGATTGTGATGAAGGCAATTTGGCGCCGTAACTTGCGTGAGCTGAAAAAGCTCGTCGAAAACGCCTAACTCTCTTCGTTAGACAAACAAGCGAATCAGCGCCGTCGTCCCGACGCCACCAATGATGATCACCACAAATGGCAACTTGCGCCATGTGGCAATTACTGCGACTGCCAAACCTGCAGCACGTGCGTCAATACCAAGCTGATGCCCCACCGTGAAGGTGTCCTTTGCAATGAGGCCCGCCAACAATGCAGCAGGAATCAACATCAAACAACGCTCTAGCGCTGGTGGCATGACCCATGAGCCGATAATGACGGATCCAAGCAACTTCAAGAAGTACGCCGAGGCAGCGAGGCTGAGGATAAGCGTCCACGTCATGATGTTGCCTCGTCAGCAGATCGAGGGGCGAGGCCAAACAACATGCCGAATGCAGAAACAAGGATGGGTAATCCAATCGGCATGAACGGCGCCAAGGCGACTGCCGCGACTGCGCCAAACGCCGCAGCCAAGCGGCCTTGTTTTGTTTTCAAATGAGAGACCACCATTGCGGTGAACATCACAGGGAACGCAACATCAAGTCCGAAATCACTGGGATTAATGCTGGAACCCAACAATGCTCCAAGAAATGTTCCGATGTTCCAACTTGCATAGAGGATGACACCTGAGATCCAGAATGCAGTACGTCGTGTTGCGGCATCGGTTTCAGCAGAGACCACAGCAGTGGTTTCATCAATCACCCACTGTGCACCCAGAAGGCGTGACGGCAATGAACCACCACGCAGAACGGGTGCCATGGCGAGTCCGTACACAGCATTGCGACCAGACAACAGCACTGCCCCGCCAAACGCACTTGCTGCGCTTCCGCCTGTTGCAATCACACTGACTGCCGACATCTGAGATGCGCCCGTAAAAATCAACAGCGACATTGCACACGACTGCAACACACTGGCACCTGCTGACACTGCAAGAACACCAAACGACAATCCGAAGATTACGAAAGCAATACCAATCATCAGCGATGCTGAAACAAACCGTCGCGCATGTGGTGCGCGGAAATGATGCATGTGTTAGCGACCTGTAAAGGTTGCCTTGCCTGGGCCGTTCTCCAGGAAGCTCTTTACGCCCACCTGGCTGTCTTCCGTACGGAACACCTCTTCAAAGGCCACAAGCTCGCCAGCAAGCCCTGTTGCGATGTCGGTCTCGATGCCTTCGTTCACCACACGCTTAATGATGCGGGATGCAACTGTTGCACCAGTTGAAATGGTGCCGGCGAGTTCCAACGCACGAGCCATGAGTGCTTCTGGTTCGACAACTTCGTCCGCAAGTCCGATTCGCAATGCTTCTTCGGCCTTCACCTGACGACCTGTGACCATTAGTTCCTTCGCACGGCTAGCACCCACCACGCGAGGGAGGCGCTGTGTTCCGCCACCGCCAGGGATGATGCCAAGGAGAATCTCCGGCTGACCGAAGACTGCCTTTGTTGAAGCGATGCGATAGTCGCACGCAAGTGCGAGTTCACAACCACCGCCTAATGCGTAACCGCTAATGGCTGCGATCACGATGGCGGGAATGTCTGCAACAGCGTTGAGGGCTGCATGGAATGCACCACCGATACGACGTGCATCATCTGGGCCACCGAACTGTGAGATGTCAGCACCTGCTGCGAACAAACGATCTCCGCCTGTCACCACAACGGCTCCTGCAGGTTGTGCTGTGAGTTCTTCCGCCACTTCCTGCAAACGGGCCAAGAGCTGTGTGGACAATGCATTCACTTTGGGTGAGTTCAATGTGACGACAGCCGTGCCGTTCTCTAAACGCTCTAACAAAACAAGATCTTGATTCGACACGACTATGCCCCTACGCCTTTCAACATTTCGTCGGCTGCCGACCATGGGTCGATAGAACGATTCAACACTCCGTCTTGCAGTGTTTCCCACTTGTCGCCGGTGCAAATTTCTCGTGCACGCTGTTCCAACCGTCTCGCAACAATTTCACGCAACTCTTCGCGCAAACGGAAATCGCGACGCTTCTGCAATTCACCACTTGATTCAATCGAAGCGCGGTGTTCCAGCACGGCATCCCACAAGTTGACGACGCCTTCACCCGTATTACCCACAGTGGCGATAATCGGTGGGCGCCATGCATCATGCGCAAGGTCGCTGAGTTCCAGCATCTGCTCAATGTCGCGACGTGTTTCTTCCACACCTTTGCGATCCGCTTTGTTAATCACGAAGATGTCGGCGATTTCCATAAGGCCTGCTTTGTTTGCCTGCACAGAGTCACCCCAGCCTGGGTTCAACACAACAACGGTGGTGTCTGCCTTGCCGGCAATTTCGACTTCCACCTGACCAACACCCACGGTCTCGACGAGAATCCACTCGCGACCCACAGCATCCAACATGCGGATGGCCTCGGGCGTCGACAACGACAAGCCACCTAGGTGACCACGTGTGGCCATCGAGCGAATAAATACGCCGGGGTCGGTGGCGTGGTCTTGCATGCGCACGCGGTCACCCAAAATGGCGCCACCAGTGAACGGCGACGAAGGGTCAATCGCAAGAACTGCGATTTCCATTTGCAACGAACGCAAATGCTTGATGACCGCACTTGTGAGGGTGCTCTTTCCTGCACCAGGAGCACCCGTGATACCCACGGTGTATCCCTTGCCGCCACGCTTGTATGCCATGCGTCCGACTTCGCGAGCAACAACGTCACCGCGCTCAAGCAACGACAACACACGAGCGAGTGCAGCACGGTCACCCGCGCATGCAGCTTCAAATAAGTCGGATGGGCTGAGATTGCGGCGGCTCATTTAGGCGACCTGAAGAACCTCGGTCACGCCGTCGATGCGATCACGCATGATGCGCTCAATGCCGGCCTTCAAGGTTTGGTCGGAGGCAGGACACGTAGTGCATGCGCCAGTGAGAGTCACGGTCACAATGCCTGTTTCTTCATCGACTTCGCGAAGGATGATGTCACCACCGTCAGCCTGCAGTGCTGGCCTGATGACTTCAATTGTCTCTTCGACTTGCTGACGCATTGTCATATTGTCCTCCAATACCCGTTAGACGATACCCACCTCAGGCCCCTGCTCGCCTAACCTCGGGGACATGTTGGCGCACCAAGGTGGATGGGATGAGTTCCTCTATGCGGCTGTGCCGATTGGCATCATTTTTGGCCTGCTTCGCCTGGCCACGACTCGCGCCAAGCGACTTCCGCCGCCCGACAACTCAGGCGCAGAGGCTACGCCTGAGGATGAATCCGAGTGATGGACGCACCAATCGAGGCCAGGCGACCCACGATGTCGTCATAGCCACGATCAATATGGAAGACATCGCCGATCTCGGTTGAACCCGACGCCGCAAGCCCCGCTACGACGAGTGCCGCACCAGCTCGAATATCAGGCGCCACCACTGTTGCGCCAGTGAGATGTTCAACGCCGCGCACCGATGCGTGATGACCATCAATCGTGATGTCAGCACCCAGTTTGCGAAGCTCTTCGACATATCGGAAGCGACCGGGGTACAAGTTCTCTGTAACGATGCCGACACCATTTGCCACCGAGAGCATTGCGACAATGAGCGGTTTGTAGTCCGTTGCGACGCCCGGATACGGAAGAGTCGCAACATTGATTGCGGTGAGACGACCTGGAGCTGTTGCAGTGATGCCATCTGAAGAGATATCGAATGCAATACCCATGTCCGTGAAGCGCG
>JBEDFA010000067.1:0-21501 GCA_041175365.1 Actinomycetota bacterium | reverse complement strand
AATTCAATTGTGCGATGTAGAACTTCGCGAGAACGAAACGTCAGTGGCCCTAGCGAGTTGCCGTCGAAGTACAAGGTGCCTTCAGGAATATCGAAAAGCGAACGAAGCGACGCAAGCGGATCTTTGGCATCAAGTTCGCGAGCAAGGTCACGTGCTTCATTCAGATTCATTGTTCAGTCCCCTTCAGGATGTTCAAGCACCAGTCTCCCACTTGTGTTCCTCGTTGCAAAAGGTCATACGGCAAGTCGAAGTGATCGCGATCTTCCAGCACCATTGTTGTGCAATTGACGTTGTTTGCCATCAATAGCTCAGCAAACTCTGCATTTTGGCGGATGAACTCCTCAGGCTCGTATACGCCGACTGCGAGCAACGCATGTGATGCAAATGATGTAATCGGCAACAACTGCGGACTGACCTCAGCAGCTGTTTCTAATGTGAGATGTAATGGATCATTAGTGGGTGTGAATACCAATGGACGTAGGTCGTACACACCACTTAGCAGAGCAACACCATGAATGTGGGAAGCGATTTCTGCATTACGTGCACACATCGCCGTGAGATGTGCACCAGCACTGGAGCCAGCAATAACAATTCGTGTGGGCTTCAGTTCAGCGATTGTTTTCTTCACATCAACAATGCACTCATTAACGATCTCTTCAATGGATGCATCAGGCGCAAGTGTGTAATCAACTGCATGGAAGGACACTCCTTCTTGCATTGCCTTTGGACCGTTGTACAACGAATCAGCTGCGGACAAACTTTGCCAATACCCGCCATGAATAAAGATGAGCAGAGGCGTACCTTGCTGACGAAGCAACGACGCGTCTACCCCTGCGCTGTCTGCTGCATAGTCCGCCAAATATTCTGACAAGGGGCGCTTGGCAAACTTCGAGGGCGAGTATTGGTAATCCACCTCATCGGGTGTTGCTGTTTGCCAATCAAAGCCACTCATTGCGCACCACGGTAGAACACACGGCACCCGCCTATGAAGAAACCAGCCAGTTATGCCAACATCAATGCATGGCAAACGGCGATGGAAACGGTTGGGTTCTCTGCGAACGTTGCCATACGCGCCATTGGGGCCTTCACGGTGCTGCTGGCCTGTTGCTCGTGCGCACCGATCTTGTGCCCGCGTGCGTTTTGTTGCAGCTGCGTGCAGCTTGGACACACGGTGGCGGTACCTGGGCTCTTCCCGGTGGAGCGCTCGATTCACACGAGACACCGGTGATCGCAGCCGCGCGAGAGGCATGGGAAGAGACAGGCATCAACCCTGACGACCTCACGTTCAAAGCAATGTTTTCTGACGACCACGGCAACTGGCGCTATGACACTGTGATTGCTCATGCAGCATCTGATGTCGATGCATACGAGGCGAATGCTGAATCTGAAGATCTGCGGTGGGTTCCACTTGATGAAGTCGGCTACTTCGATCTTCACCCTGGCCTACGCGCCACGTGGCCCGAACTCATTGAGCACGTCAAAGCTTCTCTTCAGCCGTAACAAGTCCACCCTGTGAAGAACCGCCAACTCACTCTCTTGCTTTCGGCTAGTGCCTTGAGCGCAATGAGTTACGGCGTGATGTTCACGATGCTCGACGACTATCGCGACAAATTCTCTATTGCAGAATCAAAGCTTGGTCTCATTGTCGCCGCCGGATTCATTACAGGCTTTCTTGCAAATGTTCTCATTGCTCCCTACGCCGACAAGGGTCACGCGAAACGACTTGTTGCGTTAGGAATTTCGATGGAGATCGTTGGATGCCTCATCATGGCATTCGGCGGATCTTTCCCCATTCTTTTCCTTGGGCGATTCCTCACTGGTCTCGGCGGAGGAAGTGTTGACCCTGCAGTGCGCCGCATCATCATTTTGGCTAGCCCCAATGAGATGGGACGCAATCTTGGGCTCAGTGTGAGCGCTGGCGTTGGCGGCTTTGCACTTGGTCCTGTTATTTCCGCAGCTACTGCTGATGCATTCGGTATCGCTGCACCGTTTGTCATCATCTGCGCACTTTTAGCTTTGGTCTTCGTGGGAGTACTTCGACTTCACGTAAATGAAGCCAACGTTTCCGATGCACCTCCACAGCGACTTGCATTCGACTTACTTCGAATGCGCCCCATCCTCGGCGCAACGATTATCGGTCTTGCACTCTTCGTCATGATCGGAACATTCGACTCACTGTGGGCAATCATGATGGAGGACATCAAAGCTCCGTCATGGGTCGCAGGTATCGGTATCACCATCTTTGCGATGCCCATGTTGTTCCTTGCACCACTCGGTGGACGCATGACCCAAAAAATCGGTCCGTTTAAGGCAAGCATCACCGGGCTATCGATTGCTGCATGCTTCATGGCGTTATACGGAACCATTGGTTCGCCCTACGCCATGATGGGAATCGGATTGGTGCACGGCATCGTCGACGGACTCACCATCACTGGAGGTTCGGCAGCAATTGCGTTGGTCGCACCAAAGGAACGCCTTGCATCCGCTCAAGGTTTATACAGCGGCCTTCAGACCCTCTTGGGTGGAGTCACTGCAGCAGCAGCTGGTATTACCTATGAGCACATTGGGCGCAGCACATTCTGGGCTTGCACACTTGTGATGTTCGCGATGATTGGTACCGGTGCCTTTATCGCACGTGACCATTTGCAGATCAAAGGCTGATTAACGTGCGGCCTGAATTGCGTTCCACACATTGATGGACGTGCATGGCATGTCAATGTGAGTGACACCAAGATGACTCACTGCATCAATCACTGCGTTATGTACAGCTGGAGTTGCACCAATTGTTCCAGCTTCACCAATGCCCTTTGCACCCAATGGGTTGCGGGGCGTCGGTGTCTCCATTGCTACGCGCTCAAAGCTGGGAAGTTCCGCAGCAGAGATGAATCCGTAATCCGCAAGATTCGATGTGATGGGGTTGCCTCCATCGTCGTATGCAACAGTTTCGAGAAGTGCTTGCGCAACACCCTGTGCGATACCGCCGTGCACCTGGCCATCAACGATGAGTGGATTGATAATGGTGCCAGCATCGTCACACGCAATGTGACGAATCACGCCCACCATTCCAGTTTCGATATCAACTTCAACAACACACACATGTGAGCCAAATGGGAACGTTGCACCTTCCGGTACATAATCCACTTCAGCTTCCAGCGGAGCATCGATGCCCACCATGAGTTCAGACCATGTGCGTGCCGGCGCAGGTGATCCAGCAACGTGGAAAGCACCTCGCACCGTGTCGATGACGATGTCTTCTACTGCAGCTTCCAAGAGATCTGCCGCGCGCTGACGCGCTTTTTCAAGCACAGCATCAGTCGCAAGCTTGACGGCACTGCCACCAACTTGGAGCGAACGCGAACCGCCAGTGCCACCGCCACGGACAACATCGTCGGTGTCGCCAAAGTGGAACTCGATGCGATCAAACGGAATTCCTGTTGCATCGGAGACCAACATCGCCCATGCGGTGTGATGTCCTTGTCCGTGCGAAGAGGAGCCAGTGCGAATAATTGCTCCACCATCAGCCTTGATTTCGACAGAGCCGTAGTCGCCAGAGCCCATCGGGTTCGTGGTTTCGACATACGAGGCAAGACCAATGCCTAACTGCAATGGATCACCACTGGCGCGACGACGTGCTTGCTCTGCACGAAGATTTGAATACCCAGCAGCCTCGAGAGCCTTGTCAAGTGCTGCTTCGTATTCACCCGAGTCGTACTTTGCACCCATTGAAGTAACCAATGGAAAGGCAGACGGCTGCAAGTAATTGCGACGGCGCACTTCTGCAGGATCGATGCCCACTACGCGTGCGAATTCATCAATGGTGCGTTCGATGGCCGCCGTAGCTTCTGGACGACCGGCACCGCGATACGCAACAGTTGGTGTTGTGTTCGTAACAACGGAATGAGATTCGAATTGCACTTTGGCGATGTCGTACACGCCGCCTGCCATGAGACGTGTCATATACGGAAGAACTGCACCCGCTTTTGCATAAGCACCGGCATCTTGCAAAAGATCCAGACGATACGCAGTGATGCGTCCGTCCTTTGTGCCACCCATGCGTGTGCGCTGGCGTTGTGCACGACCATGTCCCATTGACAACATGTTCTCGGTGCGGCTCTCTGTCCAACGAACAGGAACACCCAACTTCAGCGCAGCCCAACCGACGATGATCTCTTCTGCGTACACACCGGACTTAGCGCCGAATCCACCGCCAACATCAGGGGTGATCACACGCACTTGATCTTTTTCAAGTCCGAGAGTGTCGGCAAGACCATCACGCGCGCCATGTGCACCTTGGCTACATGCCCACTGCGTGAGACGAGTGCCATCCCACTGTGAGGCGCATGAACGAACTTCCATCGGAGCTGGCGCAACACGCTGATTCTCGATTGTGAGTTCCACGACAACATCGCAGTCGGCGAAGATGTCGCCTTCTTCCCGCGCTGCAAATGTAAGGACCACATTGCTTCCGGCTTCAGGGTGCAACAACACATCGCCCTTGTAGGACTCGTCCATGTCAAGCACGACTGGCAATGGTTCGTAATCAACAATCACAGTTTCTGCAGCATCGATTCCAAGTGTCTTATCGGTACTCACAACGACCGCAACAATGTCGCCGACGAAACGCACGGTGTCTTTGGCAACGAATGGGAATTTGATTCCTGCATTCATCATCGGGTTCGCCGGTGGTGCTGGGTCTAACGTGACATCGTCAGCAGTCCACACATGCAAGATGCCAGGCATCGCACGTGCTTCATCAGCATCAATAGACAACAGCTGCGCGTGCGCCATTGACGAACGTACGAAAGTGAGATGCACTGCGCCAGGCAATTGCAAGTTTGCAATGTATGTGCCTTCGCCCTTGAGAAAACGAGGGTCTTCAACGCGAACAACGCGTGTGCCAAGGATGCTCATGCGGACCAACCACCGTCAACGACGAATTCTGATCCGGTGGAATATGCACTGTCATCGCTACCGAGGTACAAGGCAAGACGAGCTACGTGAATTGGTTCAGCTTCGTAACCAAGTGGGATACGAGTGCGCACCATCTCGCGCACTCCTTCGCCAGCAGCATCAAATGTCTGCAACATCGGCGTGTCGATGATTCCTGGGTGAATGGAGTTCACACGAACACCAAACGGTGCGAGTTCTTTTGCAACGCCCTTTGTCATTCCGCGAACGGCCCACTTGCTTGCGCCGTATGCAACGAAACCAGGGGTTCCATCGAGCCCAGCAACGGAAGAGATGTTCACGATGCTGCCCTTCTGGCGCTGCACCATGTGCGGTGCGAGGGTCTTCATGCCGAGGAACACTCCGGTGACGTTGATGTCCATCGTGCGTTCAAATGACTTCAAGTCGGTGTCCATGATGGAGCCACGTTCGAAGATGCCTGCGTTGTTTACGAGAATGTCGATCTGACCAAACGCCTTCAACGATTCTTCGAGCACAACTGCCCAATCGGCTTCGCTGGTGACGTCATGATGTATGAAGATGCACTTCGATCCGTCTGGCGACAGGCGCTTGGCAGTCTCATTGCCCACTTCGTCGAGGATGTCGGTGATGACGACTCGCGCACCTTCGTCAATGAAGAGTTGCGCTTCCGACGCGCCCATTCCACGAGCACCACCCGTGATTAGTGCGACTTTGCCTTCGAGACGTGATTTACCCATGGAGAAGTTCTACTCCATGGCGTTAGTGCTGGACTACCCCTGCTTTGTCCTCGGCACGAACTTGCAAAATAAGGCGAATAGCGACCACACCCAGGAGGCTGGCAAACAAGACATTGGAGACCGTGTCCGACATCTTGGTCGAGATCCATCCACCGATGAACGCAGAAAGAATGCCACCAAGGCCGACAATTCCAGCTGCCTTCAAGTCCACGTTCTTCTTGGTGCGATTACGCCAGGTTCCCATGATTGAAGTGGGGATAATCACCGCAACGGATGTGCCCTTTGCAAAAGCGGAAGGCATCTGCAGCAACATCATCATCGCGGGCACCATGACAACGCCGCCACCGACACCCAAAAGGCCCGCCAAGATTCCCGTCGCCACGCCAATTGCGACAAGTGCGGTAATTGACCCAAGAGTCAGGACTTCTCGAACACCTGAATCAAGTGGAAGGAAGAGTCGAATGGCCGTCACAATCAAAAGGCTCGCAAATGCAATCGCCAAGGTGCGGTGTGGGAGGACATGAAGCAGACGCGTACCGAGAAGGGCTCCAGCCAATGCACCGGCGGCAAGGCACGCCGCGACTCGCCAATCGACATGATCGTGCGACCAGTAAGAGATCAGTGAAGATGCGGAAATTGGCAGAACTGCGGCCAAGGACGTGCCGTGTGCAATTCGCTGGTCCATCTTTGCAACCAGCACCAAGCCAGGGACAAGAAGGATTCCTCCACCCACGCCGAACATGCCCGAGAGAAATCCTGCAGCAACACCCACCAAGACAATGGTGAGCACACTGGCGGAATGTGTGGGAGTGGAGGGCACTGTTTGTTCAGACATGGGTTCCTATGTTCTCACACACGCGCAATATTCCGTATCGTTCAGGAATGCGCAGGCCATGGCTGGTTCTATTTCCGCTAATCGCTGGGTTCGGATTGGGAGCGTGTAGCGATACGCCCAGTGCCACTCCCATCAAGACACCCGATGCCTCCGCAATAACAGAACAGATTCTGACTCATTGCACTGACTTGGCGGCTCCCGAGCTGGGTGAAGGAACGCTATGCATCGACAACGGGTTTCGTTTGAAGTCGGACGACTTCTCATTTACCAATTGGGGGCTCTCCACCTCAGCTGATGCCAACGTGACAGTTCAGACACTTGTCGACCTGTATGGACATGATGCAGTGTGTATTCCCAGCGACAAGAGTTCCTGCACTCTTCGACCATCAGCAATTCAGAAACTAGAAGAGTTGAATACAGCCCTCAACGGAGGTCGATGCGAAGGGCTAGCCACGTTGAGTACGCGCTTTGTTTTGGGCATGGACTCCCCTTCTGATTTTCAAGACGGCGCTGCAAACACTGCCTCTCTAAAACGAGACAACTCAGAACTCAACTCAGCAATTGTGTACTGGTGGGCAACGCAATTTCTCAAAGAAGTCACTGACCGCGCTGCTGCATCACGGACTCTTTCTCCTTTAGAGATCGTTGATGACCTCATCCAAGGTCTTGCAAACTCTGTCGGATACACCCTTGGTCTCTACGACGGACCATTAGGACATTCTGTGACACCGTTTGCGGTCACACATCGTGGTGCAAATTTTGTCATTCATGTTTACGACAACAATGTCCCAGGAAAACGGCTTGAGATTTTCGTGAACAAGAAAACAAACCGTTGGCGATATCCGAATGCATTCATATCGCTAGATGGTTCATACACCACATGGTCAGGCACGACCGGCTCTATCGAACTCACCGCAATGTCATCTCGCCAGGGACCATTTCAGTGTTCTTTTTGCAATACCTCAGCAACCAATGCACCGCATGTGATCACGATTGCTTCTCGAGATACATCGGCTGCAGGGTACGTACACATCACTACTGCGAATGGCGAACTCCGTACTTCCCCAACAGGTATCAAGAACTCAATTGAGGGTGCGACATACTCGGTCGGCAAAGGAAACACAGGCGGCCTCATCACCGTCACTATTCCCAACAATGTCCAAGACTTTGCCGTTCAATTGCAACGCCAATCTGCCACCCTTCCCGCGTCAGATGTCATGGTTGGTCTTCGTCGTCCCGATGGTGCAGCGCTTCAAGTCTCTGGAGATCTCGCACATGATGTGTTGAACGAGTCAGATGATTCCGCTGCACTTCTCACTGTGAAGGAAGATTCAACTGTTGTGCGAGCACCCCTTCAAAACACTGCCCGTATCAGTCTTTCGGCAGGGTCTCGCCTTTCGCGGCGCACCCTCAATGCCGGCGAAGCGATGACAGTTCGACCCATCGCAGGCAACAGCATCGAAGTGGCGTTGAAGGGGGCGAATGGCGGGCGCACACCGTTTACCAAGATTGATCTTGCCCACCAATCATCCACCACGGAACTCACCATTGCCATTGATGAAAATGGCAAGGTGTCACTGCTTCCCTCGCGGACAAACCCAGTCCGTGTCGTCACTTCACTGTCACCAAATTTCACGCCAGGTAAGGCACGCCAAACAACAACGACCGCAGTTCCCAGCATTGAAATTTCGGAACCTGACTGATTCGGCAGGTAGTTTCGTTGCATCGAAGCAAAGATTGTTCTCTTCTATAAATTCACTCCGCTTGCCGATCCCATTGCGATTCGGATGTGGCAACGCGCCCTCTGCGAGAGACTGAACCTCAAAGGCCGCATCATTATTTCCAAGCACGGCATCAATGGAACTGTTGGCGGAGAATTGATGAACGTCAAGTTGTACGTGCGCGAAACACGTGAGTACGCAGCATTTAAAGACATCGATTTCAAGTGGTCCGAGGGGCTTGGCGATGACTTCCCTCGCCTCAGCGTTCGTGTGCGCGAGGAGATCGTCACCTTCGGAGTTCCGGAAGAAATTCACGTCGATGAAAACGGCATCATCGGTGGTGGACAACATCTGAAGCCCAATGAAGTGAACGAACTAGTAGCTGAACGCGGTGATGACGTGGTGTTCTTTGACGGCCGCAATGCTTTTGAATCTCGCATCGGCAGATTCAAAGATGCGATTGTCCCCGACACTCGCACGACACCTGACTTCGTCCGTGAATTAGAAAGCGGCAAGTACGACCACCTGAAAGACAAGCCAATCATCTCGTATTGCACTGGCGGCATTCGATGTGAAATCTTGTCGGTGATTATGAAGAATCGCGGCTTCAAAGAGGTGTACCAAATTGAAGGCGGAATTGTTCGCTACGCCGAGCAATTCCGTGACAAAGGATTATGGGAAGGGTCCCTCTACGTCTTTGACAAGCGTCTCAAACTTGAATACGGCAAGGAAGAGACCTTGCTGGGCGAATGCGACTACTGCAACGCACCAACGAATGATTTCTACAACTGTCGCAACCTTGTGTGCCGTACTCGCATTCTTGTGTGCGATAACTGCACGACAGACGAAGAGCCTCAGTGCGCTGAATGCCGCTGAACTAAATAATCAGCGAAGGTTATTAGCGAAACTGTGAGGCAACTTCATGCCAGAAGATGCCGTACTTCTCCAGGCGCTCTTCAGGTGTTGCACCCATCGTGAAGTCAGGAACACAGATCTCATCGAAACCAAGTTCCTTGTACTCACCAACGGCATCCACCAATTGTGAAGGTGTACCGACAACGGAACGATCCGCTGGAACGTGCGGACGAAGCTTGTCGCCGGCTTCCTCGTCAGGAACGACGAAGAACAATGGCTGCACTGAAGTGCGCACAGTTGCTGGATCGCGGCCTTCTTTTTCACAAGCGATGCGCAAGTTCTTGATGACGCCACCTGCAACTTCAGGTGTTCCCCAGGTATTCCATTCCTGAGCGAATCGAGCGGTGAGACGCAACATGCGAGTGCCACCGGTGCCGACCAAGATAGGAAGCGGCGACTGCACTGGCTTTGGCTCACAGGGAGCATTCGTGATTGTGAAGTGCTCACCCTTAAATGTGGTGCGCTCTTGGCTCAGCATGCTGCTCACAATTTCAATTGCTTCGGCAAAGCGGTCAACACGCGGCTTGGCATCGAATAACTCAATGCCAAAGGCCTTGTGCTCATTCACTTGCCAGCCTGCACCCATGCCCAGAACGAAACGACCATTGCTGATCTGATCGATTGTTGCGGCACGGTTTGCAATTAGTGCGGGGTGATTCACTGTTGTCGGAGTGACGAGCGAACCAAGACGTAAGCGTGATGTGGTGGCCGCAAGCGCAGACAACACACTGAAGCATTCGTTGAAGTTTCCACCGATGGGTTCACCATCAGGAGTATTAGGCATGTAGTGGTCGGCATACCAGAAGCCGTCCCAACCCATGTTTTCAACTTCGCTAACGAAGTCACGAACTTCTGTCCATGCATGTGCGCTGTTTGCCCAAGCGGAGAAATACATTTTGAAGCCGAATCAGCTTGGTCCGCTGAACATACCGCGGTATGTCATTGGCTTCGGTGGAGTGGTTTCACCTTCGTAACGAGTTGTCTCTGCGCGAGCAACGACGCCCCAGTGCACTTCGTCCGGACCATCAGCGAGACGTAATGTGCGCTGGCTGGCGTACATGCGTGCAAGTGGTGTCCATTGTGAAACACCTGTTGCGCCGTGCATCTGAATTGCATCGTCAATGATCTGACACACGCGGATTGGAACCATTGCCTTAATGGCGCTCACCCACACGCGTGCTTCAGCATTGCCCAAAGTGTCCATGGCCCGAGCAGCACGCAACACCATGAGTCGGCATGCCTCAATTTCAATACGAGCTTTTGCAATCACTTCTGGGTTCTTGCCCAAACGTGCGATGGGGCGACCGAATGCTTCGCGAGTAAGTCCGCGACGAACCATCAACTCGAGTGCACGCTCTGCTGCACCAATGGAGCGCATGCAATGGTGAATACGGCCAGGTCCGAGACGCACTTGAGAAATCTCAAATCCGCGACCCTCGCCAAGAAGAATGTTTTCCTTTGGCACGCGCACATTGTTGAAACGCAAATGCATATGACCGTGCGGCGCATCGTCCTCACCGAACACTTCCATCGGACCAACAATTTCAACACCAGGGGTGTCCATCGGAACGAGAATTTGTGAGTGCTTGCGGCTTGGTGGGCCGTCAGGGCTGGTCAGCAACATGACAATCATGATCTTGCAACGTGGGTCACCTGCACCAGAGATGTAGTACTTCTCGCCGTTGATCACCCATTCATCGCCGTCAAGCTCTGCGAGACATGCGATGTTCTTTGCGTCTGATGAAGCAACGTCGGGTTCTGTCATCGCGTATGCCGAGCGAATTTCGCCCTTCAACAATGGTTCAAGCCACTGAGCCTTTTGCTCTGGCGTGCCAACGCGCTCGAGCACTTCCATATTGCCGGTGTCAGGCGCTGCACAGTTCATTGACTCTGATGCGAGTGGGTTCTTACCCAACTCCACCGCGATGTACGCATAGTCAAGGTTGGACAAGCCCTCGCCTGTCGCAGCGTCAGGAAGGAAGAAGTTCCATAAGCCGCGCTCACGTGCTTTGGCCTTTAAGCCTTCAAGGATTTCAAGTTGACCTGGCGCATATGACCAACGGTCGGCGCGACCTTCGCCCAATGCATAGAACTCTTCGGTTGCGGGTTCGACTTCTTCAGCAATGAACTTCTTCACCGCGTTGTACAAAGGCTGAGCCTTCTGTGACATCGCGAGGTTCAGGCCCTCGTCGGTTTCCACTCCTGAATGCATTCCTGGCTTTGGCATCACGCGCTCCCTCGGGTTGTGGGGTCTCATGGCCCCTCTTTGCCACCCTAGTTCTCCTCGGCTCCGCCAGCCCATGGCGGAACCCCCCTTCGGGCTCCCTAAGGCTTATTGGCTAAGGTCATTGTCTTATCTGCCACGGGGAGGCACCCATGTCACCATTCGAAAAGCACAAGCCTGCGACCAGCCATACCAAGGCCCGCAATGCCACTGTCTCTGTTCCCACCGATGCAGGAGACTTTGAGCGCGTGTCTCGCGGTTTCATCGCCGCACACCCCACCGGCCACATCGTGGACGAGCATGGGCGCACTGTCATCAATGTCAACAACTATGAATTCTTGGCTGTTGGAAGCCCCACCCCCGACACAGTGAACCCCAGCCTCTGGCGCCACGCACAACTCAACCACCACCACGGTCTCTTTGAGGTGCGTAAGGACGTCTACCAAGTCCGTGGCTATGACATCTCCAACATCACTTTCATTCGTGGCAACACAGGTTGGCTGGTCATCGACCCTCTCACTACGGAGCAAACTGCACGAGACAGTTACGAGCTCGTCACTGCTCAACTTGGCTTCCTTCCCGTTGTTGCCGTGATCTACACGCACTCTCACACCGACCACTTCGGCGGTGTCCTCGGTGTGACAACTCAAGAAGAAGTTGACGCCGGCCGTTGCATCGTCATCGCACCAGAACACTTCATGCACGAGACCGTTGGCGAGAACGTCATTGCCGGCCCCGCAATGGGTCGTCGCGCGATCTATCAGTTCGGCCCGATGCTTCCTGCCGGCCCTACGGGTCACCTTGACTGTGGTTTGGGAAACTCCATCCCCATCGGTGGACCTGGATTGATTGCGCCCACCCACGACATCACCTTCACCGGCGAAGAAATGGTTGTCGACGGCATTCGTATCATCTTCCAACTCACACCCGAGTCTGAGGCGCCTGCGGAGATGAACTTCTTCTTCCCCGATCTCAACGCACTATGCATGGCAGAAAACTGCAACCACACCATGCACAATCTCATCCCAATCCGCGGTGCGCTTGTCCGCAACGCGATGAATTGGTCGAAGTACATCAACGAAGCAATGGAGCTCTTTGGCGCACAAACCGAAGTTCTCTTCACATCTCACCATTGGCCACGTTGGGGTAATGAAGATCTCATGGGATTCCTCACGAATCAGCGCGACCTCTATAAGTGGATGCACGATCAAACAATGCGTTGGGCCAACCACGGTCTTGTTGCAACAGAAATTGCGGAAACGCTCACTCTTCCTGACGAGTTCTTAGCCAATGACCACACACGCGGTTACTACGGCGACCTGGTGCACAATGCAAAAGCCGTATACCAGCGTTACCTGAGTTGGTATGACGGAAACCCTGCGAACTTGAAGAAGTACCCACCGGTCGAAGCAGGCAAGCGTTATGTAGAACTTGCAGGCGGTGCCGATGCATTGCTTACAAAGGCGCAGGCTGCATTTGACGCCGGCGACTATCGCTGGGTAGCCGAACTGGTGAATCACCTCGTATTTGCCGATCCAACAAATCAGGCTGCACGTGATTTGCAAGCGGACACCTTGGAACAGCTCGGTTATCAGGCAGAGTCTGCAACATTCCGAAACGCCTACCTCAATGGCGCGCAAGAGTTGCGAGTTGGTCCACCGAAGTTGGCCGGCGGTAACGGACGCGCGCGCGGGTTACTGCGCGCAATGTCAGTGGAGCAAGTGTTTGACACGATCGCTGTTCGCCTGAAGTCAGAAGAAGTCGGTGGACAGAAACTGTTCATCAACTGGACCTTCACTGACCTTGATGAGAAATGGGTGCTCGGACTTTCCAATCGCACTCTCTATCACGTGAAAGGTCGACACGAATCGGCAGCAGCAGTGACAGTGAGCTTGAAGCGGATGACCTTGATTGATGTCGTCACACAAGCAACAACTTTCATGGATCAGATCAACGAAGGCAACATTCAGATTGACGGTGATCCATCAGCACTTCTGACAATTTTTGGAAACCTCGATGCGTTTACGCCTGGGTTCCTCATCGTTGAGCCGTAAGGAATTACTTCAACACTTTGAGGCAGTTCAACCCGCGGAAGGTGTCTGGGGTTACAAAGACGTTGTATCGGTAATCCGACCAACAGCTTGAACCGTTCATCTTGATCTTCTCGCCACCGAGTTCACCTGTTGTGCGATCGAGCGGCCAGTCTCCATTCAGGTCGGTCGCCGTCAGCTTTCGCGACAATTGGTTTGGAGTAATTGTTCCGGTGTATGCGCCTTCTTCGTTGAGCTTGGACGTGCGCTTCACCACTGAAGTGGCTTGAGTTTTTGCATCTTGGGCCGCAATGGTTGCTGCATCGGCAGAAGCAGTGGCCTTCGTCGCTAATTCACGCGCAGCAGTGATATCGGATTCATACGCATCCACCTTTTCTTGCAGCTCATCTACTTTCGTCACAAGTTCGTGAACCATCGCTGTCAACTCTTCGGGAGACAGCGCATCACCAGGACTGAGCTCTGGCACCTCGCCTTCCGTCGGGACTGTCGTATCAGTGCTCTCAGTGGGATCATTCACAAAGATCTGCATGGCGGATGACCCTGCCCATACAACGCCCACCGTGAGAATAGAAAGTGCCACTGCGATTAATGAAGTGCCGACCATATTTGACGTGAATCTACGCATGTCATGACTTTACGAACAGGGTGTCTCGCCTCGGCATTCACCCCACATGAGGCACTACTCTCGCTGTGTTGCACCGTGCAACACATATAGGGGGCGATGATGGCTGAGCGTTTTGAAAATGGATACGGTGGACTTGTCGCTGTCGTTACTGGCGGCGGCACCGGTATGGGTCGTGAACTTGTTCGTCAACTCACTGCACAAGGTTGCGATGTCGCTACGTGTGACGTGATCGCAGAAAATCTCGCAGCCACCGTCGAGATCTGCACCGCAGATGGCAACAAGGGTCAGATCCTGACGCATATCGCTGATGTCTCCGACGAGACTCAAGTCCTCTCATTCCGCGATGCAGTCGCCAAGTGGCGTCCACACGTTCATGTGTTGTTCAACAATGCCGGTATCGGCGGCGGTGGAAGTTTCGTTCTCGATGAACGTGCTGGCTGGGACAAGACATTCAACGTTTGCTTCGGCGGCGTGTACAACAACACACGAGCATTCCTTCCACTCCTTCTTGCCGCACCATTCGGTCAAGTAGTGAACACAAGTTCGGTCAATGGTTTCTGGGCAACGCTCGGACCAAACGTCTCGCACACTGCGTACAGCGCTGCGAAGTTTGCAGTCAAAGGTTTCACCGAAGCTCTCATCACCGACTTCCGCCTCAACGCGCCGACACTTCGCGCATCCGTTGTGATGCCTGGCCATATCGGCACGGACATCATGATCAATTCACAGAAGTTGCAAGGCGCAGATCCAGAGACGATGACGCAAGAACAACTCGATGGAGTACGTGAGCGCTACGAACGCCAAGGCACCGACATGTCAGCCATCAGCGATGCCGACCTTCGCGGTCTCATGAAGATGGGTGCCGAAGGTTTCCGTGATGTTGCGCCCACATCAGCCGCTGATGCCTCGAAGTTCATTCTTGATTCCGTTTCGCGTGGCGACTGGCGCATCTTGGTTGGCGACGACGCGGTGGTCTTGGACGACGAGGTTCGCAAGGCTCCGAAGGACGCCTACCTCCCTGAGTTCATGGATCGGCTGCATGCACGTGGCGCCATGAACGCCATGGGGCGCTAACCCCAACTGTTTCCAACCACTTTCAATAGGGTTCGCTATTCGTTCACCTTCGCGAAAGGTGGCTGTATCACCATGAAGTCATGGAAAACACAGCAAAGAAAAGCTCAGTACTCGAGACAACAGTTCTGACCATCTCTTCACTTGGGCTTGGCGCATATTGCGCTTCATTCGCCCAAAACCTGGCGATGCAGGCCATCCTTCTCACCATTCCTTCGGCAACACTCTTTGTTTCACAGCGTCGCAAGAAGGAACAAGCTGTTGTGATTGACACACCTCGCCACACCGCAGTGGAATACTTAACGGGTGTTCACGCCGCCTGAGTATCTCTCCCCTTCGTCGATCAAGACCTTCCGCGATTGTCCGCAGAAGTTCAAAATCAGCCGATTCGACAAAATCAAAGAGCCACCATCATGGGCAACACATCTCGGCTCGTTTGTACATGAGGTACTAGAGAATCTCTATGGCCTCCCTCATGAAGACCGAACCAATGAATCGCTCAAGACCTTGGCCGGTGAACTCTGGAGCGCCAATGAGTGGGAAACCAAAGTTCTTGCACTGACAGAACCCAAGGGCGGCATTCGCGACTTCAAAGTTGAAGCATTTGCCAGCATGACCAACTTGTGGAAGCTGGAAGACCCAGCTGAGACAGATCTCGATGAGATGGAAATGAAGATCGAAGCCGACGTCGAGGGCGTGCGCATGCTGGGCTACATCGACCGCTTAGTCATCGATGACGAACAATCCGCCATCATTTCGGATTACAAGACCGGCAAAATTCCAAATGAGCGTTTCACTTCAGAAGACGACAAGTTCTTCCAGTTGCTTGCCTACGCACTTATGTTGGAAGCAACCGATGGCGTCCCTACCAGCAAAGTAGAACTGCTGTACCTCACGCAGTCAGCAAAGCATGAACTTGCCGCCACTCCGGTGAAGCTCTCCATTGCCAAGGGCACCATTGTCGAAACCAAAGAAGCATTAGACGCAGCATGTGGCACTGGTGAGTTCCACTGCAATGTCACCAAGCTGTGCGACTGGTGCCATTACAAAAAGATTGGTATCTGCCCCGCTCACAAGAGCTAACGATGGCATCACCATCTCAGCGTCGCCCGCATTACGCATGGGTCATCTTCGTCACGGCGTTCATCACGCTTTTAGGTGCAGCCGGGTTCAGAGCAACACCTGCTGTCCTTATTGATCCGCTACGCGATGAATTTGGTTGGAGTCGCAGCACCATCGGTACCGCCGTCAGTATCAACGTCATGCTGTTTGGTCTCATGGGGCCATTTGCTGCCGCACTACAACTTCGTTACGGATTACGCCGCGTCACCATTGGCGCACTGACCATCATCAGCGCCGGCGCCTTGACCACCACACAGATCTCTGCACCTTGGCATCTGTATTTGTTGTGGGGTGCAGTCGTGGGCACTGGATCTGGCTGTATGGCGACTGTGTTTGCATCAACTGTTGCTTCACGGTGGTTTGTCTCTCGACGGGGTCTCGTCACTGGTGCACTGACTGCAGCATCTGCCAGTGGACAGTTGGTTTTTCTACCGGTGCTCACTCGACTTGCAGATAATCAAGGCTGGCGATGGGTGGGCATCACTATTGCAATCAGTGCGCTTGCTGTGATCCCCATTGTTGGAATGTTCCTGCGTAATTCCCCCGCCGACATAGGGCTGCTTCCCTATGGTGCTGACGAAACGTACGAAGCGCCACTGCCATTACAGAATCCCATTCGATCTGCATTCTCTGCACTCTCTGATGCTCGTCGCGATGGAATCTTTTGGTTGCTGTGGGGATCTTTCTTTGTCTGCGGATTCTCCACTAATGGGCTGATCCAAACACACTTTCTTTCAGCAGCCCATGACCATCAAGTCTCAACAACAACGGCTGCGACCTATCTCGCGCTGATTGGTGGATTTGACGTCGCAGGCACGATTTTTAGCGGTTGGCTCACCGATAGGTACGACCCCGCAAAACTGTTGGTTGGTTACTACGCATTCCGTGGACTCAGCCTGATGGTTCTTGACCCTGCACTTGCTGCAGGTGGCTTTGGTCTTGCCGGCTTCATGATGTTCTATGGCCTCGATTGGGTTGCCACTGTGCCACCTACCGTCACATTGTGTATTCGCCGCTTTGGAGCGCAACGAGGGCCGCTCGTCTACGGATGGGTGTTCTTTGGTCATCAAGTCGGTGCTGCCGTTGCCGCCTGGGGTGCTGGCTATCTTCGCGACTCGACTGGGTCATATCAATCCGCATTCTTTATCGCAGGTGTTGCATGTTTGATCGCAGCGTTTGGTGCTGGCCGTATGACACAAAAGCGCGTTGTCACACCATCTCTGGCATAACAACGCGCTTCATATGAAACGTATGCGTTATTGATTACTCGAAACGCAAGCAACCGTCTTCCAGGTTGGCAAGTGGAAGTATTTCCTTCTCTGTCCAGTAATCCTGGTCGTGCTTCCACTCTGACTTTGTTCCCGACTTCGGCATGAGGTGTTGTGCACGCATGAGGTAGTTCGGGTTGAAGTTACTTGGTTCTATCCAGCTGCCGATTTCCATATCAGCATCCTCAGGCCGCAATTGCGGGGTGACACGATGAGCACCCTTCTCATCCATCAGTTTGAACATTCGAAGAATGAAGTCGGCCATGAGATCGACACGCAATGTCCAGCTGGCACGGAAGTAACCGAACACCCACGCAAGATTGGGAACGCCGGTGAACATCATTCCGCGATACGTCACGGTTTGACTCCACTCAACTGGCTTGCCGTCTACAACGAACGGGATATCACCCAACACGCTGAGGTTGAAACCTGTTGCTGTAATGATGATGTCCGCATCAATCTGAATGCCGCCCTTGGTGAGCACACCACTCGCATTGAAGGTTTCAATCTCATCAGTGACAACACTTGCCTTGCCCGAAGAGATACCTGCAAACAAGTCGCCGTTGGGTACAAATGCGATACGTTGCTGCCACGGACGATACGACGGCGTGAAGTGCTTCATGTCGTAATCCTCTGGCAGAAGATCCTTCACACCTTGCAGCAACATGTCACGCACCATCTCAGGCTCTTGCACTGACATGACAGTGACCATATGTTGGTCTGCCAATGTCTTGCGACGTGCAATTTCATGAATCCACTCTTCATTGACTTGCAACGCACGCAACTGATCAACAAGTTCGTTTGCATTGCGACCAGGAATGAAATACGTCGGCGAACGCTGCAACATCGTGATGTGCTCGACATCCTCGGCCATTGCAGGCACCACAGTTGCTGCCGTTGCACCAGAACCAATGACAAGAACTTTCTTGCCCTTGTAATCAAGATCTTGTGGCCATGTCTGTGGGTGAACAATCTGACCCTTGTAGGAATCCATGCCCGGCCACTCTGGGGTGTAGCCCTCTGAGTGCTTGTAATAGCCCTGACACATCCACAAGAAGTTCGTCGTCATCTGGAAGGTTTCGTCAGTGTTCAGATTGGTGACGTCAACTGTCCAAAGATTTTCTGCACTGGACCAAGAGGCCCCGGTGATGCGATGGCGATAACGAATGTGCTTGTTGAGGCCGTTGTCTTCAATGACCTCGCCCATGTACTTCTTGATCTCTTCAGATGATGCAATCGGAGTTCCGACCCATGGCTTGAATCGATAACCGAATGTGTAGAGGTCACTGTCCGAACGAACACCTGGGTACTGATGACGGTGCCAGGTTCCGCCGAAGGTTTCATACGCCTCAAGAACGACAAAAGACTTATTGGGGGCTTGATCTTGCAGGTGGTACGCCGTGCCAACACCTGAGATGCCTGCACCCACGATGAGGACATCAAAATGCTCGATGCCCTGCTTGCGCTGTGTTGACGAGTCTGCGGTCATGGTCATAATTGCCCCCTGATTTCCACTACTGATACTAAGACTGCAGCCCTGTTCGGGCATGGTCGAACCCCAGTCCCGCGGTCCTGCGAACCGCCTAACAGACATGGTTCATTCGTGAATTAGTCTCCCCGTTGGGGGTTTGACATGTTTGACATCATTATTCGCGGGGGCACCGTTGTGGACGGCACCGGAGCACCTTCACACATCGCTGACGTTGCCATCACCGAAGGCACCATTGTTGAAGTCGCGGAACGAATTGTCGGCGAAGCGCACGAAGAGATCGATGCACACGGAAAGCTCGTCACGCCCGGTTTCATCGATATTCACACCCACTACGACGGCCAAGTCAGTTGGGACACATTGCTCGAGCCCTCCAGCTGCCATGGCGTCACCACAGTTGTTGTTGGAAACTGCGGTGTCGGTTTCGCACCTGTTCGCCCCGGCCAGGAAGAGTGGCTCGTGCAACTCATGGAGGGCGTCGAGGACATTCCTGGCACCGCATTACACGAAGGCATCAGTTGGGAGTGGGAGACATTCCCTGAATACCTTCATGCCATCGACAAGCGTCGCTATGCAGTTGACATTGCTGCGTACGTTCCACATGGAGCAGTACGCGGTTATGTGATGGGCGAACGCGGTGCACGCAACGAAGATGCAACTGCTGAAGATCTCGCCGAGATGGCACGCATTGTTCGCGAGGCACGTGAGGCAGGTGCAGTCGGATTCTCTACCAGTCGCACCATGGGCCACAAGGCTAAAGATGGTCAACCAGTACCTGGAACATTTGCAAGCGCCGAAGAACTCAATGCATTGGCCGATGCCCTTGTTGCAGGTGGTGGCGGAATTTTTGAAATCGCGCCAGAGGTTTTGCCTGACGGCGGAGACCAACCCACGATGGGAATGACCGAAGAGTTGCAGTGGATGGGCGACCTTGCATTGCGCACAGACTTGAAAGTCACGTTCTTGTTATTGCAATACATGACAATGCCCGATGCATGGAAGCAAGCACTCGACCACTCCTCAAAGATTCTTGAGCAAGGTGGCTATCTGCGTCCGCAGATAGCAGCGCGACCATTCGGCATGATGATCGGCTGGGCGGGTTATCACCCATTCAGCAAGCGTCCGACTTACATTGAACTTTCAAGGTCGCTTTCTCTTGAAGATTTGAAGAAAGAACTCGCCAAGCCTGAGGTGCGCGCGCAGATTCTTTCTGAGGAACATGAACCAATCGATCATCACATTCAGTTCGATGGTCTTGGACCACGCCTCGGACAAATCCCTCACCTCATCTACGCAATGGGAAATGGCACCGATTACGAACCCACGCATGAGATGAGCGTGAAGGCACTTGCCGATGCTGATGGTGTTTCCACTTATGAGAAGGCATACGACTTACTCAATGAAGACGGCGGAAATGCATTCTTAATGTTCCCCACTCTGAATTACGTGGATGAAAACCATGACGTGATTTACGAGATGCTCACCCACCCCGCGGCGATCAATGGCCTCAGCGATGGTGGTGCTCACGTACGCATGATTTGCGATGCGTCAATCCCTACATACCTCTTGTCGCACTGGGCCCGTGACCGTGCTCGAGGACCGAAACTTGCAGTGGAAGAAGCTGTGCGTCTCCAAACGACCGCAACCGCTGAAGTTCTTGGGCTCACCGACCGTGGACGCATCGCTGTTGGACAACGAGCCGATGTGAATGTCATTGACTTCGAGAAATTGAATCTCTCCACGCCCTATGCAGCCAATGACCTACCTGCAGGCGGTCGACGCTTGCTGCAATCTGCAACGGGTTACGTGGCCACCATCGTCAACGGCACTGTTACACGACGAAATGGTGTGGATACAGGCGAACGCCCGGGACGCTTAGTTCGCGCCTAGAGACAACTCAGAGTTAATGCGCTGGCATACCTTCAGGTGCGCCAGCTTGAGTTGCAACGTACTTTGGTCGGAACAACATGACGAATGCAAGTCCACCAGCAGCGATGCAGACGGAAGAAACAATCAGTGGTTGGTTCGACGTTAAATCGCTAGCGATGTACCCCACCAAAATGGATGCAGGCACTTGAGCCAAGCTTTGAATACTTGAGTAAATACCCATCGCTTGACCTTGCTGGCCTGGTTCTGCGGAACGACTCACCAAACTGGTGGTGTTCGCCATTGTTAAACCGTTGAAAAATGTGAAGAACGGAATCACGATGTACAACCACATTTGAGATGTTGTCGGCGTCAGGAAGTACACAGCCATCATCGCTGCGTTGCCAAACATGCTGAATCGTAGAACTTGGAAGTCAGCCAACTTTTTTGAAACTCGCGGTACGAAGACCGCCTGGGCGATGGCAATGGAAACTCCTACCAAGGCAAAGTAGTCACCCGTTTTTGAGGATCCGAAATTGAAATTGTTCTGCAAGTAGACACCAAAGAATGACGTGAAGAATGTGAATCCCGCGCTGAACAACAGACTGGAGAGCAGAATGACACGAAGACGATCTGAAGTGAAACCCT
>JBEDFA010000066.1:0-26101 GCA_041175365.1 Actinomycetota bacterium | reverse complement strand
TTGGTAAACGCTGGATATGCACGATGGCATCGATTGCATGAGATGCAAGGTCGTACGCCTGACGTTGTGACCATTGTGGTGAATCTCGAATCATGATTGATGCCAGACGTCGCACTGTGTCCATTGCAGAAGTGGCATGAACAGTGGCCCAACTGCCGCGATGTCCACTAGTGAGAGCCAGCAACATGTCTATTGCTTCAGCGCCACGGACTTCACCCACGATTAATCTGTCTGGGCGTAAACGCAGTGATGCGCGCACGAGTTGTTGGAGGGATATTTCCCCTGCACCTTCGGAATTAGCGGGGCGAGTTTGCAGGCGCACGACATGTGAATTGTTGAATCGCAATTCTGAAGTGTCTTCCACAACGACAAGACGGTCTGATGTGTGAAAGTGAGAAGAGGATGCGGAGAGCAATGATGTCTTGCCTGATGACGTTGCCCCAGAGACGACAACGTTGAGTCGTTCGTGAATGAGTTGTTTGATTACTTCTGTGCACGAAACTGGCCCAAACGCCGCTAGTGGAAGTATCCGCTTGGGGAATTTACGAATACTGATCGTGGTGCCACCAACTGAAATTGGCGGGAGAACAACACATGCGCGAGAACCATCGCTTAATTGCGCATCGAGAATGGGCGACAGGAGATCAATTCGCCTCCCCGATGCACGACAAATCTGTTCCACACAAAGTGAGACCTGTTCAGGTGTCAACACATTCGCAATGTGTATCCCACTGGAGTCTTCCAGCCATATTTGACCACCATCCACAAGCATGATCTCCGAGACATCGGGATTATCAAGATGCTCTTGCAGGGCTCCTAATACTTGCGACATGGCTTATTGCTGTGGCAAGTGCTTGCCAAACAACTGCTCTGCACGTGCCGTTAATAAACCGGCATCCACAGCGCGAGAGATAGCTGCTTCATAGGGAATTTCTGCCGCCACGGGAACTCCGAGCACATTGCCGACATCTTTCACGGTGAGTGCTCTGTTTTCCTCTTTGATGACAAACACATTGTTGGGGCGAGGGAGGCGTGATGCGCGGCGCAGGGACAAGTAACAAGGCTTTACAACCATCGAAACGTTCTGCACCGCTTTCGTGAGTGCCTCAGGCACAAATGTGGTGCCGGCATCAATGATGACATCGTGCGGCAGTTGTGCGATTGCTTCCGCCAACGCATCCCATCGTGGTTCGCCCGTAACGAACCGAGCACCTCGATGTAGCACGACAAGCCCAGGGATAACAGGAGTGCCGAGCAACACCATTTGTTGAGCATCATTGAAGTTGTCTTCATTCAGCCAATCGTTGATGCCGGGGCCATGTGGCTCTGCCATTCCGATTGCTGCAGGAATATCCCCACAAAGATCAACAAGCAGAGTATTGGATCCGCGCATTGCGGAAACGAGCGCATACGCCGATGCAGTCACAGTGGTGCAGTTGCCACCTTTGGGCGACATAAAAAGTGTGGACACACAACCTCCTAGTTAGGTGGAGGTGATGTGTACGTGGCGAAGTGAAAAAGGGAGTTACAAATTCACTTCGTTGCGCATGGGCTCATTGTTGATGTAGCGACGAAGATTCTCAACAAAGATTTTTTCAGCGCGAAGACCAGAAGTTGTCGATCCGCCAGAACTGTGTGGCGTCACGATGACATTGTCGAAATCCCACAATGGAGAATCAGTGGGCAATGGTTCGGTTGCGAAGACATCAAGTCCGGCGCCTGCGAGATGCCCCGACTGCAGTGATGAAATCAGTGCAGGTTCTGACACCAACTCTCCACGACCCACATTGATGAAGCGAGCGCCTTTCTTGAAAGCTGCAAATCGTGCATCATCAAAAAGGTCTTTGGTGTCTGGTGTGAGAGGAAGCGCACAAGCCACCCAATCTGCACGACCAAGTACTTCGTTCAGTGAATCGAATCCGTACGTGGGACAGGGCTCATTTCCTTGCGGTGTGCGGCGAATTCCCTCCACTTCCATGTTGAGAGCAACACCGAGGCGAGCAATCTCCAGACCGATAGGTCCAAGACCAATCACTGCAAGACGGGCGCCATCGAGTTCATCAAACTCGTGACGTTCCCATTCGTGCTTGTCCTGATGGCGAAACCATGCACGCGTATTTCGGCTGAGGGCCAACATGTAAAGAATTGCTGTTTGTGCAATGGGCGATGCCGTAGCGCCAGAAGAGTTGGTGAGACGTACGCCCTTCTCCATCAACTGAATGAAGAACGGACTATCAACACCTGCAGAGAATGTATGAAGCCATTTCACATTGGCGGCCTTCATGATGGACAGCACCATGCCGCGTGAACGCTCTGGCCACACATCGCTAGAGAAGAAGGCCACGTTCACATTTGCCAGCACGTCATCAGCAATGGGCTCGTCGCCTTCATAAATAACAGGGGTGATGCCAGGTGCAAACGAAGTGATGTTTGTCCCCTCGCGCTGCCAAACGTTGTCGCTGACGAGTAAAACGATGTCGGAGCCCGCTGTGGTCATTGCCACAGACTATGTAACGAATGCTTCCGTGGCAGTACCGTTCAGGTGTGCGCCTTCTCGTCGGACTTCTCTCCCTTTTGCCATTGGCTCCAGCCCACTTGGGCTCGGGCGACAGCGTGCAGCCGCGCAACACCGAATCAGTGATTGAAGAAATTTCTCCGAAAGCGCCAGATGGGGTGAAAGTAGAGATCATCGGTAGCGACACATTCGTACGACTGACATCCGTGGGTGTGAAGTCCGAGGTGCGTGGTTATGACGATGAGCCGTATTTACGTATCAGCGCCGAAGGTCTTGTTGAAGTGAATGATGCTTCGGTGACAGCGGTTTTGAATGGTGACCGTTATGGAAATGTCGACACTTCAAAGATGCAGCCGGGCGCAATGCCAAAGTGGCGCACTGTGTCCACAAATGGAATCGCGATGTGGCATGACCATCGTTCGCATTGGATGAGTCCGAAACTTCCTGCAGCGATTAACGAAAATGGGAAAGTTCTTGATTGGAAAATTCCAATGATCATTGCTGGTCGTCCAACACTTGTATCGGGAACTCTGTATCTCCGAGATAAATCAAGTGTTGCATGGTGGCTACTGGGCCTCCCCGCTGTTGTTCTTGCGGTTGTGCTTTCACTGTTTCGCCGTCGCGGATTCTTTGCTGCAGTACTTGCGACATCTCTAGTCGGAGTGGTCGCAGGGTTCCTTGAATACACCGGACTGCCCGATGGGGCTCGAATCACCCCAATTATGTTGATGTTCTGCGCAGGAGCATCGGTCATTGCGATCGTTGCGATGGCACGTTTGATTCGACCAGGTGCGATGCATGTCGCAATTTCATTGAATGCTGGTGCAGGCGCCGCTTTGGTGGTGTGCGCATGGCTAACAGCGAATCAAGTGAGAGCGTCGTACATCCCAGGCATTGAACCAATGTGGATTGCACGCGTAGCGATACCCGTGATGATGGGTGTTGGCATCGTGTCCGTCATCGACGGAGTGACACGCATTCTTCGTTCAGCGCCGTAAGCGCCAGCTGATTTATACGGAGAGAAGGTCACGAGCACCGGTGTCGGAAGACGGGTGACGCAGCTTGCTCATTGCACGAGCTTCGATCTGACGAATGCGCTCACGTGTGAGGTTGAAATGTTCGCCGACCTCTTCAAGTGTGCGACCTTCACCGCTGCCATCAAGACCAAAACGAAGGCGAAGAATTTCGCGCTCGCGTTCGTCGAGTGGTGCAAGCAAGCGCTGAATTTCTTCTGGCAACAACGCAGTGGCTGCTACTTCGAAAGGTGATTCTGCGGAGCGGTCTTCAACAACGTCGCCGAGCTCGGCATCGCCGTCTTCGCGAAGTGGCTCTGACAAAGACAATGGCTCAGCAGCGAAACGCAATGCTTCGGTGACCTTGTCTTCTGGCATCTCTACTTCTTTTGCCAATTCGGCGAGAGTTGCAGGACGGCCAAACTTGAGCTCGAGGCGCGAGCGTGCCTTTTGCAAACGAGCAAGAGTGTCGCCCGCGTGGACCGGGAGGCGAATGGTGCGGCCAGTATTTGCGATACCGCGCGTGATTGCCTGACGGATCCACCATGTTGCGTAGGTGGAGAACTTGAATCCCTTACGCCAGTCGAACTTTTCAACGGCGTGCATGAGGCCAAGGTTGCCTTCTTGGATGAGGTCAAGAAGTGGAAGACCAGATGCCTGGTACTTCTTTGCGATCGAAACAACGAGACGAAGGTTGGACTGAACGAAAGCACGCTCGGCGATTTCGCCTTCACGGATGGCCTTGCGAAGTTCACGACGCTTTGTTGCGGTGAGGGTCTTTGCGTCGCCAGCTTCTTGTTCTTCTTTAGCGAGCTTGCCGGCTTCGATGGCCTTAGCGAGGCGCACTTCGTCGTCCTTGGTGAGGAGGGTGTACTGACCGATGTCAGTGAGGTAGAGCCGGACGAGGTCTTCTTCGTCGCGATCAATCCGATCCTTAGCCACCCTGAAACCTCGCCTTTTCGTTAGTGATTCAGCACCATTTGGCGTGAACAAGTTGCAGGATACCGAGCGCAATATCTAGCCCCACAGCCGAAGCAGGAACAAATAGTTATACACAGGCCTGACGCCCCATAAAGCCCGAAAACAGTTAGTTTTTGCCTATGGCAAATCCCATTTTGAACGACAAGGCCCTTGGCCTTGGAAACCTCGACCAGCAGAACAGCACGTGGGCACCGCCTACGACGCAACCCGTTTCTGATGGTCCTGTCAGCCGCTGGGATGGCGGATTGATGACAATCAAGGGCACCGCATCGGCAACCATCATGTTGTTGGCGCTGATTCTTGCTTCCGCCACATTCACGTGGATGTCGATCGCAGAGCCACTTCCCGGTGCGACAGTGCAGATTCCATTCGGATGGGTGATGGGCGGATTCATCATTGGCTTTATTTGCGTGATGGTTGCATCGTTCAAGCCACACACCGCCAAAATCGCTGCACCTATTTATGCGCTTGCTGAAGGTGTTGTTCTCGGAGCAATCAGCCGAGCGTATTCAGAGCAGTACAACGGCATTGTTGTGCAAGCAGTCGGAGCAACTCTTGGTGTGTTCGTCGTGATGTTGTTGCTCTACCGCAGTGGCGTTGTGCGTGTCACCGACAAGTTCCGTCGAGTCGTAATGGGTGCAACCCTTGGTCTGTTGGCGTTCTACTTGGTGTCAATGGTCATCGGATTGTTCGCCGGAATGCCATCATTCATTAACGATGCAAGCCCCATGGGTATTGCATTCAGCGTGTTTGTTGCAGGACTTGCAGCGACGCATCTTGCGCTCGACTTCGACATGATTGAACGAGGTGTTGCAAACAAGTTGCCAGCACACATGGAATGGTTCTGCGCACTGGGCCTCACCGTCACATTGGTGTGGCTGTACCTCGAGATTCTTCGTCTCTTGGCAAAGCTTCGCGACCGCTAGAAGTTCTTCTTGCGTCACTCGCTGGTTTATAGCGAGGTAGGTGGCGCTGAAATCAGGGGTTGCGGCGAGCCGTGGGGTTCGCTGCAAGGTGACCGGGCTCAATGGGCTCTCCGGTGATTTCGTCGTTCCAGTACGTGCCGTTGTCGAGGCGGCCAAGGGCGAATTCGACGTCTGCCAAATCGCGTTCCATGGTGTCGAGGTCAAGTGGGCTTTCTGGATTCACGAATGTCAGCGTAGACGGGGCAGTGGGGGCGATGCGAAAGAGGCAGTCTGAGATGCTCGTTGTAGCCTCGCCTGCATGAGTTTGCCTTTCCCAGCCCTTGACGGTTCCGCACCAAAGACCCAGAAGTTCCCTGAAGCGCCAGAGATGGGTATTGACCCTTCGAAGCGTTACACCGCAACGATGGAAACCACGTTGGGCACCATCGTGATCGCGCTTGATGCGATCAACGCACCTCGCACCGTGAACAACTTTGTGTATCTCGCTGGATACCACTATTACGACGGCATCATCTTCCACCGCATCATCAATGGCTTCATGTGCCAAGGTGGCGACCCAACCGGTACCGGCACCGGCGGCCCTGGCTACCGCTTCGGTGATGAGTTGCCAAAGCCTGGTCAGTACCAAATCGGTTCAGTGGCAATGGCAAACGCCGGCCCGAACACCAATGGTTCACAGTTCTTCATCGTCAGTGGTGGAAGCGGCGTTTCATTGCCACCTGCATACGCATTGTTCGGTCAGGTCGTTAAGGGTCTCGACGTCGTTGATGCAATGCAGAAGGTGCAAACAGCACGCGGCGATCGCCCTGTTGAAGATGTGGTGATCAACAGTGTCACCATCACCGTCGCAGACTGAGGTCAGTCTCGCTTCGGCAAGGCGAATTGCGCTTGCCGCACAAGGTTTCGCATCACCACGCCCGACAGGACGTGTGGATCGACGTCATCTACGAAAAGTTCTTGACCATGTCGGACTCATTCAAATTGACTCCGTCAATGTTTTGGTGCGCAGTCAAGAATTGCCGTTATTTTCACGCCTCGGTGACCATCCACGTTCATTGATTCCTGACGCAACAGCAGATGGTGAACTCTTTGAATATTGGTGTCACGAAGCATCTCATCTTCCTGCATCGATGCATCGTCTTGTTCGATGGCGGATGGAGAACGCTCGTAACGGAACTATGTGGCCGGGCTTGCAACGTTTTGCGAAATCAAAACCTCAATTTGTTCAAGAAGTGCGTGATCGGGTGTTTAACGATGGACCACTTGTGGCAGGTGATGTGAAAACACGCAAAGGCCCAAAGGGTTCTTGGTGGGATTGGGATGACGGCAAGGCAGCGTTGGAATTCTTGTTTTGGACAGGTGAAATCACTGCGCAACGCCGAATAAATGATTTTGCGCGCATGTATTACGCGCCACACCATGTATTGCCAAAGGAAGTACTGAAGGCTAAAACGCCAACAGAATTTGAAGCGCGCAGTGAGCTGTTGCTTCTTGCTGCGAAAAGTTTGGGTGTTGCGACTGCGAGTGACTTGTTGGATTATCACCGCCAGAAACCAGGTGCGGCGAAACCAGTACTTGATGAGCTGGTAAAGAAAGGGTCGCTGGAACAAGTGCGTGTTGAAGGCTGGCGTGATGTTGCGTACATATTGCCTGGAGCGTCAACTCCGCGCAGTGTGAATACGCGTGCGTTGGTGTCACCTTTTGATTCATTGGTGTGGTGTCGACCACGCATTGAACGTTTATGGGATTTCCATTACCGAATTGAGATTTATACGCCAGAACACAAACGGGTGTACGGGTATTACGTGTTGCCATTTGTCTTAGGTGATCGCATTGTCGCGCGTGTTGACCTAAAGGCGGATCGACAAGCGGGAGTGCTGTTAGTAAATGGCGCATACAGCGAGCCAGAAGTTGACCTGAAGCACGTTGTCGCTGAACTTGCCGAAGAACTGAAATTGATGGCGCAATGGCTTGGTCTTGGTGCCGTGAAAGTCGGCGACAAGGGCGACCTCAGTTCGGCGTTGCGTCGAGTGTGTCGCTAATAGTTTCTGCTGATGGTTGATTTACTGCAGTAGCCCAACGAATTGTTGAGGCAACAAACTGGCCGATGGGCTTCACAACAAATTTCTCTGCAACCGGCAAGTAGGGAAGTCGTAGTTCAGCGCGCGCCCATACCGGAAGCAACGCAATGGCAGATGCGCTAATCAGTGAATAAGGAATTCGCGAAGCAATGGGCAGAGGCGGTTCCAACAACAAATACTTTGCGACATCTGCGGACTCTGCAGTGCCCTTCAGTTCGTAGCGATACATCGCCACTTGGTCACGAAGACCCTGAACTGAAGTCGGTGGAGCAGGGACTCCGAGAGCACGCGCGATGACCGCCATGTCTTCCACGTATCCATCAGCTTCTTCAGAAGTCAACGTGTCGGCACCGTATGCCTGATACGCACGAAGAAAACTGTCAACTTCCGCAACATGAACCCAACGAAGAAGATGTGGATCAGATGCAGAGTACGCACGTCCGTCAGACGCTGTACCGACAACGCGCGTGTGGACGGTACGAATGCGGTCGATGGTCTGTTGTGCAAGATCAGCCGGGCCGAATGTGGTGGCCGCAAGAAAATCCGCGGTGCGTTGCAGGCGACCCCATGGGTCATTGCGGTAATCCGAGTGCTGTGCGACACCAGCCATCGCCAAAGGGTGCAGGGACTGGAAGAGAAGAGCACGCATGCCGCCGATGAACATTGATGCATCGGTGTGCACCTTATGGATAGGGCGATCGGGGGCGAACCAGCGTGGACCAGGTGCCAGCATGACCGCAGCTTGCTTGTCCTCAGCATTGTCACCGATCACTCGGTCTCGTAACGCTTCTGCCAGGGCAGTACGAACCGATTCCACTCGCTCATTGAGGGCTGAAGGAAGCGTTGACATAGTCACATCGTGCCAGCAGTGACCAGTGATTGCACTAGCGAATGTGTCACCTCTGGCGGAACACTACGATTCGTACCGTGACTGACAACGACACTGCACAGCCCTGGAGTTTCTCGAAGATGCCGAAGTGGATTCCGCGAGCAATTGCCTTGTTTTGGCTTGGTTTCCTGGCCACATTTGTCGTGCGAAACACCGTCCAGAAGCTGAGTTCTATTTTCCTTCTTCTCCTCGTCTCAATATTCATCACGTTGGCGTTAGAGCCTGCGGTGAATCGTCTCGCAAATCGGGGAATGAAGCGTGGAAGTGCAACTGCTCTGCTGTTGGTTTCGTTTGTGGTCCTCGTCCTTGGCTTTGTCGCTGCAATGGGAACAATCGTCGGTCAACAGGTAGCGGACTTGTTGTCGAACAGTGAAAAGTACGTGAACGACACCGTCAAGATCATTAACGACACTTTCAATTCCCACATTGATCCCGCCTCGGTGAATGACAAAATTTCGGATCCCAATGGTCCGATACAAGAATTCATCCGTGCGCAACGCGGAAACGCTTTCAAAGTTTCGGTGCAAGCAGTGGGTGTGATTTTTCAGGGATTCTCAGTTCTTCTCTTCACGTTCTATTTCGTCGCTGATGGTCCACGTTTGCGTCGAGTGATTTGCTCACGTCTGACACCAAATCGTCAACGTGCAGTGTTGGACGGATGGGATCTTGCGATTACAAAGACCGGTGGATTCTTGTACTCACGTGCATTGCTTGCCGTTCTCTCTGCGGTCTTCCACTGGATTGTTCTTCAGGCCGTTGGTGCTCCTGCTCCGATTGCTCTAGCAATTTGGGTCGGACTGATTTCGCAGTTCTTGCCGGTCATCGGTACATATCTGGCAGGTGTGCTTCCTGTTGTGTTGACGTTTATTGACTCGCCCACCAAAGCCTTGGTAATTCTCGTCTTTATTTTCTTCTATCAACAGATTGAGAACTATCTGTTCTCGCCACGCATTACAGCACGCACACTTGAGTTACATCCTGCATTGGCGTTTGGTGGCGCGCTTGCAGGCGCCGCCGTGCTTGGACCAATTGGTGCAATTCTCGCTTTGCCTGCAGTGGCGATGAGTCAGGCGTTGATTTCAGCGTGGGGTACAAGGCACGAAGTCATTGCTGACCCATTGACGCATGTGGCACCTCCAAAGGGTCGTCGCTCACGTTCTGAGAAAACTGGTTGGGATGACCCGGCATGACCGGAGTGATTCCGTCTCAGTTTGAACCACTCGCGATTGTTTCGCGAAGTGGTGTTGATGAGAGCGTGCACTTCGGTGCTCTTGTTGCACTGAATTCTGATGGAAGCGTTGCATTCAGTGTTGGTGATCCTGAGGTCACAGTTTTTCCGCGATCAGCAACGAAGCCGTTTCAAGCGCTTGCAATGGTGCGCGCTGGGTTGTCATTACCCGCGGAGCAACTCGCTCTTGTCTGCGCAAGCCACAGCGGACAAGCGGTGCATCAACAAACAGCTCGAGACATTCTGGCGACAGCAAATCTTGATGAAACAGCACTATTGAATACTGCTGGCTTCTCAATTCATGTTCCGACTGCTCACGAAGTGATTCGTTCTGGTGGAGGAAAGACCCCTATTCAGATGGATTGCAGTGGGAAGCACGCAGGCATGTTGGCAACGTGCGTGCTGAATGGTTGGACAACTGACAACTATTTGCAGCCAGAACATCCCTTGCAGATTGCAATCACCAACACCATCACCGATGTCACTGGTGTGGCGCCGGTTGCTATCGGCACGGATGGTTGTGGTGCGCCAGCGCATGTCATTCCACTGCTTCATCTTGCTCGAGCCATGCGTGCATTGGCAGTGGGGGATGCAGGCCCCGAAGGACGGCAGGTTTTCGATGCGATGGAGCAGTTTCCGCACATGGTGGCGGGGGATGACAGGCACGTCACTGCAATCGCCTCTGCAATTCCTGGCCTTGCTGCAAAAGATGGAGCAGATTCCATTTATGTAGCCGCCATGAGTGATGGCAGGGCAGTGGCATTGAAACTGTCCGACGGTTCCGGCCGAGCACTCCCTACTGTTCTGCTTGCAGCACTGCAGCGTTTGGGCATAGATGTCTCTGCAGTACCACACACCGTTGCCGAAATTGTTTTGGGGCACGGGAAGCCCGTGGGCAATGTGCGAGCCATCAACATCTAAGTTTTGACTGTGGCTATTCCGTTTGTCCCTCGCATTGATGATGCTCCGTATGCGGTGCCCGAGCAGGTGTCACCTCTGATTCAGCGAGTGATTGCGAAGAACCCTTCAAAGTTTTCGTATCACGGAACTGGCACGTACATCCTTGGCACGAAGGACGTCGTCGTTATCGATCCAGGTCCAACACTGGATTCACATCACGACGCATTGCTCGCTGCTCTTACGGGTCGAAACGTGGTGGGCATTGTGGTGACTCATTGCCATTCAGATCACTCGCCACTCACTGCATGGCTGCACGCGGAGACCAATGCAACGCGATATGCCATTGGGCCTCACAAGGTGTACGAGGGCTTCATTGAAGAAGATGACCACGATCCTTCTGAGGATGACCCTGAAGAGAAGAAGGATGAGTCTGAAGAAGAGCGCGAGACAATTGATCTTGCATTTTCTCCCGATGTTGCTGTGCGTGATGGAGAAGTTTTCCTTTCCACTTCTGAATTCTCGCTCACAGCTGTTGCAACGCCGGGACACACGTCGAATCATTTGAGTGTTGCAATGGATGTGGACAGAACGTTGTTCACCGGTGACCACGTCATGGGTTGGTCGACAACTGTTGTTTCGCCTCCTGATGGTGACATGCGTGCATACATCGACTCAATGCACAAAGTAATTGCGCGGAACGATGCAATTTTGTGGCCGACACATGGTGGACCAATTACTGACCCACAGCCATTTCTCAATGCTTACCTAGGTCACCGTTTGGAACGAGAGAAGCAGATTGTTTTGCAGATTGCCGAAGGAAACGACACGATTCCCGGAATCGTAAAAGTGCTGTACGCAAATATTGATAAGCGTTTGCATCGACCTGCACGACGCAGTGTGTGGTCTCACTTACGAAAACTGGTGGACGATGGCGTTGTAGCCACAACCGATGGTGGCACCCCACGTCTATTGGGTGCCTACAAGTTGACAAGCAACTAGTTACTTCACAGCCCCAGGCTTCAATGTTTCTGGGTCAAATAGTGCGATGAAATCTTTGGTCGCACCGTGAAGATGACGATCGGGATCACCCATACGAGTATCGATGGTGCGTCCATCACGATCTAATTTTCCGAAGCCCGCATACGTTGCGAAGAACGGCCATGTTCCGTTGATGTCGAGTTCCATCGCCGTACGACATCCAAGAATGACCAACGTGTCGGCCAACATGCCGATATTCACTTTGCCAACAGCCACAAACATCATGAGTCCGTCAGTGCGAACACATGCTGCGGAACGGAAATTGAAAACTTTGTTGCCAAAGTCCTGGCCCCAATCAACTGCTTTGTAGGACTGATACACCGACTTGTTTTCAGCTACTAAAGGCGGAAGGTTTTGACGCAGTGAAGTCCACCCTTCATCAGCATGCATGTCTTCGCCCCAGATACCAATGGTGCTGGTGCCGTCGGCGCGAATTCCGAAAGTGGCGTATCCCTTTCGCATTTTGCGAATGGTGCGTCCTTCAGTGACGTACCCGCCGGGTTCGTGTTCAAAACGGAAACCACCATTGAAACTTGCAATGAGGGACTTCAGTGCAGAGCCACGAATACTGGAGGTATTGCGCCATCCTTTGCCGCCGGGAACCTCTGTTCCGTTGAACAATGCAGCACGCACTTTGTTGGGGTCATAGGTCGCCATCGTTGCGACAACAGAACCAAAGCACCACAGAGGGCGAATAGACGTTGCGTAGATGATGGGCTCTTTGCGAACTTTCGCAATAGCTCGCCACACACCTTCGCCCTTGATTGCAGGAGCAATGACGGCTTCAACATCAAGGGGACGTGCAGGAAGCGTGGTTGTGGTTGTCGTAGTCGTTGTTGTCTCACCCGGCAATGTGCTGCTGGTCGTTGTTGTCGTAGTAGTGGTGGATGTTGTCGTTGTGGCCCCTGGTGCGAGTGTGGTGGTGGCCACGTTGGTAGGCGCAGGGCACGATTGTGTTGCGGCCATGGGGCGCCGTACGGCCGGCGCAGAGCTGCCTTGCGATTTTGCAGTTGTGGAACTCTGCTGTGGTTGTGTTGAGTCGCTAGAAGGAATCGTTGTCTCGATCTGAGGCGGGTCGGTATCAAACGGAACGAGGGAAAGCGTGTCAACGGGGGCAACCGCTGGTGGTTCGCTGTGTAGCCAGGCTTCCATCTTGTCGACGACGACGCCCATGCCCTTATTGCGCGCCCACGATGCAACGTTTTGTTGCAGAGGTTCATTGGGATGAGCCAAGACATAACGAGTCACAGAAAAACCAGTGACAAGTGCGAACACTAAGAAAAAACCGCCAAAGCTCTTCAGGATTCTGCGGCGATTCACCTACTCAGATTAGGCGTGTCAGGACGACGAACCCTTGTCACGTAAGTGGCGTCCGATGTAGGCAACGACAACTTGCTGTGTCTCGGAATCGAAATAGAGATGGGTACGCACGAGGTGTGTCTTCTTCCCACGGCGCAGGTGTGCTTCCGCGCGGACTATTTTTCCTCGCCAATCAATGAGGTAGTCCTCTTCGTATTTCTGTCGTGCCGTTGCAGAAATGTCGGGGACGAAGTCCAATCCCATCTGGCGACATGCAAGTTTGATGCTGGTGCCGGTGATCTCGCCCGACATCCACGCACGTGCAACAGCATTGAGTCGAACGAGATCTTGCAAAACACTGACGGGTTCTGGACCTTCAAGGCCTTCGCCAGACTCGATCGCTCGGTCATGGAAGACAAGGAAAGGGCAATGTTCACGGGCTAATCGAAGTGCTTCTGTCATCGAGGCAACTGCAAGTGTGTTCGCGGTGTTCCCAGCTTGAATCTCTAGGGAGACATTGCGCAAAATCAATTCGTCGAGTTGTCCGCCCTTTTGTTCTAACTGCGCACGTTGCTCAGCCAAGCGGCGGTCAGCGTCAGCCAATGCAGCTTCCAACTCGTCAATGGAGGACTCCAGTTGTTCGATGTGGATTGCTTGATCTTCGTTGACAGTTTCATTGCTGACCGACACTTCGCGAGATGTGACTTCAACAAGGTCATCGTCACGCCGAGGTGGCGCGGGAACACGTGGTGCAGCAATGGATCGTGCAGCAGTGTCAATAATCAACTGCACTAAACGGGAACGTTCACGATTCTCTGATGCGGCTGGTACTTCACGACGATGAACAATCTCAGGTTCTGTATTGCCAGCCCAGTTGACAACAATGCAGCCTGGACCAACAAGCGCATAACCCGTGAGCGAAAGAAATCCACGTAGTGCTTCTGCAGTAGTGAGTTGAACAACATGGACAAGACCGACGAGAGGGCCTGCTCCCATTGCGATTAGTAACGGTGTACGACGTTCAAAGTCGAGTACTTCCACGATGACTGGTAAGCGACGACTAGGTGCAAGAACAAACGCTGCAATCTCTTGTCCACCCATTTCATCTGTCACCACGGTGGGTGCATCAGTGATGTAACGGTTTGCATCTTCGGAAGGAACTGCGGTGAGCACTTTCTTGACGAGTTGCGCGACACGGACTGGAAGAAGAGGCGAGGTGAAAGGAATGACTCGAGATGCAGTGGGGGTCGATGAGATACGAACATCAAAGGTCAAAACATCCGCAATCATTACCACGCTGATGGTCAGGGTTTCGACGTGCGAACTTCCCGGTGCGCTCTCCGTAATGGTGAGACGAAAGACAGGGTCATCAGTGGACTCACGTGTACGCACCGTGGTGCCAGGACCGCGAGAGTCCAGTGGATAATGCTCGACAAGCCAGTCGCTAACGATGTCGATGAGAGCAATGCGCTGTTGCTCTGTGCAGTCAACGGTGGGAAGTGAGAGTGCGTACGTTGTGATCACAGCATCACCATCCCTGGCCTGTGAGTGGGCTCAGCGATACGGCCGAAGTGCCTCGTGCACTTGGGTGAGGAGGGAAGTGACCATCGCTGCATCATCGGGGTCGAGTGTAAGCAAGCGATCGAAGGCCGCTGACTCGATATCAATAGCGGGGTGCAACTGATAACGCTGGTGGGGCGCTAACTGGGGTGCAGGAGTGTCCAAACGGGCGCTTCCGGGGGCTTCGCGGTCAATCCAACACTGGGCGGCAGTGCCAATGGCCTGCACTGTCCAGCCTGTTTCTAGCCGCACGGACCAGGGTCCATCGGGGTCGATTCCGCCGGCCATCGAGATGCTCTCGGGGGCTTCCTTCACAGGGACCTGCATGCGCATGATGGGCCCAGAGTGGTCAAGGTGATTGACCTCTGCGATCACAGTGTCTTGCGCAACAGAGAGGACCATTGGGTCGTCTTGCATGCGATGAGATGCTTCGTATTGAGAAGGTGTGACCACTTCCCATACCCACGGACGTCCGCCGGTGTCGATGGCGGGAACATTCATGCCCACCCACGCAACATCAAGACCTGGCATTGTGACTCGTCGCCAAGGGAGTGCATCAATCTGCTCAGCTAGTGAGCGCTTGACTCCATCAACAAACGTTTGCACGGGTATTGATAGTGGCTTGTGCAGCACCGTGAATGGTGGATACCCATGAGATGAAAGAATGACGACGTGCCAAAGTTCGAGCGTCCTGAAATTTCCATCAACTATGAAGTGAGCGGCGATGGACCTCGCGTGTTGTTCTTCAATGGTTCAGGTGCCACTTTGAAATCAAGCGCACACCTCATTGGTGCACTTGCGAAAACGTGCACAGTGTTGGCGCATGATCAACGTGGGCTTGGTGAAACGAGTGTTCCTGAAGGGCCGTACATGATGGCGCAGTTCGCTGGTGATGGTGCCGCATTGCTGGATCATGTTGGCTGGGACACGTGCGCAGTTGTCGGCATCAGCTTTGGCGGAATGGTGGCGCAAGAGTTTGCAGTGAGTTATCCACAGCGTGTTGAGAAGTTGGTGTTGTTGTGCACATCGGCCGGTGGCGATGCAGGATCGTCCTATCCGCTACATGAATTGGGCTCACTCACCCCAGAAGATCGTGCAAACAAGATCACCACGCTGACCGATTCACGATGGACTCCGGAGTGGCTCGCTTCGCATCCAGAAGATGCTGCAATTGTGAATCTGCGAAATGAACAAGCAGGAGTTCCGAAATCCAAAGAAACAATCAAAGGCGAGATTCTTCAGCTAGGTGCACGCATTGGTCACGATGTGTCTGGTCGTTTGCAGCATGTGACAGCCCCAACGTTGGTGACCGCTGGTCGATACGACGGCATTGCACCTCTCTCGAACTCCGAAGAGATTGTGAAGCGATTGCCTGATGCCACCTTGTCGGTCTACGAGGGCGGACATATTTTTACCGCGCAAGATCGTCGAGCAATTGAGGACATTCGCACATTCTTGACAACCGGTCAGCGTCCATGAGCCTGAATATCCTGCTGATCACTCTCGATCAGTTTCGCGGTGATTGCTTGTCAATCGCTGGTCATCCTGTGGTGAAAACGCCGAACCTGGATCGATTAGCCCAACAGGGTGTGCGTTTTTCGCGTCACTATAGCCAAGCATCGCCATGTGGACCTGGGCGTGCATCGTTGTACACCGGCATGTATCAAATGAATCATCGTGTGGTGGCAAACGGAACTCCGCTTGATGCATCATTCGACAATGTTGCGCTGATGGCGCGTCGTGCAGGTTATGCACCAGCACTTTTTGGCTACACCGATCAGTCAATTGACCCGCGAGTGACGACAAACGCTGATGACCCTCGTCTGTCCACGTATGAGGGAGTGTTGCCTGGTTTTGAATGCGTGGTGGACCTCACACAAAATTTTGATCCATGGCGTGCTTGGCTCAACGCGCAAGGGTTCAACACGGATATGAGCATCATCAAGTTGCTCTCTACAGAGAATGAACGACCTGCATCCGCGAGTGCATCAACATTCCTCACAAATGAATTGTTGTCGTGGATTGACAAGCAAGAACAAGGCTGGTTTGCCCATGCCAGCTTTATCCGACCTCATCCTCCGTATTCGGCCGCTGGTGACTTCAGCACGATGTACGACCCTGTAAAAGTTGGACTTCCCATCGCAGCATCGGACACAGTGCATCCGTTCCACGAAATCATGTTGGCGATAGACAGCACGAAAGCTCCGACGGACCCCGACGAACTGGCACACATGCGTGCCCAGTACTTCGGAATGATCAGCGAGGTAGACGCGCAGCTGGGCCGCATCTGGGATGCACTTGAGGCATCGGGTCAATGGGAGAACACAGTCATTTTCGTGACAGCTGATCATGCGGAGTTACTTGGTGACCACGGACTGAAAGAAAAAGTGGGTTACTGGGAAACCAGTCAGCACATCGTTTCCATCGTTCGTGATCCACGACATGAGTCATCACATGGAACTGTGATTGAACGATTCACGGAGAACGTGGACATCATGCCGACGTTATGCGACGTTGTTGGTCAAACAGTGCCCTCGCAATGTGATGGCTTGCCACTAACGCCCTTCCTTGAAGGTGTGGAGCCACCCCATTGGCGCGATGCCGCACATTGGGAGTACGACTGGCGCTCATCGCTGATTCCCGTGTATCCGCATGACACGCCATGGAAACGTCACCTCGACACGATGAGCCTGGCTGTTCGTCGAAGCGACGCGTACGCCTATGTGCAGTTCGCAGATGGCGACTGGCTGTGCTTCGACATTGCAGCCGACCCCACCTGGCGTACAGAAATAAAGGACCCTGCAGTTGTCATGCGTGAAGCGCAATCAATGTTGCAATGGCGCATGAGAAACACCAATCGAACATTTACTGGTTTCTTAGCAGAAGATGGAGGCACGGGCCGCTGGCCCACAAATGTGCCGTGGCGTGATTCAGCGAACGATTAGTTCTTCCACTGATCAATAGAGGTCATCTCATCGACGGAAGATCGTGTGATGGGACCATGGTTTCCTTTTGGATGACCAAGTGGAACCATTGCGTGCACGCCCCATCCCGTGGGAAATTTCAAAATGTCACGCAGTTCAGTTTCTCTGTTGCAGACCAAAGTGGTGAGTACGCCGCCAAGTCCCTCTGCGCGCGCGGCAAGAAGAAAGTTCTGAACAGCTGGGTACAAGGATGCTCCGCCGACAACGGGATGTCGACCGAGATTGGCATCAGTCACGTAGAGCGCTGATGGATCATGAATGAACATTGCAAGGACCGGCACATCAGCAAGCGTTTCTGCAAGTCGAGTTCCACCGGAATATGCCTCGCGGACCTGTGCAACGACAGCCGGAGGTTGACCTTCAAACTTTGAAACGTTGTACTCCACATACTGTTCCCATTCGGCGGCATAGAGACGACCGATTTTCTCTTTGATGTTTCGATCACGAACCGCGATGATTCGCCAAGGCTGTCGGTTCCCGCCACTTGGCGCCCACACAGCTGCCTGCATGATGCGACGAAGAACTTCCTCGGTGACTGGCGCGTCACTGATACGTCGAATGGAGCGCGTGGTGGAGAGAAGTGCGTAGAGGTCGTCCGCGGAAGGGAAAGTCGTCATGAATGCAGTCTGTCACTGTTGAGAAGTGGCTGTGTGTGTTGGTTAATTGCGACGTGAGGCGGTCGCCGGCCACGGCGACATTTCAAGACCCGTGCCGGTGTAGACCGAATGGAGAAGTGCTGCGTACGAAACAGAAATGTATTTACGGGTGAGTCTGGTGAGCTCGTCGCGAAAGAGGATTCCGTGGGATTCAACCCCAACAACAGCATGGGCCAATTCGTGCAAAAGAGTTGCCATCGTTGTCGTCTTGCCCCGAACGCAAATGACGTTCTCGTCGATGTATGTCAGTGCCAGTGAAGACTTGGCTTTTCGGGCAATCAAGATCCGAGGAACTTCGATGTCTTCTGCATGGCAGATTTCTTCGAGGATGGATTCCGCTTCGGTGGAAGGAATATCTCGTGATCCGAGTTCATGTTCCACTACTTCTTCACAGGCATAGACAAGTGCTTGTTCTGCCGTGCCACGGGTGTATTCGCCGGCACGATGAAGTGCAGCATCAATAAACGGTTGCAGCGACATCATCCGAGTTCACCACGGACACCACTGGTGAATGAACGTCCACCGGAAGAGAAACCTCGACCTGCACTATGTCCACTGCTGTATGCGCCCGACGAAGTATCGGAATAGGAATAGCCGCCAGTGAGGCGTGGTCCCTTGGCGCGAAGTTCTTCCTCGGCGCGTTTCATTCGATCGGCAAGCACCAATCCGGAGCCAGGGGTCTCCTGAATGAATTCCTTTTTTGCAGTGGCAAGCGCTTCAGTGATGCCTCGTTGAAAACCATGCCACCATGAGGTGCGCCACGAACGATCGCCGCGGGGGAGGAGACGCAGTCCCATCATGTCGGCTGCGCCGAACAATGTGTACGCCGCAGTGATGTCGTTATCGCGACCATACAAAACAACGATGCATGCATCGTCTTCGTCGTCTGCGCGATACCCAGCACAGGAGTGTGCACGACCAATTGCATACAAGATGTTTTGACGACGCACGCGATACGGCCCGTACACAGCGAACCTGCGCACCACGATGGTGTTGTCTTCGGGCTTCTTGGTGTCGGCAACATCGTGTTCTGACAAACCGTGCTTCTGCATCAATTTTGATGCGAGAGCCAGCGCGGTTTCTGCTTCTGCCTGGGGTGTATTGGGGTGCTGCGCGAGGGTAAGAAGGGCCTGAATTTTTTCGCGCTGGTCACTCATATGGCGCAGATTAGGTGCAGGGTGTCTAGTGGTTTAGAACGCTGGACAAGAACGATTGTGTGCGTTCTTCCTTCGGTGCGGCAATGACCTGAGACGGCGGGCCTTCTTCAACGATGACGCCGCCATCCATGAAGACAACTCGTGTGGCGACATTTGAAGCAAAGCCCATTTCATGGGTTACGACCAGCATGGTCATTCCCTCTTCGGCAAGGTTCTTCATGACATTGAGAACGTCGCCCACAAGTTCAGGGTCGAGAGCGCTAGTGGCTTCATCGAACAACATGACATCAGGGTCCATTGCAAGCGCACGCGCAATGGCCACACGTTGCTGCTGTCCACCAGAAAGTTGTCCTGGGTATGCGTCGGCTTTTTCAGTGAGACCAACGCGACCAAGTAATTGCAGGCCCTTCATCTCGGCTTCTGCTTTGCTGCGTCCAAGCACTTTGCGCTGAGCAACAGCAATGTTTTCCAGTGCAGTCATGTGTGGGAACAAATTGAACTGCTGAAACACCATGCCGATCTTGGTGCGTGCTTCGTCGATATCGCAGTCGATATGTGTGAGTTCACGGCCGAGCACAACGATGCTTCCACCGGTTGGCTTTTCCAACATGTTGACGCAACGAAGCAACGTGCTCTTGCCGGAACCAGATGGACCAATGATGCACACCACTTCGCCACGCTGCACATGCAAATCAATGCCGCGCAACACATGGTTAGAACCGAATGACTTGTTCAGGCCAGTCACGTTGACGACGTAATCGTCAATGAGAATTGTTTCGTTACTCATTTGCCCGCTGCCTTTGCACGACGTTCCATGTAGGCAACCAATTGCGTCAGAGGCAATGTCATTGCGAGATAAACGAGACCAGCCACAATGAGCGGAGTTGCGTTCGCTGTGCTGTTGACACCGTCACGACCAAAGCGCGCTAAGTCTTTCGTTGCTTGGGTAACACCAAGAACCGAAATGAGTGAGGTGTCTTTAATGAGAAGAACGAATTCGTTAGTGAGTGGCGGAATGATGATGCGCAGCGCTTGTGGAATCACGATGGTGATCATTGCGCGCGGATAAGACATTCCGAGAGAGCGGGCTGCTTCCATTTGTCCTTTAGGAACAGCTTCAATGCCGGCACGAATGGTTTCGGCCATGTAGGCACTAGCGACCAGCGCAAGTGGAATGGCGCCCTGCAAATACGGGTTTGGCCAGTTCCAGCCTGTGGCAATGGGAATACCAAAACCCAATGCAAGAAGGGTAACGAGAAGCGGAATGCCGCGGAAGATTTCGATGTACGTGGCAGCGAGCCAACGGTATGGGCGAATGGTGCTGAGTCGCATCAATGCGAAGAGAAGTCCAAACGAGAGGCCGCCAGCAAAACCAAGAATGGTGAAGATCACTGTGTTTTTTGCGGCACCAGTGAGTATGTCGGGGAATTGCTTCTTGACAATTTCCCATTTGAACATCGCGTTACTAAGGCGTGTCCAGTCAACAAGAAGAGCCATGGCAACTATCGCTACAACGCTGAGGACGTAAATCGCGTAACGCGTGTACTTCGCTCGTTGCCGTTTGCTCAGTGCCATGGCTCTTCTCTTACTTAACTAAATCGTCGGCTATTAGCCGATGAAGTACTTGTTGTAGATGGTGTCGTAATCGCCGGAATCACGAAGATCCTGGATTCCCTTGTTGAGAATTTGAAGAAGAGCAGTGTTGCCCTTTTCAACTGCGAAGCCGTACTGCTCTGGAGTTTCTTCAAACTTGACGGAGACAGCAGAGGTTCCCTGCTTGTCAGCGCGCTCCTTGTTGATGAGGTAGTCCTGAAGAACTGCGTCAACTTGGCCCGACTCGAGAGCGAGGAACATTGCTGATGCCTCGTCGAATGACTGGATCTTTGAATCCTTTGCATTTTCGTTTGCATAGGTCTCGCCGGTGGTGCCGGTCTGAACTGCAATGGTCTTGCCTGCAAGCGACTCAAGCGATGTGTAGGTCTCTGCATCGGCCTTGCGGACGAGGAGTGACTGGAATGCATCGAAGTAGCTGTCGGTGAAGTCGGCGGCTTGTGTGCGCTCTTCGGTGATGGTCATCGAAGATGCAACAACGTCGCACTTGCCCGCTGCTGGTGCAAGCCAGATGCCATCGAATGGCTGAACGGTGACTTCAAGCTCGAGGTCGTTGGCTTCTGCGATCTTGCGCATGACGTCCATGTCGAAACCTGTCCAGGTTCCGTCTTCTGCCTGAAACTCGAATGGTTCGTATGGTGCGTCGGAGCAAACGGTGAGTGAACCGTCTTTGACGAGTTCAAGTGAACCGCCAGCTGCTGCTGTGGTATCTGAACTATCGCTGCTACCGCCGCAAGCTGCGACGACGAGTGAAAGTGCTGCAAGTGCTGCAAGCACACGGGTATTACGTGCCATTGTGACTCCTTGGGAATGTCTTAGTAAATGGTGAGACAACCCTAGACCAATGACAGGTACAGTCCTACCGCTGAGTACGCCGCGGGAACGCCACGATGCCGACCAGCACGCTGATAAGTAACGCCAATACGTGGACGGTCTCGAAAACGGGCTGCACGTTGCTATTCATGCGGTCTGTCACAAAGGCGATCACCTGGAGGGACACCAGTAGCCCACAGATGGAGAGGGCGAAATATGCGAGTCGAGGGGAGAGAGCAACGGCGACTCCTGCAAGACCAAGAACGAGGCCAATAACGCCGTCACGGGTGAGGTGGGCGGCAGATGTATCAGATTGCGGTCCCCACAAGAGTGCGGATCCGAAGATCCAGGGCAAGGCCAGAACTACTTGCAGCCCACCGATGACGAGCAGTGCCAGTCGTAGAAGTCCACCCGGTTCGCGCAAAATGTCCAGGCGTGTCGAGACATGGTTGACCATGTCGTCTGCTGTCTCTGAGGCACATAGTGGGCATTCGAGAAGATGGATCCGCGCTGCAACAACATCTTCTGCGTTGGCAAGTGGCTGCAAGACCAGCGCGCGTGCACGGTTGCATGTCATTGCGGGCATCTCAGAGTGCAATCACATTGTCGAGCTGTTGCCCGAGTTGTTCACGTGCACGAGCCAGTCGTGAACGAACTGTCCCGATAGGGATCTCAAGGGACTGGGCTGCGGATTCGTAATCGAATCCGAGAATTGCGCACAAGACAACTACTTCACGTTGTGGCAAAGGAAGACTTCGGACCAAGTCGTATATGGCAGTAGATGCAAAGTGGTCACGTATCTCGATGACGTTCTCGGGAAGTTGCTCGTGCACGCGTTGCTTCTTTGCCATGTCAATCACAACTCGTCGGCAAATAGTGATGAGCCATGACATCACAGTGGATTCATTGCGAAATGTTGGCCAGTAACGCCATGCGCGAATAAAAGTCTCCTGCACTGCTTCCTCTGCAACGTGCGGGTTTGACGTGATGGAGAGAGCGAACGCATTCACCCCGCTGATGTTTTCGCGCATCATTGCGTCGAAGGCATTCTCGCAGTTCTTTCTCACCTATTCAGTTTGTCACTCAATCACGGTGATGGAAACATCTTTATGGTCACCCACGGTGCATGTGCCAGTAAAGACACCTTTGTTATGGAAGGTATACCTACCAGTTTCACCCGGGCGGAGAACAAGGAATGTGTAGGTGTGTGGGGCGTCGTCATTGTTCGTGACTTCGACGGAGTCTCCCACTTTGATAGTGAGTTCTGTAGGCAGAGGATTGGCAACGGGTTGTCCCGCTTCGGTCGCAGCTTGAGTGCCTTTGGCAATTGTGTAGCGATATGTCGTGGGGTTTGGCCTAATAAGCACAACAAAAAAGACGATGAGAGGGATGAGGACGACGAGGAGAATCGCCGCCATCATCCCTGCGTTGCTGCTCTTTGCTGGAGCAACAATTTCCTCATCAGTCATAACTAAGGAGCTTCCTCCAGAACAGGAACTGTGACGACAACGTCCCCAGCCTTTGCGAATTTCAATGTAACGGAAATTTCTGTGCCGAGTTCAAGTGGCTTTACCAATTGCATCAGCATGACGTGATATCCGCCTGGCTTCAACTCTGTTGGCGTGCCAGCAACAACGTCGATCTTCTCGACCTCTTGCATCTTCATCGAGTCGCCTTCGCCCATCACTGTCTCGTGTACCTGAGTCATCATTGCGATGGAAGTATCAACCATTGCTCCTACAAGTTCATCATCAATGTCGGTGTTAATCGTTAGATAGGTAGCACCCATGTCAGTTGCCATTGGGCTCTGTCGTGCCCATTGACCAGTCACGGTGATCTTTGGCGTTGCAGGCATGCTGGATTGTGCCGCGACCGTGGTGTCAACACTTTCTGTGTCGCTACCGCATGCTGCAAGTCCGCTGACGCTGACAATGCTGAGTGCTGTGACCATGAAGGCCTTTGTTGTTTTCTTCATTTTGTTTGTGTCCTTTCATTGAGGAGAACTGTGAGATCGTTGGCCATTGACTGAGCATCTAGTCCGAACGGGAACTGATCAATGACGGCACCGGTGTCATCGACGATGTATGCAGTGCCGCCGTGTACGACTTCAACTTTTCCGTCTACTTTCGTGACGGAAGATGAGGCGCCAAATGCATCTTCTGCTGCGCGAAGTTCTGCGTTAGTGGCAGGAACGAGCGCATGAAAACGTGTTGAGAATGACGAGATGTATTTCGGAAGAATCTCTGCTGTGTCTCGTTCAGGATCAACAGTGATCATTGCGATGTCCACTCGATCCGCGAGTGCACCGATCTTCTTCTTCGCATTCTTGATGGCGACCATGGTGGTGGGGCACACGTCAGGGCAATTGGTGTATCCGAAATAGACAATCAGAACTTCGTTGGCCTGAGCTTTCAATTCAAACGGTGTGCCACTTGGTTGCTCGGTGACGGTGATGCCAGCGGAACTTATGGCAGCAGATGGGACATACCCCAGTAACTCAGTTGCTGTGTCATTGCCGCATGCCATGAGTGACAATCCCAGTGCACATGTCAGTGACAGCGAGAGCAGGGGAGCGAAAACTTTTCTCATATCCACTGTTAGAGACCGTCGGGGAACGGAATTAGTTCCCTCGTTGTGACGAAGTCCCTGTGACTCGTGGCTCATGTGGCCTGCTTAGGCAAGCCATACTCGTAGGGATGCAACGGCGTACTGATATTGAAGGATTGCGCGCGATCGCCGTTCTTGCCGTTCTGCTTTTTCATGCGGGTGTTCCAGGTCTCGCTGGTGGATATGTAGGCGTCGACGTTTTCTTTGTTGTCTCTGGTTTCCTCATCACATCGTTGTTGGTGACAGAGAAGGAATCTTCGGGTCGAATTTCGCTCTCGTCGTTCTATTCACGTCGAGTACGGCGTTTGTTGCCTGTCTCAGCAGTTGTTGCAGTTTCAACCCTGGTTGCCTCCTATATATGGCTGGAGCCATTGCGATTGCGTGCGCTTGCTAACGACGTTCTGGCAGTAGCAACTTTCTCCTCGAACTTTGTCTTTGCGCATCGCGGCGCCGACTATTTGCAGTCGACTTTGCCGCCCTCTCCTTTGCAGCACTACTGGAGCCTTGCTGTTGAAGAACAGTTCTATGTTGTGTGGCCGATCCTGATTGCAGTTTTGTGCATCGGTGCATCCGCCACCTCGCGTCTGAATGTTCGCCTGCGTGTTGGTATCGCATCTGCGATTGTTGCTGTCGTTTCATTTGTGTTGTGTATGCAGATGATGGAGTCCTCACAGCCGTGGGCATTCTTTTCGCCGCATACACGTGCTTTTGAACTTGCCATCGGTGCATTGGCTGCTGTCATTCCGATGGTGACATTGAAATGGTTTCGTTCAGTCAATGCGATTATCGCGTGGATGGGACTTGTTGGAATCATTGCGACCGTCTTTCTTTTTGACGAACGAACAAAGTTTCCGGGTCCGTGGGCATTAGTCCCAGTTGTTGCAACTGCAGTTGTTCTTCGTGGCGGCAATGCAACATCATGGTCACCTGACTTTCTTCTCAAGTTGTCGCCATTTCAGTGGCTGGGATCGCGTTCCTATTCCGCCTACTTATGGCATTGGCCAATTCTGATTGTGGTCGCCGCCGGATTTAATCGCGAACTTTCCGTTGCTGATGGAATTGTGTGTGTCGCTATTGCCTTGGGACTCTCGGAATTCTCCTATCGATTCGTTGAGAATCCCATTCGTCGCAATATCGCAATTCGTGGTCTTCGTGCCGCGGCAATGGCGACAGCAGTAATCGCGCTTGTGGCAGGAGCGGGTGTTCTTGCGCGCAATAATCCACCGACCATCACGACAGGACCCGATGCCACAACACCAACGTTGATTGGTGACACAACTGTTCCAGATGGGTTGGCCGCGACGACCACAACACTTGTTCCTGTCGCCCCCACACTTCCGGGACAAGGCAAACCGGTGCAGGCCATTGTTGAAGCTGCAGGCATGACGGGATTACCGGGAAATCTCACACCCGGGTTGCAACGCGCACTTTCTGACATGCCCGTGATTTATTACAACAATTGTCATGCAGGTTTTTCTGCACTGCAGCCGAAGAAATGTGTTTTCGGAAATAAGGAATCTTCAATTGTTGTCGGCTTGTATGGCGACTCTCACGCAGCGCAATGGTTCCCCGCTTTGGAAAAGGTGGCAATAAAGCGCGGCTGGAAACTCATCACGTATACAAAACGTGGTTGTCCTCCAGCGGAAATTCCGACATACAGCAGCGTTCTTGGCAAAACGTATAAAGAATGCGCACCGTGGCGACGCAATGTTCTGAAGCAGATGGTGACGGATGGCGTCAAAGTCGTCTTTGTCGCTCACTTTGATCGACTGTTGTCAGCGAGCACACGTAAACCAATGTGGCAGAAGGAATGGCGTGAAGCCATGCGCGGGACAATCACTGC
>JBEDFA010000065.1:0-37783 GCA_041175365.1 Actinomycetota bacterium | reverse complement strand
CACCATTGATGGCAAACAGTTCAGCGGTGTTGGCGGTCACGAAGATTTTGTTGCCGGCCCCGGACTGAACTTGTCAGGACGAAGCCTGATCTGTTTGCCTTCCACCAGCATGGTGAACGGTCTTCTTACCAGTCGCATCTTGCCGCAGTTCCCTGCTGGCAGCGTGGTGAGCACACCACGACATCAACTCGATGTCATCATCACCGAATACGGCATTGCAGAACTTGAAGGACGATCCATTCGCGAACGCTCTCGTGCATTGGCCATGATCGGCCACCCACAGTTCAGAGACGAGCTGTTGGCGAACGCGGAGCAGTGGCCGAAGGATTAAGTCCCATTGCGCTGTACAACGCAATCACCGTGACAAGAGCAATGACGCCGTAGGCAGTGCCAGCAGCAAGGTCTGTTGGCCAGTGTGTGCGGATCAGCCACGACGAGATACTCACGATGACAGATGCTGCGGCAACAAGAGCCCATGCCACGGCGCGTTTCACTGTTCCGCTTCTTGTGAAGTACCACGCCACGTAGCCCCACAACGCCACCACGTTTGTTGCATGCCCCGAGGGAAACGCCAATTCGCCAGAGCTCAACTCACCCATGCGAGGCCATGATTCCCACGGGAATTGCCGCCCCATTGCCATCTTCATGGACCCGGCGAGACCAGTCTCAAAGAGCAACACCAAAACAAAGCCAGCAATAGGTGCCCAAGAACGACGACGCCACGACACCCACCCAAGAATGGGGAGACAAATCGAGATGATGACACCACGCAAACCAAGAATTGCAGTGATCTCAAAAAAGGTTTTGTCATCAACAAGCTGACGGGCTTTGCGGATGGAATACCAATCGAACCACTCAATCCACGAGCGCCCGTCGGATTGTGGCAGCACATAAATCTCATGAACGAATCCATGCTGCAAGAGAACAAGTTGTGTCAACAGCGCGATGATGACTGTCATTGCCACCACGGTGGCTACGAATCGGCGAGTGGACATCATCGCTTCCATTTTGCCCCCTACAACGACGCAGGAAGCGTCACTTCACTCACCAACGGGCGCGAGATTCCTCAGCAAACCCCTGTAAATCAACAAAGTCATGGCGATGGCCATCATCATCGACAACGAATCCGTCCCACATACCGAACACCTGATGCGTCTCTCGCATCATCAACTTCACATCGATCTTGCTGTGCTTGTCATACCGAGGAGTCAGAACAGCATCAATCTGGCCATCAGGATCACAGACATGCCACTTCTCCATTGCGTTATTCCAGTCGTATGACCAATTCAGCTCTCGACCAATCTTTGACAGCCGACCATTGACGAAGATTCCGTTCTCGGTGAAGCCAGTTCTCTCAGTCCATTTGCCACCAATCTGCAGACCGATCACGTCTCCGCCACTGCTTCGACCAGCACCGCCACCCCAGTTCCACGTGGTGTCATAGGGCCAACGTCCACGCCCGATATCAATGACACCCCATGCATTGTCATCTTCACCAATCGCCCAAGAGCGATCGCCCACCTTCATTGTTCCGCGCGCTGGACGTGCCTGATGTTTTGATGTGAACTGAAAGACGTCATCGCTCCATGGAATCACGACGTTCAATGTTTCATGTCCCTCTGGCATCTGAATGACGGCACGAAGCTCACCCATCACACCCGACTCTTCAGTCCAATCAATGTTGATCGTTGTATTGCCATCTGCATCATCGAACATCTCGCAGTGATAATTCTTCTTCGAAATCAAAAAAGGTTCTGACCCTGCAAGATCAGGCAAATCAAATCCTGTGCCTCCTGGAGCACCGCAACCACGGCCGCCTTGTTCTTTGCTGGATAAATCAATCCACCAAATATCTGATGTGCCAAAGAAATCCAGATTTGCTACCACGCCGCTGATCACCAAGTCGCCCGCCTGAATCGACCAATAATCCCAGCGCTTCTTACGCCCCCACTGACCGCGCTGATTCGCGGTCTGCAACAAATGTCGAGACCACCCGCGTGCTTCTGGGTTCAGGGTACGTCCGTCTGCTTGTGCAAGCAGGACCGGCTCTGTGATCTCACGCTCATGTGTCGTCATGTAACGACCCTAGAACGCGCCGCACTATGGTGACCACTATGACCAAGGCACAGGTAACAAAAGACTCCATCGATCTCGGCATCGTGGTGTGCAACATTGACAACTCACTCGCGTTCTATCGCGACCTGTTGGGTTTTGAATTACAAGGCACCATGCCAATGCCTGGCGGCGGAATGATGCACCGCTTGCTCTGTGGCACCACCACCATCAAGTTGGTGAGTACAGACCCGTCACCTTCTCATCCTGTCGGTGGGCCCATCACTGCTGCATGCGGTTACCGATACTTCACTATCTCGGTGAGCAACCTTGAAGATGTCACACAGTCATGCAAAGACGCCGGACACAAAGTGCAGGTTCCACCAACAGCACTTCGTCCAGGAATCATGATTTCCATCGTTGAAGACCCTGACGGCAACTTAGTTGAATTTTTGCAAATGGGCTGAGGCCCTTGAAGCATTAAGCGTGCGGCGAGTATGACTCAGCGAGTCGCACAAAGCCTTCATCAAGACTGATACGTGGAGACCACTGGAGTAGATCTTTGGTTTCCGAAATATCAAACCAGTGCGAAATACCGAGCTGGTATGCCGTGAACTTTGTGAGCGGCGGTTCAGCAAATGGTTTCAACTTGAACAGAAACTCAATTGCAGAGCCAAGACGTACTGCCGCCCCAAGACCTATGGTGCGCGGTTGACATGGAACACCTGCAGCTTCGCAGATTGATTCCACCAAGCTCGCAACAGTGCGAGGCTCGTCGTTGCTCACCACAAGTGCTTTCCCTGAAAGATTTTCTTGCACACCGATTCGTTCTGCGGCTGCTACCAATGCATCGCCAACGTTGTCGATGTAGGTGGAATCAACAACTGCTTCACCACGATTCACCAACGTGAGCCGTCGTTGGCGTGCGCGTTCCACAATGCGCCCCACTAATTGCGTGTCGCCGGGTCCCCACACCAAATGAGGCCGAATGGCCACTGTCGCAAGTCGAGTCTCAGCAAGAACAGTTCGCTCAGCGATTGATTTGGTCTTTGAATAATGGCCCAACACATCGTCAATGGCTGTCGGGGAGGCCTCACCATTGACTGGAACTGTGCTGTAAGAAACGGACGGCGACGAGACATACACAACGCCACGACACCCTGCATCTGTTGCTGCATTCAGAATGTTCTGGGTTCCCTCAACATTGATGTCATAGAACTCGCGATAACGACCAATCAGCCCCACCTTTGCGGCTGCATGAATGACAACATCGCAGCCGTGAATAGCTTCTGCCACAACTTTGGAATTACGAATGTCTCCGCGATGCACCGCGACAGCAAGATCTGAGTCGCCTCGCTGCAACACACTGACATCGTGACCGCGTCGTAGAAGTTCTTCCACCGTGACACGGCCGATCATGGACGTCGCACCCGTGAGAAGAATTTTCATCATCAGCTCAATTCTTCAGAAGCCCAGATGCCGAGCGCTATGCGGTCAATTTTTGAGTTATGACGGCGGTCAACAGGCAATTTCTTCTTAAACAACACGGCAACTAGATCAGGGGCAACTTCTCGAACCTTTTTCTCAATCGCAGCATCTGCAGCACCGGTAGTTTCACCATCGCTCAGCACCACAACGAGTGCTTGAAAAGCACCAGCGGGAACACCAACGGCAGCGGCTGTTACACCTGGAAGAACTTCTTCAATTGATTGTTCCAGTGGAACGGGGGTCAGAACGGTGTCCCCCGTATTGATGATGTGAGCAATACGTCCTTCAATGAACAAACCATTATCAAGATGCCCCACATCACCCGTGCGATGCCATTCGGTTCCGTTATGCAGTACACGTGCATCACGATTGCGAGCCCAATGTTGGTCATACCCCGCCGATAGCCACGGACCAGTCACAAACACTTCGCCTGTCAATCCATCAGCCATCGGAACAACTGGTTGGCCAGTTGTGAAACCCATCGGAAGAATCATGACTTCTGCTCCCGCAAGTGGAAGCCCGACGGGGACGCCACGGTGCGAACCTGCTGCACCTCGAATGCCGTCACTCACAATCAGCATCTCTGTCATGCCATATGGGCTGAAGAGATCGGCATGTGGGAATGCATGTGAAACATCACGCAAGAGAACATCACTCACGGGAGCGCCAGCCGACATCACGCAACGCACAGATGGGAACGTTGCCCCATCCTTAATGACATTTCGCAGAGGCGCTGGCGCAGCAAACAAGATGCTGCCGTTCACACCATCCAATGCCTCGCGCAGATTCTGCGATGAGAGCTTTGAAGGCGCGACAACATTGATCTTGGGCAGAGCGACAGCAACACCCCATGCCGGCCCATACAAGGCGAAGGGAATATATGCAGCTGCAATTCCATCAGCATCTGAAATGGAAAACTGCTCCTGAATGACCTGTGCGAGCGCACGAAGTTGACCATGCGTGTACACAACACCTTTTGCAGGACCTGTTGCGCCAGATGTGTAGAGAACGGCGGCTTCTGCTGCATCAGAAATGTGTGACTCTTCTTCGCCAAGTCGTCCTTGTGGCGATGTCATCCTCTCCAAGTCAAAGCGCTGCGCCCGATGAGCAATATGAAGACCACGAGCTGCAAGTCGTGTGGCGCGAACCGTCAATACGAATTGGGGTCGGCTCTCACGCAATGCACGACGCATGTTCGCAATACCGAGACCAGGATCCGCAACGACCGGAACAATCCCCTCTGCCCAACATGCGTAGATGAAGGCAATGGTCCGAGCAGTAAACGGAGCAAGAATCGCAACACGATCACCTGCCGAGGCACCTTCGTGCAACAAATTGCCGCGACAATTCTGAATCAGAACACTGAGTTCTGACCAGGACGTCGCGAGTTTCTCTTTTGCATCAAAAACGGCAACATCTTGCGGTGTCTCTAATGCGCGACGACGCACTGCAGCATTCAAGTCTGCGTGCCCTTGCGCAATGCCGCCATTCGTTCCACTGCCAGCATTGTCCAACCATTCATGGACTAGCCATGGTGCATCGGGGTGCTCTGGCGAAAGGTGGCCGATATCCAACGTGATGGTTTGAGCATGCGGGAATGTCTTTTGCATGTCGGCGAGAACACCAGTGTGGAAAACGAAGTCTTTGGTTCCCCACATCAACAACGTTGGGACCTTCAAGTCATAGGCACGCGCAGCCATTTCATTGAGAACCGGCGCCGTGACATGGGATCCCGATGTGGGAATGTCTGCGACGAATGCAGCAATTGCACGACGCCGCGAAGCCGTGTTGTACGGCGCGTAATAAGCAGCCCTCACATCGCGAGGGATGCCACCCGTCGGCAACACCGCACCCACAACAAACGCCTTGGTATTGGCGCAAATTGCGTTTCTCAGGAAAGGTGTATTGGAGACGCGAATGAGCCCAGGAACACCAGAGGTGGGAATTTGTGTTCCTGTATTGAACAACACCAATCGTTCCACCCTGTCAGGGTTCTTCGTTGCCCAACCAAGCGAGACGGGGCCACCCCAGTCGTGCGCAATCAAAGTGACCTTGCCTTCAACATGTGCAGCAGTGAGTAAGGCATCAATGTCATCAATACGCGTCGCAAGTGTTCGCGCACCTTTAGGACGACTAGAAAAGCCCATGCCCAATTGATCAATTGCGATGATTCGCCACTCGGACCCGAGTTCTTTCACAAGGTGTCGCCACATGTACGACCATGTGGGATTCCCATGTACGCACAGAATTGTTCCGCGCGGGTTGAGCGGTGACGTTTCGAGAACGGAGAACGTTTCCGTGTGTCCATCACGGTCAACGTTGTAGGTACGCACCCATGACGGGTCGATGCCCGGCAATTGCCGAACGTCTTTCACCATTGCAGTTCAACAAAGCTGACGTTTAGGCCTGAGCCAATACCCATGCACAGAATGTTGTCACCCTCGGAGAAAAGATGTTGATTATTCGCCATCGTGAGCGGAATCGCTGCAGGGCCAACATTGCCCAGCGTTGGATACGAGACAGGGACTTTCACAGGATCGATGCCGAGATGTGTGCACACACCTTCGGTGTGCACTTTGCTGACCTGATGCAAGATGTACCAGTCGATGTCGTTTAACCACTTGTCATGCTGATCTGCTTCAGTGAAGCAATCATTCGCGAGTGCGATTCCATTTTCAAGAAGTCCGCGCGTATCTGTTGTCATGCGGTCGAGTGTGCCGATGCACAATTCGTGATGCTCTGTCGCCGCACGTGAAACACCACCGACAATGCGATGCCCACCCTGGTCTGCAGGTCCGAGGACTGCAGCAACTGCACCAGAGCCCAGTGTGAGCGATGCAAACTCCGCGAAAATATCTTCCGCAGTTGTTCCCGGCATCTGCAAACGTCGAATGGTTTCTTCTTGTGTGTATCGGCTGCCTTCACCATCAACGATGAGTACATAACGCACTTGGCCAGAGTCGATGAGTTGAGATGCGATCCAGATTGCGTTGATAAATCCGAGGCACGCATTCGCAAGATCGAAATTCATTGCCGACGAAGGCAAGCCCAGGTGATGGTGCACCGAAGATGCCATTGATGGCTCGAGATGGTGTTTGCAGACCGAAGTACTGATGAGGACGTCAATGTCTGATGCCTTCACATTGGCGTTCTTCAGGGCCTCACGACCAGCTTCAGCAGCCACTTGGTCGAACGTGGTGCCCTCAGGCCACCAGCGACGGCTCTTGATGCCTGCCACATGCTCTAGGAGGCCCGGGCGGACGCCGCATGCGGCATAAGTTTCCGCCAGCTGCTCATCGATCCAGGTGGAAGTCACCTCTAAGGGGGCGTCAACGCTCCCCAATGCCACGAGTGCTGTGTTTTTTGCCGTAAACACAGCGTTTGCCATGACAACTCCTTTTCCTTCAGCCTAATGCGAGACTGCATGAATGGCAGAAGAGACGAAATACCCCTCGGTATTCGCATGCCCTCACTGTGGGGAATCCTTCGAAGCGATCCAGAACAGTGTGCGATGCGTCAACGGTCACACCTTTGACCGTGCGCGTGAGGGTTACCTCAATCTTCTTGTGGGTGGCCGACTCTCCACAAACTCAACTCCCGGCGACACACCAGAATCTCTCGCTGCACGTCGGCGATTTCTATCTACGGGTGCATACATGCCGATTGTTGATGCACTTGCGAACACTATTGGCGATCTTGATGGTGCAGTTCTCGACATTGGTTGCGGCGAGGGTTACTACCTTTCGCACATCCGTGCTCAACATCGCTTTGGTCTCGACATTGCAAAGCGTGGAGTACAGATGGCGAGTAAGTCCTATCCCGATGCTGAGTTTGTCGTTGGCACCGCATATCGACTGCCCGTACTGAACGATTCCTGCGATGCAGTCTTCAGCGTCTTTGCACCTCACTCAATCGAGGAATTCCAACGCGTGTTATCGCCGTGCGGGCAATGGGTCACCGTGACACCTGCTGCACATCACTTACACCAGATGCGGCCGAAACGCGATGAAAATATTCTGGAACGCGAACGTCGTCGTGATGAACCACCAGAACATGCAACGAATGCACAGCGCGTGCAGTTTGATCTTGAACTCACAGAAGAGTCAGCGAACGATCTCTTCAGCATGACTCCCCTCGTGTGGCAAACAGCCGCAGACGCCGCGCCCGTCACGCGCGTGAGCGTTGATGTTTGGGTTGCATCAGGGTTCAAGTCGTAACGTAAGAAGAATGACTCGTTTCGATAGCGCCTATTACAAACGCTTCTACGGCAAAGACGGCGCGCACGATGAAGAACGCATCGCGTTTCTTGCAACTGCAGTGCACAACATGTCTGCATGGTGGGGCGTCAACATCACGACAGTGTTGGACGTTGGGGCCGGCATGGGAATGTGGCGCGATTGGTACAACGAGAATCATCCAGATGTAAAGGCTCGTTCAATTGATGTCAGCGAGCACGCGTGCGAGACCTGGAACCACGAACTGCGCAACATTGCGGAATGGAAACCACAGGGTAAGTTCGACCTCGTGATCTGCCACAGCGTGTTGCAGTATCTCGATAACGAATCGTTTGTTCGGGCAGTGGAAAACCTTGCATCATCAACACGTTTTGTGATGTATCTCGAACTACCTACTAAGTGGGACTACGAGAACATCGTCGACTCACGCGGGACTGACCTGCAGGTCTACAAGCGCAGCGCAGCGTGGTATCGCAAGCATTTGCTCGCTCATTTCACCCAAGTCGGTGCAGGTTTCTGGACTCCCATCACTGGGCTTCCGATGTACGAACTTGAAGAGAGCCGTTAGTTAGTTCGCTGCGGGGCGAAAGCGATACAACGCATTGCCCTCGCCTGTGTCATGGAAAACCACTTCAACAGGCATGCCCACTTTCACTGTCTCAACATCGCAATCAACGATGTTGGTCATGACGCGTGGACCTTCAGCAAGTTCGACATACGCCACCACAAATGGACCGGCGTCTTTGTACAACATCGCACCCTTGCGGATGATGGTGAAGCTGTAGATAACGCCCTTGCCGCTCGCATCAAATGTTGAGACGTTTTCTGTCCAACACGATGGGCAATGACGGCGCGGGAACCACAACACGGTGTCGCATTCATTGCAACGCTGCAATTGGAAACGGCCATCGGCTGTTGCAGCCCAAAACTCTGCGTTGGCTTGCGTGACTAGTGGTGCGGGGTTAGGCAATGTGCTCATGCGTCTTCCTGTCCAAGAATGAGAGTGACGGAGCCGTGACGCGAGCCAAGACTTCCGCCGGTGCCGTGTGCAAGTGCAATCTGTGGGTTCGGCACCTGCACTGCTGGATGAGCCTCGCCACGAAGCTGACGAACTGCTTCAATCACCTTGGTGATGCCACCACGGTTTGACGGGTGGTTGTTGCACAATCCACCACCATCAGTGTTGAACGGCAACTTGCCGAACGGAGCAACGAGTCCACCGTCTGCAACGAATGCGCCGCCCTTGCCCTTTTCGCAGAAGCCAAGATCTTCAATTGTTTGCAACACCGTGATGGTGAAGCTGTCGTAAATCGATGCGTAGTTGATGTCTTTCACAGTGACACCAGCTTCCGCGAATGCCTTTGGTCCAGACCACACAGCACCCGTATGCGTGAGATCAATACGGCCATTGTTTGTGTGCTTCACAGCTTCACCATGACCAAGAATCTTCGCGTTGGTCTTACCCAACTTCTTTGCAATCTCTGGCGAGACAATGACGAGTGCGCCGCCACCATCAGTGACAACACAACAATCAAGACGGTGCAATGGGTCCGCCACCATTGGCGAATTCAATACTTCTTCAACAGTGACAACCTTCTGCAAAAACGCATTTGGGTTGTACTGCGCGTGAATACTTGCCGCCACTTTGATCTCAGCAAGCTGTGCAGAAGTGGTACCGAATTCGTACATGTGGCGCTGTGCAGCAAGTGCGTATGAATGAGGAGCGCCCATCATTCCCCACACCTGCTCAAACGCTGCTTCTGGGCCTGGCGAGAACGAAGGACCTTGCCAGCCGCTCTTGGGCTTGCCCGCAAGTGTCACCAAGGCAACGTGGCACTTCCCCGCTGCAATTGCTGCTGCGGCGTGACCAACATGTGCGAGGTACGAAGAACCACCGGTCTCCGTGCTGTCGACATACGTGGGGTTGATGTTGAAGTAATCAGCAAGTGTGAGAACACCAAAGCCGGCAGTGCCGTCACAGAACAATGCATCAACATCATCCATTGCAAGACCAGCATCAGCAAGAGCACCGAGAGCGACATCGATGTGGATATCCCACACGGTCTTGTCAGGAAGGTCTCGTCCTGGGTGTTCATAGATGCCGGCGATATAGGCCGCGCCGCGAATACTCATAATGCGCTCATTCAGTCGAAATACGGGGACTCACTATTAGAACAGGTGGAGAGTGGTGAACGCCGAGTTGAGAGTGGCTTGAACAATGTGAACTTCGCCCATTTTCGGTGGGCGGCATGAAAGTATTGGTTCATGGCCACGGAACACCGCATCTTCTCCATGAGTGTGGCGCGTGTGTATCCGCTGTATGTGGCAAAGCTGGAGCGCAAGGGTCGCACCCAGGCAGAACTCGATGTCGTCATCAAATGGCTCACGGGATACACGGCAGCTGGATTGGCAAAAGTCTTAAAGAATGAGACCGACTTCAAAACCTTCTTTGCCAAGGCACCAAAAATGAATCCAGCGCGCTTCGAAATCAAAGGCGTCATCTGCGGAGTGCGGGTCGAGGAAATCGAAGACAAGACCATGCAATCAATTCGCCACCTCGACAAATTGGTCGATGAACTTGCCAAGGGAAAGGCCATGGAGAAAGTTCTCCGGTCACCATCGACCTAATGACTCCCGAGAAAACCAAAACCCCCGACCCGTGGAGGCCGAGGGTTTTAGATCTTGAGAAGTGCAATGTCATTGCTGACATCCACTACTGGTGGCGGGGACAGGATTTGAACCTGTGACCTTCGGGTTATGAGCCCGACGAGCTACCGGGCTGCTCCACCCCGCGTCGTAGTTAGACCCTTACCGTACAAGGGCAATCGCACGCTTCCAACCTCCCCAGCCCTCGCCCAGGGCGTACTGTTGTAGCGATGTTCGCAAATGGCAAAAAGACTCGCGAGGCCGTTGAGGCACTGCAAGCCGAAGTTTCTGCGCTGCGCGATCAGGTCGCAGAACAGTCAGCCCAGGCTGCCGCCGAGCGTGAAGCTGCTCGTTCCATCGCCGAACGTATTGCTGGCTTGGAAGCCCGAGTCTCCGGAATGGGTTCCGAACTGTCTCGCCAACTGCATGAACTGGGAAGCGAAATCGAAGAGCTCAGTCAGCGCGCCGAGGAAGCTGGTGTTGCTGAAGTTGTCGAAGCATTGAAGAACGCCCAGACACGACTTGCGACAGAACAAGCGCGTTATCAAATCACTTTCCGTCAAGACCTTGCGGCTTTGGCGAATCAGTTATTGCAACGCGCTCGCTAGCGCAATCACTTGATGGCTGTTAAAGCCTTCTGCACCAAGGCGCGTGCCTGCATCGTCTTCGTTTGATACGTAGCGAAGTCTGGTGGATTCTTTGCCAACGCTGCATCCGCTTCTGCAAACAAACGATCTGCTTGTTGCAACATCTGCTTCGCAGTCAAACCAGAACCTGCTGGCACTGTAGTTGTCGGTGAACCTGGAATGGTTGTCGTTGTTGCACCACCAGTCGAGCCACCAACGCGGTCACCAAGATTCGTGCTGAATCCAGGGAACAACTGCGCGATGACATCAGTGACGCTGTTACCAATCACCGATTTACCGTTGTAGCTAGCCAAGACTTTGCGGACAAAGATTTGCTTTGCATCTGCACCATCGGGCAACACGAACATCGGACGCAAGTAAATGAGTCCACGTCCAACAGGAACTAACTGCAAGTCTCCGTACATCACTCGTGAACCTCGTTGGTCCAACGGAGTGATTGTTTGCGAAATTGCTGGTTCGCTCTCAAACTCTGCAGCAACTGTTGCTGGGCCAGGAGGCAACGGTGATTGCACATCAAACACCTTCAACTTGCCGTATGTCTTCGGATCGCTCGATGCGACCATCAACGATCGCAATTCCTTACGACTGTCGTCGGAGGAGAACGGAACGAACGGACGAATCATGGAGAACTCACCCACATCTGTCTGCGCACCTGGTGCGTGGAAGATGGAGTAATAAGGGCTAAATCGAGTGCCAAGAGAATCTGTGGCGTTAATCGAATCAACGGCACCAGTGGCAGTGGTTGCTGCAGTTGTTGAACCAGCGTTACTGCCCTCTGGCTCAGATGCTGGTGCTTGAGCAACGCTCCACGCCGCATCACGGTTGAAGAACAATGTGGCGTCGTCGAACTGATAGCGACCAAAAATGTTGGTCTGCACACGGAAAAGATCTTCTGGATAACGGAAGTGGGCTGACAAAGTTGCGGGCACTTCTTTCTTGCTGGTGAAGAGGTCGGGGAATGCCGACTTCCACATCCGAGCAATCGGATCCTTCGTATCCATGAGATACAGAGTCACCTTGCCGGAATATGCATCCACAACAGCTTTCACACTGTTGCGCACATAGTTGAATGAATGATTAAGACCACTGTCTGCGCTCAACTGTGAGTTGTTCGCTGTTTCTGCATAGGGGTAACGGTTCGTTGTAGTGAAGGCATCAATGACCCACTGAACACTTCCGTCAACAACTACTGGGTATGGATCCGAGTCAAAGTGGAGGAACGGTGCGATCTTCTCTACGCGCGAGCGAACATCACGTTGCAAAAGGATCTGCGAATCATTCGTGATCAAGCTTGAACCAAACAAGTTGAACTCACCGAAATTCACGGCCAAAGCCAACTTGCGAATCACACTGTTGAATCGAATTCCACCTTCGCCGGCATAGGCCTTCACTTCAGTCTCAGGGCACGCCTGTTCCTTTTGAGAAGTGTTGACGACTGAGTAACCATCAAGTCGGTCACCGAAATAGATCTGAGGCTTTGTGACCTTGAGGTCCACATATGAAGGGCGACCATCATCTGTTGCAACACTGGCGGGCGCTGCAATCACACCGCAACCGTGCGTATAGATGAGATGACGCGACACCCATGTGCGGTTCGGAATACCCGCAGCATTGAGTTCTCGTGCAGCAACAAGAACCTGCTGTACACGACCGTCAACTGAATAACGATCAACGTCGAGGTCTGTCACGCCATAGAAGGAGGAAAGGCCTTGGTCGAGCGCAAAACGGTCTTTCATCTGCACGGGGTCAAGCTGACGCACGTCGCGCAAGGCAGCATCATTTGCGGTGACTTCATCAGTGGTCACCTCACCAAAGGTGCTGGAGACACGCTCAACATTGTCAATGCCCATTGCAGCCTTTGTGGCTTCAATGTTGCGCTGGATGTACGGAATCTCTCGTGTGCTCACGTTTGGTTGCACCACAAAGCGCTGAACGATTGCTGGGTACACGGTGCCGGCGACAAGCGCAACGACTACCCACAAACCAACAGCCATCACAGGCAAGCGCCAGCCGCGCTGACGAATGTTCCACAGCAACAACACCGTGACTGCAAGTGACACGAGAATCATCAAATTGAGAGCAGGCAACTGGGCCTTCACGTCGGTGTACAAAGCGCCACGAACGACACCGCGTTCTGAAGCTGTGAGGTCGTACTTCGACAACCAGTAGTTCGCTGCGCGCAACAGTGCGGCACCAGCGAGAAGAACTGATAAGTGCACCTTGGCTTGTGGAGTCACACGCTGCACACGGTCTTGTGGGCGGATGCTCCCATTAATGAAATGGAAAGCAGTCACGATGATGGTGGCAAGCACCAACATGCCAAATGTCCACGCAACAACAAACTGTGCGAACGGCAAACGGAACACGTAGAAGCCAACGTTTGCCTTGAAAAGCGGATCGCCCACTGCAAACGCTTGACGATTACGGAACATCAACCAGTTCTGCCACTCTGCCGAAGCAGGAAGACCAAGCATGAGACCAACAACAACGGCAAGTGCGATGCGGAGCTTTCCACGATTCTTTGCGGTCGCTTCGCGAATACGCATCACTGTCTGGTCTTCAGGAGTGTTCGGCAAAGACAAAGGTGCGACTTTGTCTGCGATCATCAAATTGACAAGAACAAAAACAAAACTTCCGATTGCAAAGATGGCGGCAAGTTCCACTTTGCTGCGAAGGATTCCCCAATACACATTGCTCTGTCCGACGCTGTCGAACCACAACAGGTTCACATAAAACGAGGAGAGACTCTTCGCGGAAAACGCAAGTAAGAGCACCACGCCGATAACGACAGAGATGACGATTCGTCCTCGAGATGGCTTCCCGAAATTAGGGACTCGAAACACTGGCCCTCCCGGGCCACGGGGGGGAAGATCAGAACTGTTACGCACGCATCAGGACGCTAGTCCTGAACGGGGCAAACAAGGCATCGGCATCCAGGATGAGCCGGTGGCATTGCGTGCCCTGTGGGGAATTCATCTCCCTTGGCGACAGCGCCGGCGAGTGAATTGTCCTCGCACTCACTGCAACACTCTGCATTGGGGTCGACCATCCAACTCACACGAGCACTTGGCTCGAGCGCTAGGAACCCACCCTTACTGAACGACGTACAGGCAATGTCGTCGACCTTCTGATCGATGAGGTCGGTCTTCCACTTGCGGTACACATCGCGCATCAGGCTTGCGAGAATCTCGCGGTCACCTTCTGCTTCACCAATCGCAATGCGAGCATCCTCGCGGAATCCGGCAACGAGACCTGCAGTAATTGTGTCCTGCACGTGTCCGGCAATCGCCTTCTGCGTCACTCGGCGGCTGGAGCCACCTGATGACTTCACGGACTTTGCACCGGCACTTGCGGCGGTCATGGTGTCCTCTGCGATGGAGACTGCGTAACGCGCCGCATGTTCTTCCACGGTGCCCAGGATTGCATCCATCTCCAATGAAGAACGCTTGCCGCGAAGGTGCTCAAGGACGTTGTTCTGCTCGTCTGCGAGGACTCGCTTCAACTTACGAGCCATGGTGACCACAAGGCCAGAAAGCGCTTCATCACGTTCCGCGAATCGTGCTGGGTCTGCAGCAATGATTTCCTGCTTCGGCTTTGACTTTTTCTTGCTGGGCTTCTCTGCCTCAACAACTGCTTCCGTTGCTTCCACCTTTGCCGCGACATCAGCGGTGCTACCAGCGCGCAACTTTGCGAAAATATCGTCCACGCCAGAAGCAGCCTTTTTGCTTGGCTTTTCTTCTACAACCGGAACCTCGACTGCTGCAGGAGCTTCCACTTCAATCACGATTTCTGGAGTTGATATCTCTGGTGCAACTTCTGGCACTTCGTTGCCGCGGCGACCGCGACCGAACAACGACACAACATTCGTTTGCGATGCATCTGCCGGCGCTTCTTCAACAGCGGCCACTTCAGCGGCTGCCTCAACAAGTGTTTCTTCGAAGCGTGAGACACCGTGCACTGGGTGATCAGCGGAGATCACGCCTGTTTCAACAATTTCTTCCACTGCCTCTGTAATGACGTCTTCAATTGCTGCAGGAATTTCTACAACTTCCGGAGCGAGAACTTCTTCTTCAACAACTTCGATGACCGCAGCTTCAACAACTTCTGGCACTGAGACTTCGATGATTACTTCACCAGTGATGTCAGTGTCGACTACTTCGGCGGTCTCGATCACTTCAGCTGTTTCGTGATCAAAAATCACTGTGGTTGCAATTTCCGCTTCCACTGTTTCAACGACTTCGGCAGTCTCATGATCAAACATCTTCACTGCAGGATGTTCTGGATTAACAACAGGAATTGGTCCGGTGGTTGGCGACAAATCCACAATGAATTCAGGCTCATCGTGTGCATCTTGCAAACCATTGATGACGTCTTCGCTTGCAAGACGAGCGCGCTCAAACGCATTCAACAAACGATCGCGACCATGAAGCAATTGTTCAATCTGACCGCGTGCAGCATCGCGACGGCGAGACAATTCAGACAAAACTTTTTCGCGATATGCACGGGCTTCGTTGACCATGTCACGACCCTGTTGCTTTGCCATTTCAATTTCGGCTTCTGCGTCGTGCGCTGCGTCTTCATTAATGCGCGCTGCTTCGATCATGGCTGATTCACGAATGCGAGCTGCATCTTCTGCGGCATCTTTGACAAGACGAGTTGCAGACTCTTCTGCACGATCACGAATTTGGGTACTTGCATCACGTGCAGTGGAAAGTACACGGGCGGCTTCTTCGCCCAAGAGAGTGGTGACTGTCTCTTCGTCAAGGCGTCCGGGGGCCGACATGCCACTTGTCTGCATGGTGCGCAGCTCATTTTCAAGGAAACGTTCGCGCTCCTGAAGACGGGCAAGTTCCGCAGCGACCATGCGCAAGAAATCGCGCACTTCGCCTTGGTCGAAGCCACGACGGTTCGTCGGGAACGAGGCCGAACCCACCGCTGCGGGTGAGGAAGGGTCGGGACGGGAGAAAGAAATAGCCATGACACCTCCACAGTACGGTGCCGTAGGGGGTCAAAAGTGGCATTATCCACAGGCCTGCACGAGCGGACAAGCCTTGTCCTGAAAGGAAGAACTACTTTTTGAGGCTCTTCGGCAAAGGGTCGCCACCGTTCTTGGCCAACTCACGAAGGGCGGCGTCCAGGGTGGCAACTTGCACAATGCGCACCCCTGAGCCGGCGGCGGCACGGGCAGCCTTCATTTCTTCAGGAGACTGACCAGCGGGCACGAGGAATAATGTGCCCCCGGAATCCTTCACTGCGACCGCTTTTTGCTTCAGGGCCCCGATGGCTCCCACGTTCTGTTCTTCGTCCATCGTCCCCGTGGCAGCCACTCGGCCGTTCCCCATCAGGTTGCCAGGAGTGAGTTCGTCTAGAAGGGCAAGCGTGAAGGCAAGTCCAGCGGATGGTCCACCGATGTCGGTCGTACTGATGTTCACTTCGAATGGCAAACGAGTGACGCGGGTGTCGGCTGGGATGAAACCGATGATGGCGCGTTCGTCATCGGGGTTCGCCATCAATGTGACAGTGACCTTCTTTGATTTCCGATTCGCAGGATCTTCGGTGGGGGCGATGTACGGCAACACTGTGAGCTTCACAGTGTCCCCCACTTTGTGTTTTTTCATCTCTACGGCAAGTGCCGACAACGTGGGCGTGGGCACTCCATCAAGATGAGTGATCTGTTCACCCACTTGCAAATTCACACACGCCGAATCATCTGCGGGAGCTCCTTCACATATCAATTGCTCAATGAGAATGGGACCTTCTTCAAGTTTTGCGTCAAGGCCTAACTTGCTCATTGCTACGTATTCCGCAATCTGTTTTGCACCGGTCATTGCTTGAAATCCGAGACGACGCGACGAGGACGGAGTCTGTTCACCAAAGTGCTCTGTGTAGGTGTCGACCTGAACATGTGGATCAAGCCAACCGAGAATCGAATCAAGAATGGATAATTGCCCACCGAATGCAGTGACGAATCGAATGCCATTATCGGCGACGTATCGCTCGGGGACTGTGCCACCTTCTTTTGCAGGCATGAAGCCAATGCGTGATGAAACTTCTATCGCTTCACCAGGTGCTAGCTCCCACCGCTGAATACGAATGGTGGCCATCACCATGATGCTCAACAAAAGAGCCCACGAAAGAGTGATGAGAGGCAAAGCAAATCGCAAAGTGCGTATGTCCGCAGGCGCCGATGGCGGCGGGAGAGGTACGCTTTCCTTGTTCATGAGTTCTTCGTTCATTTCTCAGTCTCTCTTGTCGGTATCGACAACTGGTACTGCAGTGCGCGCCGTATGGGTAGTGGCTTTGGCGCTACTTGCATTGTGGATTGTCGACCGCATGAAGCCTGCCACGCCACGACGCCCTATCCCAGTGCGGGTCGACAATAAATTGACTCCGATTTATCGCGAGCCCGATCAGCATCAGCGTCGCAAGGCCATTTTCAATCTCTCTGCCGGCGCCATCATTCTTGGGGCTCTCATCGCATGCATCGTCGGTTTCATGCTCACCATCGCTCTTGAGCTGGTGGGCGGACTCCTCAAGGCCTAACTCATGTCTGTTGACGAACGTTTCGCTGTGATCAGCGCTGGGTTCACTGGCGACATTGCTGCAGCTGAAACTGGTTTAACGTCCACTGACGAATCCGTCAGAGCTAGTGCTATTCGCTCACTGCAGCGCCTGAATGCACTCACTGCACAACACGTTTCTACTTGCCTCAATGACACTTCTAGTGAAGTACGACGTACCGCTGTGGAGTTCGCCGCACCTTTTCTTGATGTTTCAATTCACCATCTCATCAATGACGACGACGTGTTTGTGGCAGAGATGACTGCATGGAGTCTTGGTGAACGCAATCCAGTTTCTGATGAAGAACTAGATGCACTCATCACATGCACTGTTTCCCACGAAGAAGCAGTTGTGCGTGAAGCCGGAGCTGCTGCCCTTGGTTCTATTGGCGACGAGCGTGGCCTTGCAGCAATTCTTCATGCATGTGAAGACAAACCAGCAGTGCGTCGCCGAGCTGTTCTTGCATTGGCGCCATTTGAAGGTGAAACCGTTGACGCTGCATTAGCGAAAGCACTGGAAGATCGCGATTGGCAAGTACGTCAGAACGCAGAAATTCTCGTGCACCCTCGTGACTAGCGAGTCATCTTCTTCAGCGCTGCAATTCTTTTTGTTTCACACTTGTCGTGGACAAAACACTCTTCGAGATGATCATTAATCATCCCCATTGATTGCATAAAGGAATACACCGTTGTTGGACCAACGAATTTCCATCCGCGTTTTTTCAAGTCCTTTGACAACGCGATGGCTGAAGGAGAAGTGCTGGCAAGTCCGGACGGGTGTTGCGGCATTCCATCACGACCATTAACTGCAGTTGGTGCGAACGACCAGAAATGCTTTGCTAGAGAACCTGTTTCCTCAATGAGTTCAACAGCACGTGCAGCATTGTTAATTGTTGCTTCAATTTTTCCTCGATGACGGACAATGCCAGCATCCAAGAGAAGTCGCTCAACATCTCGATTGTTGAATCGAGCAATCGTTTCCATTTCAAAACCACTAAACGCGGATCGAAAGTTTTCACGCTTGCGCAGTATGGTCAACCAACTCAGACCAGCCTGAAAACCCTCAAGACAAATTTTTTCGTAGAGGCGTTGATCATCAGTGACCGCAACACCCCATTCCGTGTCGTGATACTTCTGATACGGAACATCATCTCCGGGCCACCAACAACGAAAATCGCCTTTTGTTGTGGGACGAAGCCACTCCATTGAAGAACTCACTTCGCTACCGCACGAACTGATTCGAGTACGTGACAGTTCCGACCTGAATTGAATACGTGCTGTAGAACTCTTCAACGCCACGAGCACGAGCAGCCACATGTTCTGGATGATCTCGCCAACCGTTATGTGCCTCTTGATTTGCAAAAGTCACCAAGGTGACACGCTCCCCATCGGCCGCAGTGAATGTCTTGGAATTAATGAACCCAGGCATGGACTGCGCAAGTTGCGCAATGTGCGGCGCCAAAGCTGCGTATTCAGCACCTGCACTTTCAACAAGACGATTCCGAAAAATGGTGATGACCTCTGGTCCATGCGATGGCATGGTTCCAGTGTTTCATGGCTGACAGGTAATTCTCCAAGTTATTTGCACTTGGCAAATAGCTGTACGGTGAACCTATGGCGAAAGAATCATCAGTCCCCGGCTTCACTCAAACGAGACTCGTTATGGTGCTGGGTGCCTTGGCAACCGCAACAATGCTCGCCAACTTAGAGACATCCATCATTGCGACAGCACTTCCCAAAATTGTTGGCGACTTTGGATCTTTTGAAAGTTTTGCCTGGGTCGGAACTTCCTACATCGTGACGTCTGCGATTGCCACACCTCTGTTGGGCAAGTTGTCTGACTTGTATGGACGTCGCGTCATTTTTCAATTCACAATGTTCGTCTTCCTGGTGGGTTCATTCCTTTGTGGCGCAGCAGGATCAATGGGGCAGCTCATTGCAGCACGTGCATTTCAAGGACTCGGCGGTGGCGGAATTCAAGCTCTCTCCTTCGCTGTCATCGGAGACATCATTCCCCCGCGTGAACGTGGTCGCTACATGGGTTACTTCACACTTGCTTTCGTTGGTTCCGCAATTCTCGGTCCACTTGTTGGCGGATTCATCATCGACAACTACTCATGGAAGTGGATCTTCTGGATCAACGTTCCATTCATCTTGCTTGTCGGTACAACTACGCATTTCGCACTAAAGCTTCCCTTCAGGCGCAAAGAAGCAAAGCTCGACTATGTCGGTGCTGCACTTTTATCTCTCACCATCGCATCCCTCATGATTGGTCTCGAACAAGGTCGTCACGGATGGACAGAAAGGAATGTCCTTATTCTCTTTGCTCTCGCCGTCGTCGGACTTATCGCTTTCGTCGAAGTCGAAAAGCGTGCAGATGAGCCGATGATTCCATTGCATCTTTTCTCTAACAAGGTTGTCTTCCGAGCAGCAATGTTGGGTATGTGCGCAGGAACAATCGTGTACGGATCAGGCGGCTTCTTGTCTTTGTACTTCCAAGATGCACTCTTCGTTTCACCAACAAACTCTGGCCTGCGATCTTTGCCTCAGATGGTCGGAGTAACCGCGGCAACCTTTGGCGTTGGCCGTCTCATTTCGAAGACCGGAAGATACAAACCCTTCCCCATCATCGGTTCGTCATTAGCCACATTGGCGTTAATTGCGATTGCACAAATTAATGGCGGAACAAATTACGCATATCTCGTCATTCCAATGATTTTCATGGGCTTCGGCGCAGCCTCCATCTTTACTTCAACTTCTATTGCTAGCCAGAATGGCGTTGAGTTTCACGACCTTGGTGTTGCCACATCGACAGTGATGTTCTTCCGTTCAGTCGGCGGTTCATTTGGTCTCGCAATTTTCGGCACCATCATGAACTCCACTATTCGAAGCGAAATTCCAGCTCGCGTCGCAGGTATCGCTCCCGAGGACGCATCAAAGTTGATTCGTTCACCAGAAAAGATTGAACAGCTAGCGGACATCCCTCGGCGAGCAGTAGTGGACAGTATTGCTCTTGGTGTTAGCCGTATCTTCTGGTGCTGCGCTGCGATCATGGTGATTGCAATTGTCCTTGCAATTCTTCTTCCCGAAATTCCGTTGAAGCAACGTGCCGGTTTGTCCGACGCAATGGAAGACACCGCACCCGCCCACTAGATAGTGTCGAGCTCATGAGTCGCGTGAGTACCTATATCAATTGTCTTGGCAACACGGAAGAAGCATTTAACTTCTACTCCCGGGCATTCGGCAACCCCATCACCAATCTCACGCGTTTTGCAGATGCAGGAATGCCACTGGGAGATGAGGATCTACAAAAACTCCTGCACGTCGAGCTTGAAATTCTTGGTGGCCACATGTTGATGGGCACCGACATGCTGGAGTCAGCGGGCCATGTGCTGACGCTGGGCAACAACATCAGCATCAATCTTGAACCGGACACCAAAGAAGAAGCGCAAAGAATTCATGCGGCGTTATCGCAAGGTGCAAAAGATGACACCGGTCTCAGCGACATGCCGTGGGGTGCCTACTGGGGTAGTTGGCTTGACAAATTCGGCATTCGTTGGATGATCAACGTTGCCAACTAGGCCCTAACGGCGAAGGCGTTACTGAGGTGAAGCGATAAGTACTGGAATGACTCGCGCTGTATTTGCGCGGTAATCGTTGTACTGAGGGAACACTGTGGCGGAACGGTCCCACCACTCATCACGTTCAGCACCAGTGACTTCACGAACCGTAAATCGATGTGCTTCGGGACCATCCTGCACCAAAACCTCTGTGGGGTGTGCAAGGAGGTTTGAATACCAATCTGGATTCACATCTGATCCACCGCGAGAAGCAACCAGTGCATATTCGCCATTGTGCTCAACACGCATTAAAGCAATCTTCCGAACATTGCCGGACTTTGCACCGCGCATTGTCACGATGATGACAGGTATGCCCGTCTCAAGCAATGTGTTCCCTTGTGTCCCGCCAGACTTTTCATAAGTCTCGACCTGGTTGCGCACCCATTCGCTGGTGCTCGGAATGTAGGTGCCTTCAAGATGTGCCATGAGTGCAGTGTATGGCCGAAGAATTAACGATTCTCCGTTGCGACATTGAGAACGCGACCAAGTTTGCGATAACTCGATCGGAATGCCTCAAGTACTTCAGGATTGCCAATGAGTTCCTCGGGAAGGCCCTCTTGCACCACTGTGATCAGCGTTCCACCATTCTCTGGGGTGAACGTTTGTAATGAACGAATCTCTGCACCCATGAAGTCAGGTTCGGCAAACACCATCTTGTGCGGTGCCTCTAGTTCCAGGATGATTCCCTTATTGGGGTTTACGTCGCCCGTTTCATCAAAGACCATGTCGAACTCAAAACGTCCACCAACATGAAATTCCATCACGATGGACTCCAAAGGAATGTTAAGACCTTCGGGGGAGAAAAATTGATGAAAGAGCTCTGGGGTTGAGTAGGCATTCCACACCACCTCTGGCGAAGCATCAATCCAATGGGACACTCGTAATTCTGCAGACATGTTCTACTTCCCTACTTCTTTCATTGCCTTATTAGCAGCTTGCGCCAGCAAACCAATACTGTCCGTCTTGTGCCCATTCGCAGGAAGACTCAATGTGAATCCATCGATTCCCAAATTCAGGAATTCCGTCAACTTCTCGCCGACCGTGTCGGGATCTCCACAAGGGATGAACGCTTTCATCATCTCTAGAAGGTCGTTATTCCAGCCCTTGACTACAGCAATCTCTGCAAGATCTTTGTGGGCCTCTTCCATGGTGGGAGCGACGCACACCATCATCTGCTTCGTCACTTTGATCTCAGAACGGTTACGTCCCAATCGATCGCAATGTCCTGCCAATGCATCTAAACGCTCTGTCACTTCTTCAATGGTGCGCGACGTGAGATTTGATTCATCTGCATACTGAGCAACCATTCGAAGTGTCTTCTTCAGACCACCGCCGCCAATCATGATGGGGATGCGAGATACCGGGGCTGGGAAGTTCATAGCGTCGGTGGCTTGGTAGTGCTTGCCGTTCAATGTTGCCTTTTCTCCGCGCAACATCGGGAGAATGATCTGCAATGCTTCTTCAAGTTTTTCGAAGCGGTCAGTAAAGGTTCCAAATTCGTAACCCAATTGATTGTGTTCGAGTTCAAACCAGCCAGCACCAATGCCCAGAGTTGCGCGACCATTCGAAACAATGTCAAGCGCCGTCACCGTCTTCGCAAGCAATGTCGGGTTGCGATAGGTGTTACCCGTGACCAATGCCGACAAGCGCACCTTGCTTGTGTGTTGTGCAATCGCAGAAAGAAGTGTGTAGCACTCGAACATCGGTTCATCCGGAGTTCCGAGGCCAGGCAATTGGTAGAAGTGGTCCATTACAAAGACACGGTCGAAGCCAGCATCCTCTGCAGCCTTTGCTTGAGCGACAACACTCTGGAAAATCTGGTTTCCCGTCATGTCCGGGTAAGTGAAGTTAGGAATTTGATAGCCAAGGCGAGTCATAGTGACTCTGAGGCTACTCAGTATGGGTCGACTGCGGGCGCGATGGAATCATCACCAGTGATGCGCGTGCGTGCCGTTTGTCCACGCTTTCCCGCAGGGACAAGACCAGTTACTGCGGCAAGACCCATTGTCGGCATGTTGCCGTACACAGTTTCAACTGTTGCATCCGACAAGAGAATCGTCTCATGAAAAATTCCGACTGAACCGTTATCCCGAATGCGCCTATTGAAAGCACGCCATGCAGGTAGGTGGGCTGCATCCTTCATTTTTGAGTACGCATCTAATTTTTCGAAGGACTCCCAGTACTGCCATACAAGAACTGTCTTGCCAGAAATAAATGTGCTGGGCTTCCCGATCAGGCCAAGTTCACGATTCTTCTGAAGTTCAATCAACATTCTTGGCATCGCCACAAATACTGGAAGCCACTTCCAGATCTGCCAGACACGATTGAATCTCATACCTATAAGAAAAAGAACCTTGCCATCGGCGCCATTGTCAGCAGTGAACCTGCCTCGATTGATCTTTGCCATGTGGGGACAGTACCAGTCAACAGAAATGGGGAATCGCCTGAGTCAGACGATGACTACGCTGACATGCGTGTCAAAGGTGTCGTTCTTATTCTCGCTTGAATCATCTCTGTCTGCAGATGCTCTCTGGGAACGTGTACGAAACATTGAAGAATGGCCAGAGCGAACAGCCTCCATTTCTTCAGCGGAAATTATTGGCAACGGCACACTGGCCACAGGATCTGAAATTGTGATGAAGCAACCAGGTGCGCCCGAATCGAAGTGGGTCGTCACTGAGTACACCGAAGGAAATTCCTTCACATACGAAATGCGTCGAGCCGGCCTCGTCACCACCGCACATCATGTAGTGGAAGCGGAATTGCCAACCGGTTCTTCACTCACCTTGATCTTTGCCATGCAAGGTCGATTTGCAAAAGTGTGGGGAGTTCTGATGGGTCGAAAGATTCGCAAATTCCTTGAGCTAGAAGCTGAAGGGCTCACAAAAACCAGCTAAAGGCTGTTGCGATACACATTCGTTTCGCGTTGCACAAACCCGAGACGTTGATACAAACGATTTGCCGCTTCACGCGATGGTCGAGAAGTGAGATCAACAGTGACTGCACCGCGCGCACGAGCTTCTTTGATAGCAGCACGGTTGAGCGCTTCCCCCACACCATGACCACGAGCAGAAGAATCCACAACGACATCTTCAATCCATGCTCGTAAACCAGTAGGTATCCGGAAAGTGGCGAGAGTTAATGAGCCAGCGATTTTTCCGTCTACTCGAGCAATGAAAAGTACTGATGCTTCCGAAGAAACGATTTCCTGTAATTCGCTGGCACTTGGCGGTGGATTCGATGATGAAAGTTGAGGAATCAGCACTTCAAACGCAGAAATAAGTTCGGGAGTGACTTCGGAGGCCCGTTCAACGACAACTGACATGCCCTCCACCTTGCCACAACAGGAACAAATTCCACAGTTATCAACAGGGAAATTCGAGAATTTCATGTGCCAAAAAGGGCGGTAGATTTTCACCTTAATGACGGCTTCAGATCACGTCCGCTGGCTATCGAGTCCCAAGCTCCATAACCCCACGGTCATCGCTGCATTCAGCGGCTGGAACGATGCAGCCGATGCCGCCAGTTCAGCTGTTCGCACTCTGATTGATGCATGGCATGCAGAACCTTTGGCGGAAATTGATCCGGAAGAGTTCACCGACTTCGCAACGATTCGTCCATCAGTGCGTCTTGAAAATGGAATCACGCGATCCATCGTGTGGCCAAAAGTCAGCCTGTGGCACGCAAGTACTCCTGGCGCTGATGTGATTCTCGTACTGGGGCCAGAACCAAGTTTGAAGTGGCGTCTCTTTTCAGAGCAAATCATCAGTGTCGCGACTCGTTACGACGCAGCAATGATTCTTTCTCTCGGTGCTCTCATTGCCGAAGTGTCGCATCGTGGCGAAGTGCAAGTCATGGGCACAGCAAATGACGACGCAACCATCGAACGCTTTGATCTCCGTCGTTCACGTTATGAAGGACCCACAGGAATCATCAGTGTCTTGCACGATGGATGCTCACAATCCTCGATTCCTTCCGCTTCATTGTGGGCAGCTGTTCCCGCGATTGCGTCACAGATTCCCTCGCCGAAAGCAGCCAATGCGCTCATCGCACGAGCTGGTGAAATCATCGGAACTCCAGCACCACTTGGCGCACTGCATAACAAAATTGTTGAATACGACAATCGCGTTGAAGCAATGATTGAAGACGACGAAGATCTTCGCGAATACGTCGAACGTATTGAGACTCTCGGAGAAGATGCGTTCGGACTCGACAATCCAAATCAATTGGAATTTGACTTCAGCGATTCCGATGAGGATGACGACGCAGAAGAGAACATCGACACGCTTGTTGATGAGGTCGAGCAGTTCTTGCGCGACCAAGACGGTCAATAACCGCTACATCCCCTCTTCGCCGCGCCACATCTGTTCGCGCGGAGCATCAAACGTTGCGGGCTTCACCACACCATTAATTGCTGCAAAGGCCATGTCGCCCCACCATTGCGCACCAGCCGTTGGTGTTGGCAATTCGTCGGGACCAAACCAACCGACATCTGCGGTCTCTAACGGGTGACCATTCAGTTCACCGCCCGTTGCTTTCATATGGAAAAGCAACATGTACATTCCGAATCGAGAAAAGCCCATGCGCATTCCGTCGACAACACCTAACAGTTGCAGAGGTTCGGCGTGAATTCCGGTTTCTTCTTCAACTTCTTTCACTGCTACTTCTGCAGGTGAATAACCCACATCAGCCCAACCCGTGGGATACAACCACACACCACTGTCTTTGCGCTGAACAAGAAGGATCTTTCCTTCATCGTTACCCACGATGGCACCAATTGCGACTTTAGGAGTGACGTATCCAGGGACGCCTTCGCCGATGGACTCCATCCATTCCTGTACGAAGTGATCTTGTTCGCGACGCACTTCAAGAGCTTCGTCGGCTGAAGACTTAATGTCGCCTGCGACCTTCAGAACTTCTTCGTATCGTTCACGTTCATACAGGCTTTGCGTAAAACCCATTCCCGTGCGTGCGATTGCAGCAAGTGTCTCGCTCCAACGAATCAGATGACGTGTGAAGTCTTGGGGTGTTGCATCGCTCACAAGAAGAACCCTAGCCCCGCGAAGAAAGCAGTTTCACCTGATGCGAGAGAGTTGCATCAGATCAAAGCGTGAAGGATCGCGCGCGAAATCTCTTCTTTGTATGACTGGTCGGTGATGCGACCGCCACCCGACTCACGAACATAGAAAGAGTCCACTACTTCATTACCCAAGGTCAAAACGCGAGCATGTCGAATGTCAAGTCCGAGATCCGCAATTGCCTTTGTAATGCGATGAAGGACTCCGACCATGTCCGGAGCACGAACTTCTACGAACGTGGCGTTGGAAGATGCAGAGTCATCGAAACGCACGGTGGGGGCTGCCGGTGCCAATGCAGAAGTTGCGCGGCGCGGACGGGCGTTCGCTGCACGATCCGCCAAACGTGATTCCAGCGCAAGACGGCCCGACAATGCACGTTCAAGGTTGGAAACAATCGGATTCCAATCGATCTCACCGTGTGGACTGATGACACGAAACTCTGATGCAGCCATTCCCTGCTCGTCAGAGTGAGCTTCAGCTCCAAGAACATCCAGGCCACTGAGTGCCAAAACGCCAGCAACTTTGCTGAACGTACCGGGACGGTCAGGGCTGACAACAGTGACACGGTCGGGCAAAGCACGAATAGCAACATCGCCAGCCGCCATCATCTCCAAGACACCGGCATCTGGGAAAAGACGCCACATCACTTCTTGCACATCGCCACCACCGAGAACATGTCGTGCACGATCAACGAGGAGAGCAATAAGTTCTGCCTTCCACTCGCTCCATGCAGATGGTCCCGTTGCTTTCGAGTCTGCCTCGGTCAGTGCATGAAGAAGATCAAGAACGACAGTGCTGCCAAGTCGGTCAGCCACCATTGTGATCGTTGCATCGTCAGACAAGTCTCGTCGCGTTGCAGTATCGGCCAGCAACAAGTGATGTTCAATCAATGAGCACACAATGCTCTTGTCCGAGTCAGAGAGTCCCATCCGCGAACCAATGACATTGAACATTTCAACGCCAACTTCCGTATGATCGCCCGGATATCCCTTGCCAATGTCATGGAAGAGAGCACCAATCACCAACAAGTCTGGGCGAGCAACACGATCAACTACTGCAACAGCATTCGCAACTGTCTGCCAGAGGTGACGGTCAACAGTGAAGCGGTGAAACGCATTGCGTTGCGGCTTACTGCGAACAGGTGCCCATTCCGGCAAGACACGCACCAAGAGATTGCGTTGGTCAAGAGATTCCAATACTGGGATGGCAGCTTCACCTTCCAGCAATAATGCAACGAGGTCATCGCTCGCACCGGCCGGCCATGGGTCTGGCCATTGGGGCGATTCTTGTCCTAAGCGATCAAGTGATGGTCGGTCAATGCGAGCACCAAGACGTGCAGCTGCAGTGGCAACTCGAAGCAGCAACGTGGGGTCATCAGAAACGTTCACTGCCTCATCAAGATGTATTTCGCCATTGAGCAACTCAACACCTGGCGCGATGGACTGCGGAACGCTGGAACGATTAGCGGGAGGGTCAAGACGTGACCACGCTTCATCGGAAATCCACGCAATACGGCGTCCTACTTCAGCAATCGCTGCCATCAATGCATCGTCAGATTCATAACCAGCAAGCGATGCAACAGGAATTTGATCTTCTAGGCGCAATATTTCATTGGGCCGTCCCGTGTGGCGATGCAGTGCAACTCGCACATTGAGCAACACGTCGTTACACCAGTCCAGTTGCGAGGCATCGCCCGGCAGTAGATCAAGACCTGCTTTGACTGCCCAATGCAATGCATGAATGTCGCGTAGTCCACCCATTCCTTCCTTGAGATTTGGTTCAAGAAGGAAAGCAACTTCACCATCTTTTGCATAACGCTCAAGAACACGAGTGTGTAGTTCGATCAACCATTCGCGACCGCGCTTACGCCAACTGTCCCCTGCTTCTGCGATGACTTGCTTGCCAAGAGTTTCATTTCCTGCGATGACACGTGCAGTGACTAAAGAAGTTGCAGTGTCTAAATCTGTTCCACACAACTGAATCGTTTCTTTTGGTGTGCGCACAGAATGACCAAGCTTGATGCCCGCATCCCACACCGGGTACCAAATGCGCGATGCGATGTCACTGATGTCTTTGACGTTCTTGTGCACGAGCAAGACGTCGAGGTCACTTTGCGGTGCCAGTTCGCGACGACCATAACCGCCGACCGCGATCAGTGCGATGTCATCTCGCTTCTTCACATCTGCAGTTGCCGCATCAAAGAGTTGCGCTAACCATGAATCGGTTGCGGCCGACATTGCCTGGCACGCAGTCAGCCCACGCAGCGACAAATCACTGGCGATATCAAGACGGCTGACCATGAGGAGAGCGTACGGTGCCCCATCCAGCTGTGAACCCCAGTTCTCAATGGTTCACATGCTTTTTACAATTGAACGCCGAGACTCGGGCGACGGCCGAGAACTAGCTGATTTTTCCTTCAGCACGGCGACGAGTGAGGACTGTTGCCGCCTTCCATGCCCCCCACGAGATACCCGCGTCGTGAGCATCGTCCGAAAGGTCTTTCCATGTCAACGGCCCGAATGCGAAGGTGTCGTGAGGCATTACCTGAGCATCGAATTCATCACGATATGGAACCGGGACACCTGCCGCATCAAGGGCACGGTTTGCAAAGACATTTGCTTCACGAATCACTTGCAATGGGTTAAAACGTTGATGATCAACATCGGTCGATAACAGAGACAACAAATCGCCTTGAAGCTGAACTGAGGTCTCTTGAATCACCGCTTCAACAGATGACATGAAATCAGCACCTGCGCTGACACCACCCTGAGATGCAATCTCAATCATCCGCCGACTCACCCACATTGGCACAGATTGCATGACGGCGTTGTATAGATCTCGTGGATACGGTTCCAAATTGTCGACCGACGCATGCATACCGTTCATATGTTCCAACCTACCGACCGATAGAACGCACCTGATTATCTCCGCCTTTGCAGGACGAAAGTACACTTGCAATTCAACGCTCGGAGGCCCAGATGACGTTTACACCCACCACACCTGCCGGATTCCCTGGCACCATTGGCAAGACCATCGCAGAGTCGACTCCCTTTTTCCCCGACCACAACCCTGGCGCAGGAAAGCCCAACATTCTGATTGTTCTTCTTGATGACGTCGGCTTTGCGGACTTCGGTTGTTACGGCGCCGAAAACAGCACACCAACAATCGATGCAATCGCACAACGCGGACTTCGCTTCTCTGGTTTTCACACCACCGCAATGTGTTCCACCACACGAGCTGCTCTTCTCACTGGACGCAACCATCACTCTGTTGGCGTTGGCTGCCTCGCAAACTTCGACAGCGGTTATCCCGGTTATCGCGGAAAGATCACTCATGAAGCAGGCACGCTCGCTGAGATGTTGCGCCCTCACGGTTACCGCAACTACATGGTGGGCAAGTGGCACGTCACCCCTCTCACCGAAACAGGTCCGACTGGACCGTTCGATGGCTGGCCACTCTCACGCGGTTTTGACCGCTTCTACGGATTCCTCGATGCTGAGACTGATCAATACAGCCCTGAGGTTGTGCGCGACAACACGCATGTCACCGCACCAGGCACTTACTGGACGGGGTATCACCTCACGGAAGATCTCATCGACAATGCAATTACATATGTTGCTGATCACACTGCAGGCGCACCCGATACTCCGTGGATGATGTTGCTTGCACCAGGAGCATGTCATGCGCCGCATCAGGCACCTATTGAGTACATCGACCGTTGCGAGATGAAGTACCTCGACGGGTGGGATGCTGCACGTGATCGCCGACTTGCAAACCAGATCAAACTCGGCATTGTTCCACCGGACACCGTGCTTCCTGATCGCAATGAATGGGTACTTCCTTGGGCTGATGTTCCTGAGGAGCAAAAACCACTGTCCATTCGATTAATGGCGGCCTACGCAGCCATGCTTGAACACTTCGATGATCATCTCGCACGCTTGGTGAAGCAGTTGGAAGATTCAGGACAACTGGAAAACACCGTCATCATGGTGATGAGCGACAACGGTGCCAGCCAAGAAGGTGGTCCATTTGGATTCATCAATGCAATGGGTCCGTTCAACCTCATTGCAGAAAGCATTGAAGACAAGATCGCAAAGATTGACGACATCGGTGGGCCGGATACGCACAGCAACTTCCCTTGGGGTTGGGCGATGACAGCAAACACACCGCTGAAGCGCTACAAGCAGAACACACACTCAGGCGGCATTCGTGATCCGTTCCTCATCGCATGGCCAGGTGTTGTGAAAGACGAAGGTGGAATTCGACACAACTTCTGCCACGCAGTAGACGTTGCGCCCACCATTCTTGAAATGCTGGGTCTTGATGTTCCAACAACAGTGAATGGAATTGCACAAATGCCGGTGGAGGGTCAATCTTTTGCAGCGGTTCTCACTGACCCTTCCGCAGTCATTCAACGCGGACCGCAATACTTCGAAATGTTTGGACATCGCGGCATCGTTGTTGATGGATGGAAAGCAGTGGCGTATCACCAAATGGGCACACCATTTGAAGACGACACCTGGGAGCTGTATCACCTCGCAGAAGACTTCAATGAAATGCATGATCTTGCTGCGCAAGAACCAGAACGTCTTGCACAACTGATTCAGCAATGGTGGGAAGAAGCCGACAAGAACAAGGTGTTGCCACTGGACGATCGCTTTGCTCCACGATTCGCTGAAAATGCTGAGCGTCATCGCGGCAATCGTTCGCGTTACACGTTCTGGAAAGGAATGGGACATATCCCATCAGACGTGGCGCCAGACCTTCGTAGTCGCTCGTACACCATCTCGGCGTACATCAATGTGCCTGCAGAGGGTTGCGAAGGAGTTCTCATTTCCCACGGTGACCTCACCAGTGGATACAGCCTCTTTATTCGTGATGGGTATCTCGAGCACGACCTCAACATCGGTGGCAGCCATCAGATGTTGAAGTCCGATCAAAAGATCACACCTGGATCTCACATTGTTGGCGTACGCATGAAGCGCAACGGCAATGAAGGCACTCTCACAATGTTTATTGATGATGTTGAAGTGGGAAGCATGACAACCGAGAACATCTTCTGGTTGCTCATTTCGTGGTCAGGCCTTGATATTGGTCTCGACCGTGGAACACCCGTGAGCCATTACGAATCTCCATTCGTGTTCACTGGCGATCTCATCAAAGTTGACATCAATCTTGATGATGACCAGGTTCTGGATTTCCATGGCGCAAGCCGCGCCACCATGGCCCGCGACTAATTAACGCTTGCCACCTGCAGGAACATCCCGAAAAGGCATGTCTCTGTCTACTTCTGGTTCTTTGGGCAAACCAAGAATGCGCTCACCGATGATGTTGCGTTGCACTTGATCCGTACCGCCACCAATGGACGTGAAATATGCGTTCAGTTGCGAATAGTTCGCATCACGTGCACGTGGATTCTGATCGCCATCAAGTGTTCCTTCAGCACCCAATAGTTCGCCCTGCAAGTGACCCGCGAAATGCAGCAGACCACTCATCGCCAATTTGCCGAATGACGCCAAGGGAGATGAACCACCACCTGCAGCCATCGCCTTGGAACGATCGTTGTTCCAATCATTCACTAAGCGCATGCAATGAAGCTTCGCGAGCTTCTGTCGTACCTGTGGATCGTTGTTCTTCCCCACCGATTGCGCCAGTTTCACCAACGACAAATCCGGCAGTGGGATATGCCCCATCGCAGTTGCAGTTGCTCCGCCTGCTGGGCCACGTGGTCCGCGACGCGAGATACCCATCATTGCGCGTTCATACGCCAGTGCACTTTGCAGCACCCACCACCCTTGGTTGAGCTCGCCCAGCATGTTTTGTGCGGGAACACGAGCATCAGTGATGAACACTTCGTTGAATCGTGAGTCACCCGTTGCTTGTCGCAGAGGACGAACTTCAACGCCGACCTGTTTCATCGGTAAATAGAAAAACGAAATTCCACGATGCTTTGGTTGATCCCAATCGGTGCGAGCAATCAACATTCCGAAGTCGGCATCTTTTGCGCCAGAGGTCCACACTTTCTGACCGTTGATAATCCACTCATCACCATCACGTACAGCGGTCGTACGAATTCCAGCAAGGTCGGAACCAGCGCCCGGTTCGCTATAGAGAAGGCACATTGCAACTTCATCCATGAGAAGCGGACGAATGAATTGCGCTTTCAATTCTGGGGTTCCGAAGCCAACAATGGAACCAGCCCACAAATTGGATTTGTCTTGACCCGTTCCTGGTGCACCCGCAGCAACAAACAGTGCTTCAACGGCAGTGGCGGTGTCGTCATCTAATGCACGCCCCATGCAATCTTCTGGCCACCGAAGTGCAGCCCATCGATTGTCGATGACCAGTTCTTTCCACTCGGCAAGATCGATCTCGGGACTCCAATTAGCCGCAAGAAATTCACGAGCCTCATTCAAAACATTTGCCACGTGTCCCCCGTTTCAACATCCCTAAAACTAGACCCAAATTTCTGCCCAGCCTTAGTTCGCCAAACGAGGCGGATATGTTGTCCATCTCTCAATTCTTCAGACTTCCCGGAGTTTCCATGCGCGCCTTAATTCAAAGAGTTCTCCATGCTTCGGTCGATGCCGAGATTGACGGGCAAACAATTCGCACCGGCGAGATCAACAAAGGGTTGCTGGTTTTTGTTGGCGTCACCCATTCCGATACTGAGCAAAATGCTGTGAAGATGGCCGACAAGATCTGGAACTTGCGCATGATGGATGATGCTGACGGCATCATGAATCTCTCCCTCGCTGACACAACAAAGAATGTCCTCGTCGTGAGCCAATTCACTTTGTATGGGGATGCGAATTCCGGACGACGTCCGTCTTGGATCTCTGCAGCCAAACCAGAACTTGCAGAACCCCTCGTTACAAAAGTTGTCGATGAACTTCGTCGGCTTGGAGCCAATGTAGAGACGGGTCGTTTCCGCACCTATATGCAGGTGGCTTTGGTGAACGATGGGCCGTCCACCCTGATGCTGGAGAATTAGCGCGAGGTGGCGGGGCGACCGGCAAGTACGGCCAATAGACCCAACCCAATAAACAATCCACCCGAGACATACCGACGGATGATGTACAGCGATTGCCCGCGCAACAGTAAGCCACGCAAACTACTTGCCATCAATGAGAGTGTTCCATTGAAGATGCTGGCAAGAACGACAAACACTGCGCCAAGAACTAGCGATTGAGACTTTGCATTCGCAGCATTTGCATCAACAAACTGCGGAAAGATTGACAGGAAGAACAAGCCAGTCTTCGGATTCAACGCATTAACCAAAATGCCTTGACGAAATGCCTGACGCAACGACACATGACTTGATTCTGCAGCGACATCGGATGGCCGTGACATCAACGTACGGATGCCCGTGTACACGAGGTACGCAACACCGGCCCATTTCACGACGTTGAACATCTCAGCTGATGTTGCCAGCACCGCACTAATTCCTAGTGCTGCAAAAAGTGCCTGAATGGAATCGCCGACCTCCAGTCCAGCGACCGCAGCAAGACCGACTGTTCGACCATCGGCGATACTGCGGTTCAAGATGTAGATCACCGCAGGCCCTGGGATGAATAGCAATGCAATAGTTGCGACCATAAATGCAATCAATGTCGACATCTCAGGCATGCCCCAACACTACTCAGCACGACGGAGAGACTCCCCTAACATTGAACGCATGGCACCACGACGCACCGCAGGCGAGAAAGCCGTTGATGAATTTCTCGCTGGCGTACCGGAGCCACAGAGGACGACACTGCAAGAACTTCGATCGATGCTCAAGAGGATTCTCCCCGCCGGCGAAGAAATGATTCACTACGGCGTGCCAGCGATACAGATCAACGGAAAATCAATTGCTGGATATGCCGGTGCGAAGAAACACTGCAGTTATTTCCCACACAGCGGCGCTTTGTTGGAACCTTTGGCAGATTCACTCACCAAGTACGACTACAGCAAAGGCACGTTGCACTTTCCGGTCGACAAATGCTTGCCTATCACGCTTGTTCGAAAGCTGGTCAAAGCTCGTCTCGAACAACTTGGCATGGACGCCAAGACTAAATAGTTAGATCTGGTTGATCAGTTCTTCGACTGGCGTCACCATGCCGACATAGAACGCACCGAACTCTGCATAGATCGCAGAAGCTTCGTCGTAACGCATCGTGTACACGACTTCTTTCAAGTCATCAGGGTGCACGCCGAACAAGGTGACTCCCCACTCGAAGTCGTCAAGACCAGTTGAGCCAGTCACAAGCTGAATAACGCGTCCGGCGAAAGCACGACCGCTCTTGCCGTGCTCTTCCATGAGTACTTTGCGCTTGTCGAATTCAAGTGTGAACCAATTGTCTTTGTGTTCACGACGCTTTGACATCGGATAGAAGCACCATGCGTTCTTGCCTGCTGGCGGAAGCGTTGGATACAGACGTGCATTCAGCATTTCCTGTGGCATGCCCTTGGCATATTCAGATACCTCTGTGAGCGACACATAGCTGTCAACAATTTCAAGACCAGCATGCTGTACGCCAGTCTGCAATGCCTTCAATGCACGCATGTCGGCGGCGAGTCCCATAACAGCGAGATCGGCCTTGTGGCCCAACATCGAAACAGTAACGACGGTGACGCCATTGGCTTCCGCTGCCTTCACCGCTGCAACAAGGTCTTCACCTTTGAAGTCTGGGAATGGCTTGCAGAACAAGTGGACGACCGCCAGGCCGACCGAGGGGGACATCGGTTCGCTCATGTTTCTAACCTACCTATTTACGAGTAACGGTGACGACGGCGGATGCAAAGCGAGTAGCCGCATCCCTCTCCATATGGAGGTACAGCGATGGTTCTGCGAGTTCTAGTTCCATCAGAACAGGAACTCCGGCGGATCCACGCACAACATCTACGCGGGCGTACAACGGCGCATAGCCAAACTTGTCCACGATGAAGTCCATGACCTCTTCGCCCAGTTCACGCTCTTGCGATGACGCCTCACGCGATGTGATGTCTTCTTCGGTGTACAAACCGTTCTTCACATTGTCGCCAGTTGCCAAAATCGCACCCTTGCGGAATGCATGGCTGTATTCACCGTTGAAGTACAACATGCCGGTCTCGCCGCGTTCATCAATGAAGCGTTGATACGGCTGCACCATGGCAACCTTGCCAGAGTCAATGAGTTGTCCAAGATGAGCAGCTGCTTTCACAGGCGACTCGATATGGCGCTCTGTGTTGTTAGAGCCGGCGCTAATCGTTGGCTTGACCACAATGTCTCGGTCAAGCATTCCGTCATTGGTGATGAGAACAAGATCTTCTGCGCCGCGAACAAAAGTTGTGGGAATGACAGGGATACCTGCGTCCACCATCTCGCCGAGATACGTCTTGTCCGTATTCCACTTCACAATGTCTGCACTGTTGAACAATGTGGTCTTGGCAGAAACGTCATCAAGCCACTGAACAAAGTCGTTGTAGCGACGGTGGTAATCCCACGGAGAACGAATAATCGCCGCGGAGAACCGTGACCAGTCCTCGGCGGCGTTATCCCAATCCGTAATTTCTGCAACTATTCCACGGTCTTGTAAGCCGCGAATGATGAGTGAAAGATCTGTGTCGTGATGTCGCGCCTCAGCGCAACTAACGAGCGCTATTGGACGCGACATCGACGATCAGAAATGTATGAACGACTTAGAAGTCGCCCATGCCGCCGTGGTCGTGGCCTGCATGTGAAGCCTCTTCAGGCTTGTCTGCAATCACGCACTCGGTGGTGAGGAAGAGAGCAGCAATGGATGCTGCGTTCTGCAATGCAGAGCGAGTCACCTTTGCAGCGTCGATAACGCCAAGCTTCACGAGGTCTTCGTATTCGCCTGTTGCGGCGTTGAGGCCTTCGGTTCCCTTGAGGCTCTTCACCTTCTCAACAACGACTCCACCTTCAAGACCAGCGTTTTCAGCGATCTGCTTGAGTGGACCTTCGAGTGAACGAGCAACCATGCGTGCGCCAGTTGCTTCGTCGCCCGAGAGCTTCTCTGCAGCTGCGGTAACAGCGGCCTGTGCACGAAGAAGTGCAACGCCACCGCCAGGAACAACGCCCTCTTCGATAGCGGCCTTGGTGGTGCTCACTGCGTCTTCGATGCGGTGCTTCTTTTCCTTGAGCTCTACTTCAGTAGCAGCGCCGACCTTGAGAACAGCAACGCCACCGGACAACTTGGCAAGGCGCTCTTGAAGCTTCTCGCGGTCGTAGTCGGAATCGGTGTTTTCGATTTCAGTCTTGATCTGGTTGATGCGGCCCTTGATGTCATCTTCGGTGCCAGCGCCTTCGATGATTGTTGTTTCATCTTTTGTGATGACAATCTTCTTTGCGCGACCAAGAAGGTCGAGGGTTGCGTTCTCAAGCTTGAGACCAACTTCTTCGCTGATGACCTGGCCACCAGTAAGAAGTGCGATGTCTTGCAACATTGCCTTGCGACGATCGCCAAAGCCTGGAGCCTTCACTGCAGCGCTCTTGAATGTTCCGCGGATCTTGTTGACCACGAGTGTTGCAAGTGCTTCGCCTTCGATGTCTTCGGCGATGATGACGAGTGGCTTGCCGCTCTGCATGACCTTTTCAAGAACGGGAAGCATGTCGCGAACGTTGGTGATCTTGCCCGAAACGAGAAGGATGTATGCGTCGTCAAGCGATGCTTCCATGCGATCTGCGTCGGTCACGAAGTACGGAGAGATGTAGCCCTTATCGAAGCGCATTCCCTCTACGAGGTCCATCTCCATGCCGAAGGTCTGGCTCTCTTCAACGGTGATAACACCGTCTTTGCCGACCTTGTCGATGGCTTCAGAAATCATGCGGCCGATTTCAGTGTCGGCTGCGGAGATTGATGCGACCTGAGCGATCTGCTCCTTCGAATCAACTTCCTTAGCGAGTTCCTTGATGCTGACGATGGCTGCAGCAACTGCTGCTTCGATGCCCTTCTTCAGTGACATGGGGTTTGCGCCAGCTGCAACGTTGCGCAAGCCTTCGCGAACCATTGTCCATGCAAGAACTGTTGCGGTGGTGGTGCCGTCACCTGCGACGTCGTCAGTCTTCTTCGCAACTTCCTTCACCAATTCGGCGCCAATGCGTTCGTATGGATCTTCGAGTTCGATGTCCTTCGCAATGGAGACGCCGTCGTTGGTGATGGTGGGTGCGCCCCACTGCTTTGCCAAAACGACGTTGCGACCCTTAGGTCCGAGTGTGACGCGAACAGCGTCAGCCAGCTTGTTCATGCCGGCTTCGAGACCGCGACGGGCCTCTTCGTCAAATGCAATGAGCTTTGCCATGGTGGTTTCCTCCGTATTGGGGTGCCTGTATGGGGGGTTCGCACAGGGGCGAACCAGTGGCTAGCACTCTATCGGTGAGACTGCTAACGCCACACCTGGCAATTGAAGGGAAAACCGACCGCAACGGCCAGCAAAAGAGCCAAAAGGGCTTTAGAACCCACCGGCTACAGC